>NZ_JAWLRY010000011.1:0-143923 GCF_033142325.1 Rhodococcus sp. IEGM 1370 | reverse complement strand
CCTTCGAAGGACGCATCACCCCGAACGGAAACTAACCGACGCCAAGGTCGGATCCACCGTTAATCTGACACTCCCTCCTAACGTCATCCGCACCAGAAAATTGGAGCAACGTGGACTGTGAGTTTCTGCATGGGCGGCCCGGTTCGTTGTCCACGACGTGGATATCGGTATGCCCAATGTCGAATCCGCGATGGACCCACCGTCGTGGACACCTTGGTTGTCCGTGTCGTGCAGAATGTGGTTTCTGTTCGTACTCGACCCGTTCTGTGACGGCCGATAGCTGCATGTGTTGAGCCGACTATCCGGTCGGCAGCTGTTGGACAACGGTCAGAACCCTAGGGGCGACGGTTGGGACCTACACAGAGAGCGTGGAATTTCGTGGATCGCGGACGGCGGGCGGGCGGGTGCAGGCTGCTTCGCATCAGCGCGTGTTTAGTCGGATTGACCACGCTCTCGACGGACTTTCGGAGCAGGTCTCGGTGTCACGAGCGTGTCACATGTCGGTATGAACGGACGTGGATTCGGGTGGTGCTGCCTGGACGATTGACACAGGTAAGAGGGTCTGTGGTGGTTCCATGCGGACGTATCTGGTTGTCTCGCAACATACTTGTAAGCGAGCGGTCAACGGTTCAATCCCGTTAGGAGGCTCCACTGCTCCGATCCCGCTGCTGGGGTCGGAGTTTTTGTGTCTGTGCGGAGGGTTCGCGCGCATATACGCCCCTCGTGGGAATTCACGGCACCTATAGGCGGTGCGGATTCCGACGAGGTGCGTGGATGGTCGGCTACGCCTGCCGTTACGTCAGGACGTACGCGTGGCTGCCAGTCGCCGCTGAGCGATGGCGACCACAGCGACGACCGCAACTCCGATGGCAAACAATCCCAATGCAGCGGGCCATTCGTTGCCGACGGCCAGCAGCTCTCTGTTCTCGCCCTGCCACGGCCACAGTGCACGCAACGACCCCAACAGCAGGCCGGCAGCGGCGACCATCGCCAGATCGTGGTAGTTCGCCAGCAACCACTCGAGCACTCGAACGAAGCTGACCAACCCCACCAGAGCGCCCAGTGCGAAGACGGCCAGATACGTCAGGTTCCGCTCGTCCACGGCCGTGAGCGTCGGCGCATACAGGCCGATGACAAGCAGAAAGAACGACCCCGATACGCCTGGCAGGACGAGCGCACATATTGCGATCGTCGCGGCGAAGAACACCAGAATCAACGATGGATTCGACGGCTGGACCCCGGGTAGCGACGTGAGAACGACGACCCCGACAGCGAGAACGACGAACAGAACCACGGCAGACAGTCGGGACCGGGTGGTGGGGAAAGCACCGCGGCTGATCTCCATGAACGGGATCGCCACCGACATCGCGATCATGCCCATGAACAGTGCCTTGGAGTAGACGGGCTGATCCGTGACGAAGTCCGCCATGATCCCCGCCACCGAGAACACCATCAACAGCATGCCGACGCCGACCGTGACGAGCAGCCACCAATCGACCTGACGGACCTCGGCGCGCACGTCGGACCGCTTCACCACGGCCTTGGGGATGTCCGTCAGATGCTTCGCCGACGCGATGGCCCTGGTGTAGATGCCGGTGACCAGGGCGACCGTGCCGCCCGAGACCCCGGGGACCGTTTCCGCCAGACCGATCAGACCGCCGCGCACGACGTTGGCCGCCAATTCCGTCGCCGGCGGCCGCCCCCTGACAACTTCATCGAGTCCGGGTCGATCCTGCTCCTTGTCACCATGGCCGGAGGGCGTCTGCCGGTTCGTCGTCATGTCCGAATCGTCCCAAACGCTTCGACGCCACGTGACACCGGCTCGACAAGCGCGGGTACGACCCATCGCAAGCGAGCGGTCAACGGATCGATCCCGTGAGGAGGCTCCGCGCTTCGATCCTGTTGTTGCGCTCGCGGCACCCTTCGCAGCAGATCAGCTCCTCGCTTCTGAAAACCCGACGCCGATCGGAGTCGGGTTTCCGAAACGGAGGAGCCGATTCGAGGCGGCCGAGCCGCAGCGGCTGATACGATCCCGCGAGGAGGCTCTACAGAGCTGTCATGTCCATGCCATTCGTGATCGGTTGTCCCAGTAACCTTCTGGGTCTTCCGCAAGTTTCAGATCGCTCGCCGTGATCAGTTCGCGGTCGATCGACAGCGCGGCGATGTTCTGCTCGAGTTGCGTCACAGTCGCCGCGCCGGAGAGCACGACATCGGCCCACGGTTGCGCGAGTGCAATCGCCAGTGCGACTGCGTCACGGCCGACCCCGGCGGAATCCGCGACCCTGGCGAGTGGGGAATCTTCTGCCACCAGTCGGCCGTTGGCCATCGCCTCTTTGACGACGACGAACCAACCGGCCTCGTGTGCGCGTTCGAGGGCGGGGCCGACGGACGGCTCGAGCGGGTTCCACGTCGACTGCACCGAGCCGAACACTCCGATGTCCAGCGCTGCCTGCACCACGTCGGCTTGATGCGGCCCGCTGGTGCTGATGCCGATTCGGGTGCCGCTGTCGGCAATGGCGCGCAGATCGTCGAGCAGTGCAGTGTCGCTCAGAGCTGGACTGTCCGGGGTGACGCTGTGAATCAGGTAGTGGTCCGGCGCGCCGCCGAGATCGCGCAGGGTCTGGGGCCACTGTTCGGCCAACCGTGCAAGCGAGTGCTCTTTGACCTCGTGTTCTGCGGCACCCCGCTGGAAATCGGCGACGTAGGCGTAGCCCCATTTCGAGCCGATCACCAGGTCCTGACGCCGATTCGGATGCCGAGACAGCCAGCTGCCGAGGAACCGCTCGGCCAAGCCGTAGGACCGAGCGGCGTCGAAGTGACGAACTCCGCTGTCCCACGCCGCGTCGAGTACCGAGTGGCACAGTTGTTCCAGGGCTGCCGGATCGAACCGCCCGTCCACAGCTTTCGAGTGCCCGATCGTCAGGTACTCGGGACGTCCGAGTGCGGCAAGGCCGAGGCCGAGTTGCGTCATGTCGTCAGTACTTTCGTTGTGTCCGTGCCGGAAACAGCCACCATATCCGTGATCGGACAACGCGCACGTGGTCGATGCCAGATGTTGCGAGACGGCTGTATGCCGCTGAGACTGGAAGTCCAGGCCCAATCGGGTGTGCGCTTGTAGAACGACCACGAAGGAGAGAGCTGTTGACCGACTTTGCAGGTAAACCGTTGATCGGTGAGATTCGACTGGCACGTGTGCGTGCCGGATTGAGTTGGGCCGCTTTGGCAGAAGCCATCGACATGCCGGTGGCCTGGACGGTGTCGGCACTTTACGGCCAGCATCCCCTCAGTGTCGCTCATGCCGATGTGCTCGCCGAGAAGCTCGGGATGCCCGAGGGCTCGTTGTTCGAGCTGACCCTCGCTCCTTATCGCGGATCACTCGACATCTCCTCGGACCCCACGGTCTACCGATTCCACGAGGCGCTGGAGGTGTACGGACCCGCGCTCAAAGAACTGATCGCCGAGGAATTCGGCGACGGCATCATGAGTGCCATCAACTTCACGATGAACATCGAACGACGCCGGCACGAGGACGGGGATCGCGTCGTGGTGACGTTCGACGGGAAGTTCCTCGACTATCGATGGACCGAATAGGCCGAAAATCTATAGCCAGGTGGCCGATTCGGAGGACGGGCCGGCCAATGCGCGTCGCATCCAGCCGTACACCCGCTCGTCGTCGAGCAACGTGAAGTGGTGCGTGCTGTTGATCGCCAGACCGTCGTCCGGACGAAGTCCTATGTCGCGCAATTTGTTCCGGCCGCCGGCGCTGTCGGTACGGACGAGGCCGTCGCCGACGAAGATCCCTACCGGGTGTCGAGGGTTTCCGGTGACGACCGCGGAGGCGTGATGATGCCGAACTCCCTCCGGAACCGAGATGTCCGCGGCTGCTCCGACGTCGAATCCGTCGGCGTAGCTGGGATGTCCCTCTGCCTCGGTGATCGATCCGTGGACCAGGTCGCGGATTCCGGCGCTGCGACGCGCCAGGAGGTTCGCGAACGGCCGGGTCTCGGGCGCGAGGGCCAGAGCCGCGACGGCGAGATGTACGCCGTGTGCGAGTGGCGCACCCAGATGCGGTGTCCCCAGGGTGAATACGTCCGTCAACAGGTCCACCCACCGGCGGCCGGTCTCGGCAGCGTGATGAGCTGCGCTGCGCGAGACCAGGCCTCCCATGGAATGGCCGACCAACGTGATTCGGTGCACCCTGACAGGCCATGCCGTCACGAGCTTTTCCAGTAGGTCCGACAGTTCGGCACCGTTCGCGGCGATGCGACGTCCGGTGTTGTAACGCAAGAAGATCGAAGTGGTGTCGGCTTGGGAATCCAGCCGCTCCCCGTACGTGGGCCGCCCACCGAGCCGCCACGCGGACTCGGTCTCGACGAGCCCGTGCAAGAACAGCACCAGGTGCGCTCCCGCGTCGGGGAACGCCGCAGCCAGAGCGCGGTACTTCGGGAGCACCGGGCGTCCGTCGACGCGTATCGACATCGGATAGGCGAGGACCCGGGCGGTCTGCTCCATGTCGTCGCCGATCAGGCCGTGCAGCACAGCGATGGTCTGGGCCCCGAGGACAGTGTGCGACGGCGACGGGCGATGGTCGTCCTCCGTCGCTTCGTCGCCGTCGGTCAAGGCACCGACAGCCTTGGCTGCGCCGCGGCACGCGGCCACGATGCTCGAGTAGGTGCCCGCGGCGATCGCGTCGTGCATCAGCTGTGTCGGTAGAACCGCGGGACCGACGCCGAGCCGCACGGCAGCGAAGGTTCGTCGCGCGATTGCGGAGTGAACTGCGCGAACACCACCCGCGGCCGACGCCAGTTCTCGAAGGGCGAGCTCGCCGAGTTCGCCCAACTCCTGTGTGCGCTGAGTTTTCGTCCCCACCGTTTCCAGTGTACGTATGTCCACTGAACCCGTCGGATCAGTCTCGGCGGCCCACTTTTGGGTTGAGTTCGGAGGCCGCGAGGCCACCGGGCTCCACGCCGGGTAAGAATTCGCGCCAGGTGCCGCTGATCAGCGTGGGCGAGTCCACAACCCGAGCCCCGTCGGCGAAGTAGGTGGTGGCCAAAGCTCGGCGTGGCTGTGTCGTTCGGTTCGGCCCCGCAGTGTGGAAGCACAGCGCGGAATGGAAGGACACGTCGCCGACCGCGAACGGCTCGGACTCCACCGCAACGCCGCGGTCGACGAAGCGATGAGCGACGGCCTCGTCGTAGGACGTGCCGACCTTGTCGAACTCCAGGTCCGCAACCTCGTTCAGTACCTCTCGGCCACGTGCGAACGACAGCGGACCCATCCGGCCGGGGATCGCCGACATCGGCATCCACGCGGTGACCGCCTGCGTGGTCTGCAGCGGGAAATGCTCCGCGTCGTGATGCCACGGTGTGCGGCCGCAGCCGGGCTCCTTGGACAGCGCGTTGTCGTGGTAGAGCCGCACAGCCGGTTCACCCAAAAGCGCCGTGGCCAGCCCTCCGATCCGGGGCGACAGCGCCACCGCGCGCATCAGATCGTCGTGCAACCACATCTGCTCGAGTGCGGTGAACCGGCCGGACACGTTCTCGCCGTGCTCGGCGCGCAGTAGCTCCTCGAGGCGTTCGGCGAGGCGTCGCACAACGGCAGGCGACAGCACCGCGGGCAGCCGTACGAAGGCATCGCGAGTGAAGGCCTCGACCGCAGCAGGGGAGAGGTCGTACGGCTCGGCAAGCTCACGCTCGACCTGCTCGTCCGTGGCCGCGTCGACATCGGGTAGGCCCGGCCCGTCGACCAATTCGGCGGGTGCGGTGTCGTTGGCGGCCAGCGTGACGTACCAGTCCCACCAGTCCTGATCGTTGCCGGCCCAGTCCTGATCGATGCCGCCGTCGCGGTTCTGCTCGGGGAGGCGTTCGTTGGTCGACGGGTTCACAGCCACAGCAGCGCCGCCTCGTGGGAGAAGGTGTAGGAACCGGACTTGTCGCGGCAGGAGGCGAGGTAGTCGCCCAGCACCGGTGCCGCCTCCATCTCGTCGAGCGACACGGAGTCGTCGAAGGCGCAGCGCTGCAGAAAGCCCTCGGCGACAGCGCGATCCGATGTTCCGGTGGTGTACGTGACGCGCTGGTCGCGCACGTCCGCGCCGGCTCGAATCAGTGCGTCGCGCACCTGCTCGGCCGTCGTGTACGGCGTTGCTTCGCGCACGCCGGCGCGGAAGGCGTCGTAGAACGCAAGGTAGTGGGAGGACGCCGTGGCTTGCGCGACCAGACCGAGGCCACCGGGGGCCAGCGCAGCCACGAACCGTTCGGCCGCGCTGTCCAACTCGGCCGGCGGGAGGGCGTACAGCGCGTGGGTGGCCCACACGATGTCGTACCCGCTCCGATCGGCGGGTAGGTCCTGCAGAGTCATCACCAAGTCCTCCCGAGGCACGAACGGAGCACCGAGCGCACCACGCGCCTCGGCCACCGAGAACGCAGACGGGTCGAGCAGGTCGTAGGCCAGCTCGGGCACCGCCGACAGATCGGTGTAGCGGCGCAGTGCGGTGGGGAACTTGCCGCTGCCGCAGGCCACGTCGAGCAACGACCAGCCCTCGTGCGCGTGCTCGGCGAGCAGGGCTGGCCAATCGGCTGCCAATGCGAGCTGGTGATAGTCCTCGGTGGCCAGGGCGTAGAAGGCCTCCATGCCCGTGCGTCCGGCCTCGCTCCAGTGCTCGAGACTGCGTTCGGCTGTGTCTCCGCTGCTCACGCGATTCCTCCTAGGAAGCCGACCTCGATGCACCGGATGGGGCGTCGTGGTTGACTCGGTCCAATGTCCAACATAGCTCCGACTTCGACGACCGACACCGCAGCCGTGCTTCTCGACGGGTTGCGGGCGGGGCGGCGCGGCGCAGCGGCCCTCGCCGGTCTCGAGCCTGGCGCCTACGCTCGTGGGCACGCCGCCTTCGAGCTCCTCTCCGACCAGCGCGGCCTGATCGCCGAACACCTCGCCGGCCGGCTTGTAGGGATGGGCGACGGACCGATCTCGGTGCTGTCGGTGGGCTGCGGTGACGGTTCGCTGGACGTCCGCCTCGCCGCGGGGCTGATGCAGCAGGTGCCCGGCCGACCGGTGCGATACGTCGGCATCGACCCCTGGCCCGGGAGCGCGACGTTGTTCGCCGCCAAGATGGCCGCCCTGACGGCCGACGAGCTCGACGCCGACGCGTACGTCGCGTCGTTCGACGACGTCCCGGTGGACGAGACTTTCGACGTCGTGATGTTCGTGCACTCGATGTACTACGTCGCCGACGTGGGGGCAACCCTGCGCGGCGCGCTCGACCTGCTGCGGCCCGGCGGCGAACTGTGGGTGGCCGTTGCACCGTCGGCCGCGCTCAACGCTCTGGTCGGTGTGCTCGCCCCTCCGCTCGAGGGCCACCGGCAGTGGTTCAGCGCCGACGTCGACAAAGCGTTCGTGGACAACGGGATTGCTCTCGACGACTCGGTCACGCTGGATGCGATGGTCGACCTCTCCACCGCGACCGACGAGGTGCTGGACTTCGCGGTGCAGGCCCGGCTGACGCCCGAGTTGCACGGTCCTGTGCGGGCCTACCTCGACGCGGTCTCGGTGCCCGGTGCCGATGGCAGGCCTCGGGTGCCCCACCCGGTCGACGTGTTCGCCGCGACCCGTCGTTGAGAGATCGTCGCCGCGGATCAGCTCCCCGGATTCGGATATCCGACGCCGATCGGAGGCACATATCCTTAACTGGGGAGCCGATCCTCGGGGTGTCGACGACAGGCAGCGTCACTCGCCGGGGAAGCCTCCGGCCCGTCCGAGTAGGGCCGGCACCTCTTTGCCCAGTGCACTCCCGAGCCACGCCGCGGCATCGACCAGAACCTGTTGGTGCACACAGGTTTCGACTCCGGATCGATCGAGTGCATAGATCAGGTCCTCGGACGCTATGTTGCCCGTTGCCGCGGGGGCGAACGGGCAACCCCCGAAGCCGCCGATACTGGCATCCAGCGCTCGCGCACCCGTCTCGAGAGCAGTCAACGCATTGGCGTAGCCCGTGTTTCGCGTGTTGTGGAAGTGCCAGCGCTGGGGGATTCCCGGTGCTCGTTCACTCGCAATGTCGGCCAACACGCGGACCTGTGCCGGTACGCCGACGCCGATGGTGTCCGCCAAGGCGATTTCCGACGGTCGGTCGTCGGCGAACTGCGCGAGAATCTCGCCCACGTAACGAGGATCGACTTCTCCGCTGAACGGACAACCGAACGCCGCCGCGATGGTGACGGTGGTGGCCAAGCCCGCGGATCCGGCGTCTCGAATGACATCGCGCGCAGTCGACACTGCTTCTGCGACAGAGCAATTCTGATTTCGCCGGCTGAACTCCTCGGATGCGACGACCACCACGTTGACCTCGTCCACGCGTGCGTCGATCGCTCTGTCGAGTCCGCGGCGATTCAACACGAGGCCGATGTAGGACACGTCGTCGCGTCGTTCGATCCCGGCCATCACATCCTCGGCCCCGGCCATCTGTGGCACCCGGCGAGGGTTTACGAAGCTGACCGCTTCGATTCGCCTCGCTCCCGCTGCAACGCTTCGGGCGATCAATTCGATCTTCTGATCCACCGACGATGCAGTCTTCTCGTTCTGCAATCCATCACGCGGGCCCACCTCGACAAGTTGCACAGACGTCATCCCACGATCCTTCTCCCCGCTCTCGTTGTATGCAACACCTGTGTTTCTTTCGGGGAAAATTTGCGATTCTCGTGGACAGGAGGTGGGGATGGTCCTAAGTTGTGAACAACCAGCCCATCTTCGATCGGAGGCCTTCAGTGGCCAGAGCCGTGGATCGTGTGTATTCCCACCTCCGGGAGGGGATCATTGCGGGCACGTACGCGCCCGGTGCCAGGCTGGGTGAGGTCGATATCGCCGAGCTGACCGAGACCAGTCGGACGCCCGTTCGTGAGGCCCTGCGGCAGCTGGAGATGGAAGGGCTCGTCGAGGTGGTTCCGCATCGCGGAGCCCGTGTGTACACCTGGACTGCAGACGATCTCGAGGAGATCTACGACCTGCGTATGACGCTGGAGGCCATGGCTGCCGCTCGCGCTGCTCGTCGTATCGAGGAGAAAGACCTCGACCGGCTGAGCGAACTCTGCGATCTCATGGAATCGTCGGCGGCCGGAGACGCCGGCCAGAGGCTCGACCTGATGGCGCAGTTGAACGACGAGTTCCATGCCATCGTGCGTACCGCCGCCGCCAGCACGCGCCTGCTGACGATGTTGAGCGCGGTCATCCAACTCCCCCTCGTGATGCGCACCTTTCACCGCTACTCGCCTGCCGATCTCTCCCGCAGCCACGCACACCATCGAGATCTGGTGGCCGCGTTGAGAAGCGGAGACGAGATCTGGGCCGACTCGGTCATGCGGGCGCACGTCCGCGCAGCGAAACACGTTCTACTGCAATCTCTCACGCCCGACGAAGCCAAGGAGTCCGAATGAGCGAGGCCGCAACAGGGCCGTTGTCAGACCTACGAGTAGTCGAGATGGGTCAGTTGTTGGCAGGACCGTTCTGCGGACAACTCCTCGCAGATTTCGGAGCCGAGGTGATCAAGCTGGAGCCGCCGGGCAAGGGTGACCCGATGCGGCAATGGGGTCGGGAAAAACCCCACGGCAAGTCGCTGTGGTGGCCGGTGGTGGCGCGGAACAAGAAGTCGGTGACATGCAACCTCCGCACCGAAGAAGGACAAGCGTTGGCGCGCAACATCATCGGTAAGTCGGACATCGTCGTCGAGAACTTTCGCCCCGGCACTCTCGAGCGATGGGGGCTAGGGTACGAGGATCTGCGCACACTGGACCCACGCCTGATCATGGCCAGAGTCACCGGCTACGGCCAGGACGGGCCCTACTCTCCCCGCGCCGGGTTCGGCTCGATCGGTGAGGCGATGGGCGGAATCAGATACGTGACGGGTAATCCGGATCTGCCACCCTCTCGGGCCGGAATCTCGCTCGGCGACTCCCTGGCCGCGGTGTTCGCGACGATCGGCGTCCTCACGGCCGTGCACCACAGGGAGCGAACGGGGCGTGGGCAACTGGTGGATTCGGCGATCTACGAGGCCGTGCTCGCGATGATGGAATCATTGCTCCCGGAATACGAGATCGGCGGCTACCAGCGCGAACGCACCGGATCGGTGCTGCCGAACATCGCGCCGAGCAACGTCTACCCCACGAGGGGTGGCGAGATGATTCTGGTTGCCGCGAACCAGGATTCGGTGTACGCCCGTTTGATCACCGCAATGGGGCGGGCCGATCTCGTATCCGATCCCCGGTACGTCGACCACGCGTCACGCGGGGTGAACATGGACGAACTGGACGACGTCATCTCGGCATGGACCGCAGATCTGGGAACCGACGAGGTTCTCGACATCCTCCACGAGGCCGGTGTTCCCGCCGGCCGCATCTACACCGCTCGCGATATGTTCGACGATCCGCATTTCGCGGCCCGCGACGCCATCGTGCGCCTGGCCCATCCCGATTTCGGCGAAATCCCGATGGCGGGCGTCGTGCCCAAGCTCAGCGACAGCCCCGGAGCCGTCCGGCATGCAGGACCTGAACTGGGAGAACACAACTCGGACATCTATGGATCGCTCCTCGGTCTCACCGAGGCCGAACGGGCTGCGCTCGTCGACCGCGGCATCATCTGAGCTCGACCGCATCGTCCTCACTCACCGCACCGCACACCACCGGAGATCATCATGCGCTATCGACTCGGAGTCGACGTCGGCGGAACTTTCACCGACGTTCTGCTTCTCGAAGAAACGACCGGTACCACCTACAGAGCCAAGACTCCGTCGACGCCGGCCGATCAGTCCGTCGGGGTGTTGAACGGCATCGACAAAGTGTGCTCGAAGGCCGGCATCGAACCGTCGGAGATCGATCAGGTGCTCCACGGCACCACGGTGGCGACCAACGCCATCCTGCAGGGCCGGGGAGCGCGCGTCGGACTCGTCACCACGGACGGGTTCAGGCAGGTCCTGCAGATCGCCAGATCGTACGTACCGGGAGGGTTGGCGGGATGGATCATCTGGCCGAAGCCCGAACCGCTTGCAGCGCTGGAGAACACCGTCGAGGTCGTGGGTCGTCTGGCGGCGAACGGCTCCGAGGTGACGGCGCTCGACGAGAACCAGGCGCGGGGTCAGTTGCGTCGCCTCGCCGGTGCCGGTATCGAAGCGCTGACGATCTCGCTCATCAACTCCTATGCGAACGACGCACACGAGAAGAAGATCGCCGAGTGGGCTGCCGACGAGCTCCCGGGCATTCCGATCTCCATCTCCAGTCAGGTCCTGCCCGAGATGCGGGAGTACGAGCGGACCCTGACCACCGTGGCCAACAGCTACGTTCAGCCCGAGGTGTCGCGATACGTACGCAATCTCGACAACTCGTTGCAGGACAGGGGGATCAAGGCTCCGCTGTCGATCCTACGAAGTGACGGCGGACTGGTGCAGTCGGCGAAGGCATCGGAGGCGCCGGTGTCGTTGCTGTTGTCGGGTCCGGCGGGTGGGGTTACCGGGGCCGTGTGGTTCGCCGAGCAAGCCGGTTTCTCCGACTTTCTCACCTTCGACATGGGCGGGACGTCCACAGACGTCGCCCTCGTGCTCGGTGGGCAACCACGTATCGGCCGTGAGACCAAGGTCGGCGACCTCGCCGTCCGCGCGACGAGCGTGGACGTGCGAACGGTCGGTGCCGGTGGCGGTTCCATCGCGCACGTGCCCGAGTTGACGCGAGCATTGAGGGTCGGGCCGCAATCGGCCGGGGCCGACCCCGGGCCTGCCGCCTACGGAAAAGGCGGAACCGACCCGACGGTGACCGACGCGAACGTCGTTCTCGGTTACCTCCCGGCCTCCTTGGCGGGCGGGGAGGTAGATCTCGACGCCGACGCGAGTCGCACCGCGGTGGCGACGATCGCCGAGGCCATCGGCTTGGCCGGTCCGGAGGAAGCCGCATCCGGAATTGTCGACATCGTCAACGAGAACATGTTCGGCGCACTGCGATTGGTCAGTGTGCAGCAGGGCTACGACCCTCGCGATTTCGCACTCGTCTCGTTCGGCGGTGCCGGGCCGCTGCACGCCAACGCGCTGGGTCGACTGACCGGGTCGTGGCCGGTGATCGTCCCGCCGTCGCCCGGGGTCCTCTGCGCGTACGGCGACGCCACGACGTGTCTTCGGGACGAGGCTGCGCGCACCATGGTTCGTGCCTTCTCCGACATCGACGACGGCGAGTTGCGCACAGCTCTTGCCGAATTGGCCGAAGCGGCGTCGGAAAGGCTCTCGGCCGAGGGGGTGCCAGCAGACCAGCAGACCGCCACCTACCAGGTGGACCTGCGCTATCAGGGGCAGGGTTTCGAGATTCCCGTCGACCTCGACGCGTCCGCCCTCGATTCGGGGGAGCTGTTGTCCACTCTCGGCTCTGCCTTCGACGCCGAACACCAGCGACTGTTCTCGTTCCTGCTCAAGAACGAACGCGAGGTCATCAACCTCCGGGTCACGGTCAGTGGTCCACGCCCCGAGGTGGCGTTCCAGCCGTTGGAGGACGGTGGCGACGATCCGTCCGCGGCGTTGATCACCACGAACGACGTGTGGATGGACGGGCAGTACGCAAAGGCCGGCATCTACGACCGCTCGAAACTGTTGGCAGGCAACGTCGTGACGGGTCCGGCAGTGATCACGGAGATGGACTCCACCACGCTGGTGCTGTCCGGACACACGGCCACGGTCCACCGCAGTGCATGCCTTCTCATCAACCCCGTCGGCACCGACGACACCCATCGCACCACTCGACTGCAGGAGAGCTGATGGCCACCATCATCGAGACCTCGAAGACCCCGTTCACCACGGTTCCCGTCGACCCGATCACGCTCGACATCATCGAGAACGCCTTGCGAAACGCCCGCGCCGAGATGGACGAGGTCCTCTTCAGAACGGCACTGTCACCGGGTATCCGCGAACAGCACGACGAATTCCCCCTCATCGCCGATCCGAGCGGCAAAATGGTGGTTGGGCAGTTCGGCCTGTCCGTTCCCGACTTCCTCGACAACTTCTCCGGCACCGTCGGCGAGGGCGACATCCTGCTCACCTCCGATCCTTACGCGTGTGGTGCTGCCATCAGTCACGCCAACGACTGGCTGATCGTGTTGCCCATCTTCCACAGCGGACGCGTCGTCGGCTGGTCGTCGATGTTCGGGCACATGGCCGACGTCGGAGGTAAGACGCCGTCGTCCATGCCGACGGACGCGCACACGATCTTCGAGGAAGGCGTGATCATTCCGCCCTTCAAGCTGTACAGCGCAGGCGAATTGAACGAGACCGCGCTGGACATCATTCTCAATCAGGTGCGCAAGCCGGACTGGAACCGGGCAGACCTCAACGGACTGGTCGCAGCGTGCACCACCGCGTCGCGGCGCATCGTCGAACTCTGCGACCGGTTCGGCGTCGACGTGTATCTGTCGGCGCTCGACGCGTTGCTCGACAGGAACTATCAGGCCATGAAGGTGCTGCTCGCGATGCTGTTCGTCGACGGCGAGACCATCGAGTTCAGCGACTTCATCTGCGATGACGGATGTGGTTACGGCCCTTACGAACTGACCATCGAGCTGACCCGGCACGGGGAGAAGATCCACCTCGACTTCAGCAAGGCGGCACCGCAGGCCGTCGGGCCGATCAACTACTTCATCAACGAGAATCTCGTACGCATGTTCTTCGGCATCTACGTCATCACCGTGGCCGACCCGCAGATTCTGTGGAACGACGGCTTCTATCCGTTGATCGACGTGACCATTCCAGAGGACTCGTTCTGGAAGCCGCGCTATCCGGCTGCACTCAACGGCCGCAACCACGGAATCGGCCGTGTCTTCGACCTTTTCGGTGGGCTGCTGGGTAAGAACAACCCCGAGATTCTCAACGCCGCAGGCTTCTCGTCGTCGCCGCACTTCATGTACTCCGGTCACTACGACGGGGGCGCGCGGGACGGGGAGTGGTTCCAGCTGTACTCGATCGGATTCGGAGGTATCCCCGGTCGTCCGATGGGAGACGGGCCGGACGGTCACTCGCTGTGGCCGTCGTTCGTCAACATCCCCTGCGAGTACCTCGAGTCCTACTATCCGTTGCGTATCGAGCGGTGGGAGACCGTCACCGACACCGGCGGGGCCGGGCTTCATCGCGGCGGCAACGGCGTCGACGTGGCGTACTACTTCGAGGAGCCGGGCACCATCGCCATTCACGACGACAGGTGGCTCACGTATCCGTGGGGTGTCAACGGAGGCAAACCCGGTGCGCGAGGGAAGAAGTGGATCGTCCGAGCGTCGGGTGAGGTCGAGGTGTTGGCCAGCAAGATTCACGAGGTGCCGGTGGGACGAGGCGATGTGCTGCACTTCGTCACGTGGGGCGGCGGCGGTTGGGGCGACCCGCTGACCCGGGATCCCGAACTGGTCGGTCTCGAAGTTCGGCGGGGCCTGGTCAGTGCCGAGGGTGCCCGCATCGGCTACGGAATCGTCTGCGATGCCGACGGTGTCGTCGATTCGTCCGCCTCCGAGGCCGCGCGCAGTGAGATGTCTGCCGCGCGCGGGGAGATCGCAGTGTTCGACAAGGGGCCGTCGATCGACGTGATCCTTGAGCGGTGCGAGGCCGAAACCGGATTGCCCGCACCGCGTCCGCCGGTGAACGTCCGTAAGGCAGTGCGCGCGTGAGCGACACGCTCGGGTCGTACCGGGAATCGGGATTTGCCGGTGAGCTGGGCCCCGGCCGTAGCCCGGCGGTTCTGGTGGTCGACATCGTCGCGGCCTACCTGGTGGACGGCTCGCCCCTACGTGCCCCGGTGGAAGCGGCAGTAGAGGCTGCGGCACAGCTGGTTTCGTCCGCACGATCAGCCGGTGTTCCGGTCGTGTTCACCCGGGTCAGCTATCAGCCCGGCGGAACCGACGGCGGGCTCTTCACGACGAAGATTCCGGCTCTGACGGTCTTCGAGGAGGGCTCGGAACTGGGCGAATTTCCCGTCGACCCCCGTCCGATCGCCGGGGAGACCGTGGTGACCAAGCAGTATGCGAGTGCGTTCTTCGGTACCTCTCTGGCGGCCACCCTCACTGCCCGCGGCATCGACACGCTGTACATCTGTGGTTTGACCACCAGCGGTTGCATCCGTGCAAGCGCGACCGACGCACTGCAACACGGCTTCCGTCCTCTGGTGGTGGCAGATGCGTGCGGTGATCGGGAGCCGGGCATGCACGAGTCGAACCTGCTCGACCTACAGGCCAAATATGCGGACGTCATCGATCTCGCGCAGGCAATCGGCCAGTTCGGGGCGTCTTCTGGGTGACGGCTGTTCGAGCCACAGATGGAGATCAGCTCCCCGGATTCGAATACCCGACGCCGATCGGAGGCTGAGATCCGAAACGGGAGAGCCGATGTGGTGGGACGGTTCCGTCCTGCCAGGAAAATCCCGTCGGTTCGGACGAATCGATCCATCCATGGGGGGATAGTGGTTCCATGGACACGCTGAATCCCGATGTACCGGACGACGTCTTCGCGGACGTGTTGAAGCAGATCTCCCAGTTCGTGCGATCACGTGTGGTTCCTCGTGAACTGGAGATCATGAACAACGATTCGATTCCGGACGATCTGCGACAGCAGTCCGCGGAGATGGGTCTGTTCGGCTACGCGATTCCGCAGGAGTGGGGCGGGTTGGGTCTGAATCTGATTCAGGACGTCGAGCTGGCCATGGAGCTCGGTTACACCTCGTTGTCATTGCGATCGATGTTCGGCACCAACAACGGGATCGCCGGGCAGGTGCTCGTGGGGTTCGGCTCCAAGGAGCAGAAAGCGACGTGGTTGCCGGGCATGGCAACCGGCGACATCGTTGCGTCCTTCGCGCTGACCGAGGACGGGGCCGGGTCGAATCCAGCGGGGTTGAAGACGACGGCGACGATCGACGGCACCGGGTGGGTCATCAACGGCAGCAAGCGCTACATCACCAATGCGCCGATCGCGAACATGTTCGTCGTCTTCGCCAAATTGGACCCGAAACCGCAGAGCGGCAACGGTATTGCAGTATTTCTGGTCCCTTCCGACGCGGCCGGTATCGAGGTGGGAGTCAAGGACGCGAAGATGGGGCAGCAGGGCTCGGGCACGGCCGACGTGAACTTCACCGACGTGCGCGTCGGGGCCGATGCACTGGTCGGCGGCAACGGCGACGCAGGAGTGGAGCCTGCGGAACGACCGATGATCGATATCGGGTATAAGGCGGCGATGACGTCGTTGGCGCGAGGGCGGGTGCATATCGCGGCGTTGGCCGTCGGTCAGGCGCAGCGTGCCTTGGACGAGTCGGTGGCTCATGCCGCGTCGTCCACTCAGGGCGGTGAGCCGATCGGCAACTTCCAGTTGGTGCAGGCGATGATCGCCGATCAACAGGTCGGTGTCATGGCGGGCCGGGCGATGGTGCGTGAGGCGGCGCGGGCGTGGGTGCAGGAAACCGACCGCCGTATCGCGCCGTCCGCGGTGAAGTTGTTCTGCACCGAGATGGTCGGCCAGGTCGCAGACCTGGCCGTTCAGATCCACGGTGGTGCCGGATACATGCGTGACGTTCCGGTGGAGCGCATCTACCGTGATGTCCGGCTGCTTCGGTTGTACGAGGGGACCAGCGAGATTCAACGACTGATCGTCGGCGGCGGCCTGATCAGAGCCGAACAGCAGCGGACGTCGTGAACACAACCCCGCCGAACGGGCAGTATTGCGCTGATCCCGGGTGGCACACAGACGTCGGTGCCTAACGTGGACGGGGACGACGAAAGGACCAGCGCATGTTGCAATTCCCCGGCCTCTCCCACGTGGCCGTGACCGTATCCGATCTTGCCGCCAGCACCGAGTGGTACTCACGACTGTTCGACGCGTCCCCCGTACTCGACGAGGACGAAGAATCCGGCAACTATCACCACACCGTGTTCGCGCTCGACGGCGGAATGCTGTTCGGATTGCACACTCACGGCGACGCTCAGGTCTCCGGTGCCTTCGACGAGAAGAGAACGGGCGTGGACCATATCGCGTTCGGCTGCACACAGGACGACCTGACGTCTTGGGTATCGACGCTCGACCGACTCGGCATCGCGCACAGCGGAGTCAAACACGCGCACTACGGGTCCGGAATCTCGTTCCGCGATCCCGACAACATTGCCCTCGAATTCTTCGCTGCGCCTGCCTGACCGCGCTGCCCTTCACATCTTCAGGTCCCGCAGAAGGTCCGAAATCCGGCACTGAAGTTCGCAGGCGCGGGCAGGGCGTACTCGGACCGTTCGTCGCGGCGGTCGAACGGTGTCGTGACGACGTCGAGCAGACGCTCGAAAGGCTCGAGATCGCCCTCGGTCGCGGACCTGAGTGCGGCGTCGACCAGATGGTTGCGGGGAATGTAGGCGGGGTTGACGCGATCCATCCCGTCGGCGATCGATGAATAGTCCTGTCCCCGTGCCGAAACGGCTGTCCGCCAACGCTCGAGCCACTCCGCGGACGCGTCCGGTGGAACGAGGGAGTCGAAGGGCGACGAGTCTCCGCGCAGGTTCTCGGCGAGGGCACGGAAGGTCAGGGTCCAGTCGGCGCGGTGGTCGGTGAGCAACCGATGCAGTTCGTCGACGAGCGCCGCGTCCGCGCCATCGTTTGCCAGGCCGAGCTTGAGGGCCATCGCGGCAGAGTAGTGCCGGCGGTAGCGTTCCCCGAACGTGTCCAGCACCGCGGTGAGAGCCGTGATGGCGGTATCGGGCGTCGAATCGACCAGGGGCAGTAGTGTTTCGCCGAACCTGGCCAGATTCCACCCGAGCACTGCGGGTTGATTGCCGTAGGCATAGCGTCCGCCGTGGTCGATGGAGCTGAACACCGTAGCCGGATCGTAGGAGTCGAGAAATGCGCACGGTCCGTAGTCGATGGTCTCCCCGGAGATCGTCGTGTTGTCGGTGTTCATGACACCGTGCACGAATCCGACCGACATCCACTGCGCGACAAGCGATGCCTGGGCTTCGACGACAGCCTCGAAGAAGGCGAGACAGCGTTCCTCGACCGGCAGCTCGAGCAGTGCCGGGTAGTGGCGGGCTATCGCGTAGTCGGCGAGGGGCTGCGTGAGCCCCTCGCGCCGAGCCGCGAACTCGAAGGTGCCCACCCGCAGATGGCTCGACGCGACCCTGGCAAGCACTGCCCCGGGCTGCGGACCTCCTTCTCGCACCACTTGTTCACCGGTGGTGACGACGGCGAGCGAACGTGTGGTGGGAATGTGCAGCGCGTGCATCGCTGCGCTGATGAGGTACTCGCGCAGCATGGCTCCCACTACCGCTCTCCCGTCGCCCCCACGCGAGAACGGGGTAGCGCCGGACCCCTTGAGATGCAGATCGACTCGATGGCCCCGATCATCGCGCAGCTCGCCGAGCAGCAGTGCTCGGCCGTCCCCCAACAGGGGAACGAAATTGCCGAACTGATGACCCGCGTACGCCATTGCCACAGTGGCGGATTCGGCCGGAGGAATCGACCCGGACAGCACACCGGCTGCCTCGGCCGTGCGCAGCGACGTCGGGTCGAGCGCGAGAGACCGAGCGAGGTCATCGTCGAGAATCAGCACCCGAGGATCCGGCGCGTGGGTGCCCTGCCACGGCACTGTCAGTCCAGGAACCTCGTCGGCAAAGGTCGTCTCGAACCCGAATGCGGGCAGGCCCGTGGACGGTACCGTCGGCTGCGGCGAGGAGTCGGTCATGACAGAAGGATTACCACGAATTTCCGTACCCAACCCTGAGGGCACAGCATCGCGAACCTTTCAGGTGCCGAGTACCCGGCGGTCGGCCTCGAACAACTCGTGCACGGTGCCCGCATCGAAGCGGATGTGTACGCGCCCGTCGCCGTCGTCGGATACCCGCGCTCGTACCTCGTAGACCTCGGCGATCAGTTCCTCGGTCAGCACCTCCGCGGGTGTGCCGCCCGCGACGACCCTGCCGTCCTTGAGCACCAGGACCTCGTCGCAGAACATCGCCGCCAGGTTCAGGTCGTGGAGCGCGACGACGCTGGTGATCGGCAGGCGCGCAACGAGGGCCAACAGCTCGAGTTGGTGATGGATATCGAGATGGTTGGTGGGTTCGTCCAGCAACATCTCGCGGGGCTGTTGGGCAAGTGCGCGAGCGATGTGCGCCCGCTGCTGCTCACCACCGGAGAGCGTGCGCCACAATCGATCCGCTTTGTCGGTGAGTCCGGTCTGCGCGAGTGCATCGTCCACGGCGTCGTCGTCCAGGTCGCTTCCACCGAAAGCCCCGCGATGCGGGATGCGTCCCAGACGCACGACGTCTCCGACCGTCACATCGACGTCCGTGTGGGCGTGCTGACCCACGACTGCGACCGCGCGGGCGATGTGTCTGCGCTTGAGCGAACCGAGCTCCGCACCGTCGAGTTCGACGACACCAGCGGTGGGTGATGCGGCCCCGGCCATCAGGTGGAGCAGTGAGGACTTACCGGAACCGTTGGGGCCCAACAGTCCCACCATGCGACCGGGCCCCGGATGCAGGGTCACGCCGTCGACCACCAGGACGCCACCGCGCTTCCAGGACACGTTCGATGCGTGCAGTGTCATCGAATCCCCCTCCTTCGAGCCATGATCGCGATGAAGGCCGGAACGCCGACCAACGCCGTTCCGACGCCGACCGGAAGTGGGGTCGGAGCAAACGCGACCCGGGAGACGGCGTCGACCCACACCATGAAGATCGCGCCGATGACGGCAGTGGTGGGTACGAGGCGGCTGTGGTTGGGCCCCACAAGCAGTCGAGCCGCATGCGGCAGGATGAGCCCGACGAAGCCGATCGCACCGGCGACGCTGACCAATGTCGCGGTGATCAGGGCGGTGCCGACGAGCAGAGCCAATCGGACCTTCTTGACGTCGAAGCCGAGCGAGGACGCCACCGAGTTGCCGAACGCGAACGCGTCGAGCACGTACGCGTAGTAACAACACACCACCGCGCCGATGCCGGCCACGGTCACACACAGCACCACGTCGTTCCATCGCACACCCTCGAACGAACCGAGCAGCCAGAACATCACGCCGCGCGTCTCGTCCGAGTCGGCGAAGGCGAAGATCACGAAAGACGTCAGGGCCGAGAACAATTGAGTGGTTGCAACACCGGCGAGAATCACGCGATCGTTTCCGCTGCCGGACATTCGGGCGAGAAACAACACCAGGCCGAACGCAACGAGTGCACCGATGAACGCACCACCGGACAGCCCGAGCGCGGCCCCGCCGACACCGAGGACACCGACCACGACGGCACCCGTCGAGGCACCCGAGGAGACACCGAGCACGAACGGGTCCGCCAGGGGATTACGCAGGAGCGACTGCATGATGACACCGCAGATGCCGAGTCCGACGCCACTGGCTGCAGCGACGAGCGCACGGGGGAGCCGCTCCTCCCAGATGATCGCGTTCTTCGATACCTTCA
This sequence comes from Rhodococcus sp. IEGM 1370, assembly GCF_033142325.1. NCBI lineage: Bacteria > Bacillati > Actinomycetota > Actinomycetes > Mycobacteriales > Nocardiaceae > Rhodococcus > Rhodococcus sp. IEGM 1370. The sequence goes on along the minus strand of NZ_JAWLRY010000011.1, from coordinate 123,502 downwards.
CCGGGATGTCGGTGATGCCGAGATGGTTGAGCACCACGTCGCGCACGTTGACCAGCGAGATGTTCGCCGGCCCGAGGGTGATGGCGACGAGGACCGACACCACGCACAGCACGACCCCGCCCAGCAGGGCAAACACCCAACGCCACAGGTTGCGGGAGGTCTGCGATCGCTGGGCGGAGCGCCGGCGGGTGATGGTCGCGGTCAGGACGACAGTCCCAGGTCGCGCAGTCCGGCCGACACCTTCTCGACACCGTCGACGGCCCGGATCGACGGGTTCATCTCCGCACCGTGCAGGGAGATGTAGCGCTTGTCTCGGACGGCGGCCATCGTGCTGGTGACGGGGTCGGACTCGAGGAATGCGATCTTGTCGGCGAGCAGGTCACCGGGAAAACGGTTGCGCGCCAGGTCGCCCAGAACCAGGACGGTCGGATCCCGATCCACCATGGTCTCCCAGCCGACGGCAGGCCAGTCGTCGTCGGTGTCGGCGAAGACGTTCGTCATACCGACCGTTCTGGCGAGTAGATCGGCCGATCCCCGTCCGCCTGCGATGTACGGACTCTTGGTGTCCGCGAACCAGAATGCCACGGAGACATCCGATTCGGCAGTGGTCGCGGTGGCGTCGGCCATGCGGGTCTTCAGTTCGTCGACGAACTCGGCACCGCGCTCGTTGACGTCGAAGATCGCCGCGAGTTCGGTGATCTCCTGGTACAGCGACTCCATCGTGAGCGGAGTCGTTCGGGTGTTGCCCCCGTTGACACTGCGACCGGCGTCGCAGTCGGTGGGTGAAAGATACGTGGCCGCACCGGTTTCGGAGAAGCGGGACCGCTGAGCGACGCCGCCTTGCTCGAAGTGGCGTCCGAACGATGCGGTGACGAGATCGGGTTCGGTATCGACCACGACCTCGTAGGTGGGGGCGTTGTCGGCCAGTCGGGGAACCGAGGCGTTCGCGTCGGCGAGGTTCTCGCGGACCGGATCGGTCCAGGACGCGGTGCCCACCATGCGATCTTGCACGCCGAGTGAGAGGAGAATTTCGGTGGAGTTCTGATCCAGCGACACCACCCGCTGAGGTGCCGAGTCGAAGGTCACCGACTCTCCGCAGTTGTCGATCGTCAACGGGTAGGTGGTCCCACCTGCGGTGGTGTCCGAGACCGCGTCGGGAACCTCCTCGGAGGCTCCGCACGCGACGAGCGATCCGACCAGGGCAGCAGCGGCGGCGAGGGTGCCTGCGCGGCGACGAACGTTGAGCACGTGGGATGTCCTTCGGGTTCTGACAGCAACGAGCCGCCGGGGATCACCCGACGGCGCAGCGCGCCCGAGGCGCGCATAAGCACAGGCTAACCTTTGGTTGGCGGTGATGGAAATCGTCGCCGCTGAGCCGTCGGTGAGAAACCGGTCCGCGCCGACGCTGTCCGCGACATAATCGGTGGATGGCCGACTTCAACGAGATGATCATCGAGGAGTTCCGCAGTAACGGTGGGCACGTATCCACGGCTGGGTTCGGCGACTCCCTCGTCGTCGTGCACTCGATCGGTGCCAAGAGTGGCGAGATCCGGCTGAATCCGTTGATGGCAATTTCCCGGGAAGGCAGCTGGTTGATCGTCGGCTCGGCAGCAGGTTCACCCAAAGACCCTGCCTGGGTTCATAATCTGCGCGCACATCCTCGCGTCGACATCGAGGTTCCCCACGATGGGGAAGTACGGACCGTCGCAGTGGAAGCCTCGGAAGTCCCCGATGCCGAATGGGTCGACAGTTGGCAGAAGTTCCTCGACGCTTCCTCCGGATTCGCGAAATACGTCGAGACCGCCGAGGGCCGTCGATTCCCGATCTTCCGCCTGACTCCCACCTGATCTCCCGGGGCGGGTTTTCCGACTTCGACAAGCGTTGCGCCTGAACGACAATGGACCTGAATGGCAATGGATCCGTCGCCAGGGGACGCGGCGCTCCGAGCTCGTCGAGATCTGATCAGCCGGAGGCGAGGGCCTTCTGTCGGACGACCACCTGGTCGGCTATGGCAGAAGCGAGATCGGCGACCTCTGCATCGAGTGCCTCGCGACTCCTGGTATCGGTTTCGTACAGGAAGTTCGTCGATCCCACTGTTGCACCGCAGTATTCGATGATGCCTCGCTCGATTTGCGTCCGGAAAGCGGCATCGACGCCGTGGCGCTCGAGGCTGTCGGCATCGTCGCCGGCAAGGGCAACCAGGTGGACGGTGAGTCGGTCCAACTTCTTGTCGAACCCGACTCCAGGGCTGTATTCGTACGCCCATCCGCTGACGAAGACGCGATCGATCCACCCTTTCAGTAACGCGGGCATCGACCACCAGTACATCGGGAAGACCAGAACCAGATGATCGGCGCGATCGATTCGTTCCTGTTCGGCACGCACGTCCGCCGGTGTGGTTCCGTTGCCGCGGAACAACTTCAGGTCTGCGTCCTCGAATCGAGGATCGAAGTTCTCGGCCGCCAGATCGGCCGTCTCGACGGTGTTGCCGGCGACGCGGATCGCGTCCGACACGGATCGAGCGACGTGGTGGGTCAGGGAGTCGGGGTCGGAATGGGAGACTACGACGAGTGTGGTCATGGCTGATTCCTTCGGTGAGGAGAAGCGGCTATGTACCAAGAGTAGGTTACTGTTCGTATATAGCGCAAGGAGGTGCCCGATGGCCCGGACGCGACTGTCTCGCTCCGACCGATACGACCAGTTGGTGGAGGTCTCCTGGGCTCTCGTGCGGACGGAAGGAGCCGACGCTCTGACGCTCGGCCGGCTCGCTGAACATGCCGGCGTCGCAAAACCCGTGGTGTACAGCCACTTCGCCTCGCGTGCGGAACTCCTGGCCGCCCTGTTCACGGAATTCGACGACCGACAGACGGTCATGCTCGAGGAATCTCTCCACGCCGCGCCCGCCTCGTTGAACGGACGCGCACGCGCAATCGCAAACTCGTACGTGGGCTGCGCGTTGGCACAGGGGCGTGAGCTGACGGGTGTGCTGGCGGCATTGGAGGGCTCGCCCGAACTCGAACAGGTCAAGCGATCGGCCGAACGGGCATACTCCGATCGATGCCGGTCGATTCTCGAGCCGTTCAGCGGCTCCGGCGGGATCTCGGCATCGTCGATCACCGCGATCTTCGGTGCAGCGGAAGCGCTGTCGCACGCGGCGGTATCCGAAGTGCTGGGACCAGAGGAGGCGACGGCAGAATTGACCGAGCTGATCGTCGCCGTCGTCGGCAGGGCTGACCGGTAGTCGACCGACGGGTGCGCCGTCAGCCGGAGATTCGCGGCTGCACGGTGGGAAACCGGTTGCGCAACGCATCGAGCTGGCGATACAGCTCGTAGAGCGCCTGCTTCTGGGTCTGCGCTTCGTCGCTGTGCCACACATGGCTGCGGGAATCGCCTACCCGCAAGGCCTTGCGCGCCAGTTGCTCGGACTCTTCGACGCGACTCGACGCGGCTGCGATCTCGGCGGTCAGCATGTCGGCGAACACCCGAGCCTGGGCCGCGTCCGAATTCTCTGCCATGTGCGTCCACTCTCGATCTCGCGGCTCGACCGTTGATGGTTCGAGTACCGATGATCAGGATAACCAACCGGAAAAAGACCGTCGGACCGGCTTGTGGGGTTCGGAGGCGTCGTTCCGGTACCTGGACTACTACTCGGTGTAGTCGGTAGTAGGCTCCCGTCCATGTCTGCGCCAACGGATGGATTCGCGCTCCTGCGCGGTGCGTCCGTGGGCGGGCTGTCGGCGCTGGTCACCGTCGCAGCGCACACGTCCGGTGGGGGAATGCCTCCATCCGACGCGGCCATCGTGCTGTTGGCCGTCGTCTCCGCTGCGATCGGCTACGCGACCGCCGCGGCACCGACACCGGCGGCACCGCGCGCACAGCTGCTGATGATCCTGACCGCCGCGCAGTCGGTCGGACACCTGTTGCTCACCGCCGTCGACGGTCACCATCACGGTTCGATGCTCACCCAGCAGATGTTCGCGGCCCATGTGGTTGCCATCCTGGTCGGCGCTCTGGCCATCCGCGGAGCGGAGCACGGCATCCGGCGCGCAGTGACCTCGCTACGTGAGGCCCTGCCTCTGTTGGCAGTTCTCGTCGTCGACGAGTCCCGCATCGCCCCTGAACTTCCGGTCTACCGACTCCCGGGAACGCCTCGTCTACTCGACCTGTCGGGCTGCGGAAACCGCGGACCGCCTGCGCTTCGGACCTGACCGCAGCTCGTCACTCCCACCCGCCCTGTACGTAGGCGTCGGGTATCGAGCTGTCGCTGTCTGTTCGACGAGCCCTCACATCGCGCGATCCGCGCTGCCTCGAGCACGCCCGATCGTCTGTGCGATGCCTTCTCGCGCACCACTGCGCGCACCCACACATGCCTTCACGAAACGAGTCCTCATGTCCACACCGGAATTGGAACGCCTCGCCGATCCATCGCCGCCCACCCCTCCCCAGCGCCCACGCAGCTGGCGGCCGCTGATCCTGCGTCTGCACTTCTACGCAGGCATCCTGGTGGCACCGTTCATCCTGATCGCCACCATCAGCGGCGGCCTCTACGCCGTGGCTCCCACCATCGAACAACTCGTGTAGCGCGACTACGTCCACGTGGACACGACCGGTCCGACCGTCCCCGTCGCCCAGCAGATTCGGGCAGCGCAGGCAGAGCGACCCGACCTCACCGTCACCGCCGTCCGCCCTGCAGCCGAGGCCGGCGACACCACTCGGGTGATGTTCACCGACCCGAGCTTGGGCGAATCGCAGCGGCTGGCTGTTTTCGTCGACCCCGCCACCGCGACGTCCGTGGGTGAGCTGGCGGTGTACGGCTCCTCCAGCGCCCTACCGTTGCGCACCTGGATCTCCGAACTCCATCGCCATCTGCACCTGGGGGAGCCAGGTCGCCTCTACAGCGAACTCGCCGCCTCGTGGTTGTGGGTGATCGCGCTCGGCGGCCTGTACCTGTGGTTCGAGCGGTATCGACGCAATCGCGACAAGGCCAGGCTGTTGACCTTCGATCGAAAGTCGAAGGGCCGCAACAGGTCCCTGAACTGGCATGGCGTGGCTGGTATCTGGATCGCCGTCGGTCTGATCTTCCTGTCCGCCACCGGATTGACATGGTCCACCTACGCCGGGGAGAACGTCACCGAGCTGCGGTCGGCACTGAGCTGGACCACCCCCGCAGTCACCAAGACGATCGGCTCCTCCGACGCGGCCGCGGCGGGTGACCACTCCGGTCACGGCGGGCATTCGATGGAGATGCCGGCCGACGCATCGACGACGGAGGACAACGTCGGTCGCATCGACTCGGTGCTGGGGATCGCCCGAGCCAACGGAATAGACGGTGCCGTGGAAGCGTCGATTCCACAATCGGCCGACACGGCGTTCGTCGTCGCCGAAACCCGTCAGCCCTGGGTGATGTCGAACGACTCCATCTCGATCGACGGTGCCGCCGGCACAGTAATCGACACCGTGTTCTTCTCCGATTGGCCCCTCGCGGCCAAGCTGTCGGCCTGGGGTATTCAGCTGCACATGGGCACGTTGTTCGGGGTCGCCAATCAGCTTGCGCTGCTTGCGCTCGCCGTCGCGCTGGCATCGGTCATCGTCAGGGGCTACATGATGTGGTGGAAACGCCGCCCCACCAAGGCAAGCGGCCTCACAGCAGGGCGGCCGCCTCTGCGCGGCGGCATTCGCCGCATCTCACCGATGTCCGTCGCCGCGTTGGTGGTCGTCGCTGTCGCTGTCGGCTGGTTCGTTCCGCTGCTCGGGCTGAGCCTGGTGGCCTTCCTCGCCGTCGACGTCGTGCTCGGCTCGATTCGTAGAGCACGCACCAGAACCACCAATTCCGCTGCTTCTCAACACGAAAGCGAACTCGCATGAATCTCACCCGTCGTACCTCCACACTGTTGGCCGCACTGTCGGTCACCGGCCTGATCCTCACCGGATGCTCGAGCAACGAGCCGGCCGCCGCGGCGACGGAGTCCGATTCGGTCGTCGTACGCGAGCAATGGGTCAAAGCGGCCGATTCGGGTATGACTGCCGCCTTCGCCGAACTGCAGAACACCGGCGATTCCGATGTGCACGTGGTCGGTGCATCGTCTCCGGCATCGAGCCGAATCGAATTGCACGAGATGGCAACCGGGGCGGACGGGGCGATGGTGATGCGGCCGAAGGAGGCAGGCTTCGTCATCCCGGCGGGCGGTACGCACGTGCTCGCCGCGGGCGGCGATCACCTGATGCTGATGGACGTCACGTCGCCGCTGACCCCCGGAGCCGACGCGGAATTCACGCTCGAGTTCGAGGATGCGTCGAGCACGACGTTCACCGCGCAGGTCCGTGACTTCTCCGGGGCCCAGGAGAACTACGAGCCGGGCACCATGGACATGGACGGGTCGGCGACCCCCGCGCCGGCACACGGTGGCTGACAACGAGAACCGGTCACCACGCTCGCTGAGCCGGCGACGTCTCCTCGGTGGAGGCGTCGCCGCGCTCGGCGTCGCGGGCGTGGGAGCCGCGACCGGTTACGGGATCGTCGGCAACCGAGCCGAGCAGACGGCCACCGGCAGTGAGACCGTGCCGTGGCGCGGCGTCCATCAAGCCGGTGTCGATACTGTTCCACCCCAGGCACACTCGATGTTCGTCGGGTTGAACATGCAGGAACGCGTCGGACGCGACGAGCTGATCGGGATCCTGAAGGTCTGGACGGAGGACATCGGACGGTTGACGTCCGGTGCACCCGCACTGGCCGATACCGAAGCCGAACTGGCGCTAGAGCCCGCCCGCCTGACGGTGACCGTCGGGCTCGGTCCGGGTGTGTTCGATGCGATCGGTCTGCCGGATCGGCGGCCGTCGTGGCTGGCACCGCTTCCTGCCTTCGGAATCGACCGCCTGGAACCGGGATTCACCGGCGGTGATCTGCTGCTGCAGGTGTGCTCGGACGATCCCGTCACCGTTGCGCACGCTGTGCGGGTACTGACCAAGAACGTGCGCTCGTTGGTGACGATCGCCTGGACACAGCGCGGATTCCGGCGTTCGCGTGGTACCGAGGAATCGGGCACCACGATGCGAAATCTGATGGGACAGGTCGACGGCACCGTCAATCCGGAGGCCGGAAGTACCGACTTCGACGGTCTGGTCTGGGACGACGGGAGCGATCAGCCCTGGATGAAACACGGAACGTCGATGGTGTTGCGGCGCATCCGGATCGAGATGGACACCTGGGACGAGTTGGATCGACCCGGCCGGGAATTATCGGTGGGGCGAACCCTGGACACCGGTGCCCCGTTGACCGGAACCGCCGAGTTCGACGAGGCCGATTTCGACGCAACCGATCGATTCGGAATTCCGGTCATCCCACCGTCCTCGCACATCGCGAGGGCACGGCATGTTCGCGACGGCGAGCGAATCTTCCGGCGGGCCTACAACTACGACGACCCACCGGCTGCCGGATCGTTGTCGAACACCGGCTTACTGTTCGCGAGCTATCAGCGCGATGTGCTCACCCAGTTCCTGCCGATTCAGCAACGACTCGACGAATTCGATGCGTTGAACCAATGGACCACCCCGATCGGTTCTGCGGTGTTCGCGATACTTCCGGGAGTGGTCGACGACGGCTACCTGGGGCAGAGTCTGTTCGGGTAACCGTGACACCTGGGTGTTCACGAGGTGCACTCAGGCCGGTGCCAGAGCTCTGTCCACGTTGGCCAGCGCCAGGCCCATGCTGGTCGTCATGCCTATCCCGGTGGTAACGGTGGCGATGTGCACGCGGTCCACCGGTTCCTCCAGCAGAAACTCCGAACCCGGTGCCGAACAATAGATTCCCTGCCATCGCTCGGTGACGTCGATGCGGTCGACTCCGAAGAGCGACCGGGCCTCGGTGAGCAGCACCTGGAATCCTTCCTCGCTCTGGAACGGCGACGCGCTGATCTCACGAACGTGAGTGTCGCCGAGCAGGATCGATCCGTCCGGTTGTGGGGTGTACATCTGGTGCAGATCGAGCTCGACGTAGCCGGGATACTCGGCCTGCAGGCGGGCAGCGACGTCGGCAACGGCGGGCAGGTTCTCGAAACCCGAGTACCTGAGCAGCGACCAACCGGTGAACAGCGGGGTGGGTAGCGGTGCGTCGAGCGGGAGCGTGGCGCGCAGCATGTGCAGCCGACATCGCACCAGTGCGTCGCGTTCGGCGTACTCGGGAAACAGTCGATCGATGTCGTGGTTGACGGTGACGAAGGTGGTGCCGGCCCGCAGTTCCCCGCGCGAGGTGTGGACTACGCCGGGGGCGAACGACGTTGCGGCGGTGCGCCAGAAGAAGTCGACCCCGGAGCTGTCGAGCCAACGCGCGATGGCCGGGGCGGCGGCGCGTGGGTCCACTTGGACGTCCAGTGGCAGATACATGCCGCCCACCACGTCGGTGTCGGCAATGGGGAGTCGGTCCAGTACCTCGGTGCGGCCAAGTAGTCGTACCTGCTCCTTGCCCCGCAGTTCGGCGAACTGCTCGAGCACTGCGTACTCGTCCTCGTGCCGGGCAACGCAGTGCGTCCCGGACTCGACAGCCCAGAAACCTGCCGTACGGGCGAGGTCGAGCCAGTGGCTGCGGCCGGCCCGAGCGTAGTCGAGTGCAGTACCGGATTGCGCTGTGATGCAGGCGTGTCCGAAGTTCTGCACCGATGCACCTGCCACACGATCGGCATGATCGACCACCGCTACCGTCAGGCCGCGTCGGTGAGCGTGATAGGCGTGAGCGAGACCGACGATCCCGGCACCGACGACCACGACGTCGTATTCTTTGGTCATATCAGGCATCCATGACGGCGGTGAAGGTCATCCGGTCTCCGCGGTAGAGCGACCGTCGGTGTTCGATGGGAACCCCGTCCGTGTCGTAGGAGACGCGGCCGAGCAGAAACATCGGTGTGCGGGTGTCGACGGTGAGGAGCGCAGCTTCTCGGGCGTCGGGAAGGACGGTTTCGATGGTGTCGACCACTCGTCCGAAGACGACTCCGCGCGTTCGTAATTCGGCATACAACGACGTTCGGTGATCGAAGCTGTCCTGCAGCCCCGGAATACGGTACGCGGGGATGCGAGTCGTCTCGAGACCCACTCGGACGTCCCCGGTGGTGAAGACGCGCTCGAGTTGGACCACCTCCGAACCGGTCTCGATTCCGAGTAGATCCGCGAGGGCGTCGTCAGCTCGGAACGTGTCCCAGCCGACCAGAATTCGGGTGGCACTCATGCCCTTCTCCCGCGCTGCCTCGGTGTAGGAACCGATCGCCAACGGTAATACCACTTTGGGTTCGGCAACGACGGTCGCGCGTCCGCGACGTTCGATTCGACCGGCCACCAACAGTTCTCGAATGGCTTGACGCAAGGTCTCGCGAGAGACGTCGTATCGATCGGCGAGATCGCGCTCGGAAGGAAATGCGTCGCCTGCCGCCATGCCGTCGAGCATGTCGTCGAGACTTCTACGCACGATCTGGTGCTTGAGCACGCGGGGTTCGCTGTCCACAACCATGAGCCGACCATAGCACCAATTGGTCTAGACCTAACTGTTGCTCGACGTTCACGAGTCGTTCACTCGAGTTCCACGCAATGGTCTATACCAAACGGCAGTCTCTCTCTCATGCCGAACTCCACTACCCCGAACACCAGCACCGACATCGAACTCGTCGTCCTCGACATGGCCGGAACCACCGTCACCGACGACGGACTCGTGTTGGACGCGTTCGACGTCGCGGCCACCGCCGTCGGACTCGCATCCGAGGGACCCGAACGCGACGACGCCCGTCGCTACGTCCTGGACACGATGGGTCAGTCCAAGATCGAGGTGTTCCGTGCGCTGTTCGGAACCGAGGACCGTGCCCAGGCCGCCAACCGCGCCTTCGAGTCGGCCTACGACGCCCGCATCGACGACGGTATCGCGCCCGTTCCCGGTGCGGCGCAGGCCATCACGAAGCTCCGCGAGTCCGGGATCAGCGTCGTGCTGACCACAGGTTTCTCGGCACCGACACAGAAGCGAATCATCGACACGCTCGGCTGGCAGGATCTGCCCGACGCGTTCCTCGCGCCCGGTGAGGCCGGCCGTGGGCGTCCCCACCCGGATCTCGTCCTATCGGCTGCGCTGTTCGCCGAGGTCAGTGACATCGCTGCGGTCGCCGTCGTCGGCGACACCTCGAGTGACATCCTGTCCGGTCGCCGGGCCGGCGCATCTCTGCTGGTCGGGGTGCTCACCGGAGCTCACTCCGTCGACCGACTGCGCGAGGCCGGTGCGACCCATGTACTCGACAGCGTCGCCGACCTTCCCCCCATCGTTCTGCCGTGAACACCATCCTCGCCCGAACCTCACCGAACGGACACCCCGCCATGATCGCCACCCCTCACCGTCGCGCTGTGACCGCCGCGGCCGCGCTCTCGGCTGCCGCACTCGTTGCAGCCGGTTGCTCCGGTTCTTCCGATGGAGCTACCACCGAGCAAGGATTCCCCGAAACCATCACGCTCGCTGCGATTCCCGCCGAGAATTCCACCGACCTGAAGGCCAGCTACGACCCGGTCATCGAGCGCCTCGAGAACGAGACCGGAGCAACCGTCGAGTTCATCCAGGCCTCGGACTACGCGGGTGTGGTCGAGGGCCTGATCGCGGGCAATGTCGATCTCGCCTTCTTCGGCCCGTTCGCCTACGTGGTCGCCGGAATCAACGGGGCCGACATGACGCCGCTGGGTGCCGTCGTTCAGGACGAGGGAACTCCGCCCGGCTACCAGTCCTACGGAATCGCCCGTTCGGACAACGCCTCGGTCGACGGGCTCGCCGATTACGCCGGTAAGAAGGTCTGTTTCGTCGACCCCAGCTCGACCTCCGGATTCCTCTACCCGACAGCGGGACTCATCGAGGACAATGTCATCGCTTCCGGTGCGGAGGCCGACATCTCGAGTGCAATGACCCCGATCTACGCGGGCGGACACGACGCCTCGGCCTTGGCCGTCAAAGCCGGTGATTGCGATGCCGGTTTCGCGTTCGACACCATGGTCGACCGAACGATGATCGACAACGGCGAGCTGGCACCCGGCGAGCTGAAGACAGTGTGGAAGTCCGAGATGATCGCCGGTTCGCTCTTCGCTGCCAACAACGATCTCGGTGCCGACGCCATCGCGAAGCTCGAGGACGTCTTCAGTGAGGGCATGAACTCCGATGCCTTCGTCGCGGACGGCATCTGCGCCGAGGAATGCCGCATCACCGACGAGGACGCCTGGGGCGTCGTGCCGGCGCAGGACAGCGATTACGACGGCGTGCGCCACGTATGCGAGGTCACCGGCTCCGAGAAGTGCCAGGGCTGATGATGTCCGCACCGATGGACCGGGGCGATGTCGTGGTCAGCGTTCGCAATGTCACCAAAACATTCGGATCCACCACCGCGCTCAGGGACGTGAATCTCGACGTGCACAACAGTGAGATGTTGGTGCTGCTCGGGCTTTCCGGCTCCGGGAAGTCCACGCTGCTGCGGTGCATCAACGGGTTGCAGCCCGTCACCTCCGGTAGCGTCACCGCCCTCGACACTCGCGTCGATCTGGCAAACCGTCGCCGAGTGCGCGAACTTCGCCGCGATGTCGGCTTCATCTTCCAGCACTTCAATCTCGTCGGTCGGTTGAGCTGTCTCGAGAACGTACTCGTGGGCGGCATCGGTCGCCTGTCCTTTCCGCGCTACGGAGCCTTCACCTATCCGAAGGCGATGCGAGAGGAAGCCCGGGCGTGCCTCGACCGAGTCGGGTTGGCGGACTTCGCCGAACGACGGGCCGACACGCTGTCGGGCGGGCAACAGCAACGGGTGGCGATCTCACGCACCCTGATGCAGCGTCCGCGGATCGTGCTCGCGGACGAGCCCGTCGCCTCGCTCGATCCCGAGAACGCGGGCGTGGTGATGGATCTGCTGCAGCGGGTGTGCAGCGAGGAGAAGCTGACCGTGGTGTGCACCCTGCATCAGGTCGATCTCGCGCTCGGCTGGGCGCATCGGCTCGTGGGCCTGCGGGACGGTCGGGTGGTGCTCGATCGCCCGGCCGCCGGTCTCCGACGCGAGGACATCATGCCGATCTATCACCGGATCGCGCCCGACCCCGGAAACATGACCACGGTGGCACCGGCATGACCGTCACGGTCGAACCGAAGCCCACGAACACTGCTGCACAGAACGATTCGCGGCGACGTCGATTGCTGTTCCCGGCGCTGGGCGTCGCCGCGCTCGTCCTGACCGTGCTCTCGGCGGGGTACATCGACTTCGCGCCGACGACCCTGATCGACGGTCTCGAAGACGTCGGTAACCTGCTCGAGCGGATGCTGCCGCCCCGCGTGGACGACACCGGCAGGATCGTCTCTCTCGCACTCGACACATTGCTCATGGCAGTACTGGGCACCGTGCTCGCAGCGATCGTCTCGGTACCGTTGGCGTTTCTCGCGGCGCGCAACACCTCGCCGCATCCGGTCCTCTACAGCGTTGCTCGCGCCGTCATCACGTTCTGCCGGGCGATGCCGGATCTGCTGTTCGCGGTGCTGTTCGTCAGGGCGCTGGGGATCGGGGTGTTGCCCGGCATCCTCGCCCTCGCACTGCATTCCATCGGCATGCTCGGCAAGCTGTTCGCCGACGCCATCGAAGAGACCGATGTGGGACCGCGAGAGGCGATCCGTGCCGCCGGAGCCGGCTACTACCGGGAGATGATCAATGCCGTTGTTCCGCAGGTCGTTCCGGCGTGGATCGGAGCCTTCGTGTATCGAATCGACATCAATCTGCGCATGTCGGTGGTCCTCGGCTTCGTCGGGGCAGGCGGTATCGGGTTCGCCCTGCAGGACGCTCTGCGGGGCCTGATCTACCCGCGTGCTCTCGGCATCGTACTGGTGATCCTGGTGATCATCGCCGCGATGGAATTGGCGGCGATGGCTCTTCGCCGCATGTTGCTGGTGCCGTCCGCGGCCGGCCCGCAGCGCGATCGACTGATGCGCATCGGAGCGTCGGCCGTGCTCGTCGTCGCGGTCGTGGCGTCGTTCGTGGTGCTCGAATTGGATCCGCGCTCGCTTCTGACGTGGATCGGGCCGTCGATCGACGTGTTCGGGCGTATGGTCCCACCTGACTTCTCCGCGCTGGGAGCGGACCTGTTCGACGCCGCCGTACAGACCGTTGCCATCGGAGTCGTGGCCACCGCCATCGGTATCGTTCTGTCGATACCCGTCGGAGTTCTGGCCGCGCGCAACGCAACTCCGCATCCCGCGGTGTACTGGATCGCGAGATCCTGGATCCTGTTGGTCCGCGCAGTCCCCGAACTCATCCTCGCTGTCGTATTCGTCGCGGCGCTCGGACTGGGCCCGGTGGCGGGAACCTGCGCACTGGCCATCGGGTCCGTCGGATTCCTCGGCAAACTCGTCGCCGACGCGATCGAGGAGATCGATCCCGGGCCCCTCGAAGCGGTGGCGTCGGTCGGTGGCGGTTGGTGGAATCGGACACTGAGTGCGGTTGTTCCTCAGGCTATTCCGTCGATGGTCGGTTCGAGCCTGTATCTGCTCGACGTGAACATCCGCACCTCGACCATCCTGGGGATCGTCGGTGCAGGCGGTATCGGCTTCCTGCTCTTCGAGTCGATTCGTACTCTGAATTTCGACGTCGCCGGTGCGATCGTTCTCGTCATCTTCGTCGTCGTGTACATCGTGGAAAGGATCTCCGGATGGATCAGATCATTGTTGGTCTGACGCAGGCCGCTGTCTGGACGGGGAGTGGAATCGAACTGCGGGACATGGAGATTCCCGCTCTCGAATCGGGTGAGATGTTGGTGCGCGTCGATCTCGCCACGGTGTGCGGGAGCGACCTGCATACCGTGTCCGGTCGACGGCACGGTGCGTGCCCGTCTGTGCTCGGGCACGAGGCCGTCGGTCACGTGATTGCCGTCGGCGATGCGGTATCGGCTGTCGAGGTGGGGGATCGGATCGTCTGGTCGGTCACGGTGTGCTGTGGTCGGTGCGCCCGATGTGTCCGCGGGTTCACGGCCAAATGTTCGGCCGTGCGCAAGGTGGGTCACGAGTCTGCCGAGAGCGCATGGGCTCTCAGCGGCTCCTATGCTCGACACATCGTGCTCCCACGCGGAACCGCAGTGGTCCGAGTTCCCGACACCATGCCCGACGCCGTCGCCGCGCCCGCAGCGTGTGCGACGGCGACGGTGATGGCCGCCCTCGACGCTGCCGGTGCGATCGACGGTCGACGAGTACTGATCGTCGGGGCAGGGATGCTGGGGGTGACCGCCGCTGCGGCGGCCAGGGAGCGAGGTGGAGCGGTGTCGGTCCTGGACCGAGACCTGCAGCGGCAGAAACAATCCCGTGCATTCGGGGCCGTGGAGGACGACGGTGCACTGACCGATGTGGCGATCGACTTCTCCGGATCGTCCTCGGCCGTGCAGGCGGCCTCGGGGCGACTCGACGTCGGTGGGCGGCTCGTCCTCGCCGGATCCGTCGCGCCCGGTGCCCCGATCACCGTCGACCCCGAAGCGGTGGTCCGAAACTGGCTGACCATCACCGGAATCCACAACTACGAGCCGCGGCACCTCCACCAGGCCGTTGCCTTCCTCCGTGATACCGGCGAGAAGTATCCGTGGGAATCCCTCGTCGAGGCACCGGTTCCATTGGCCGAACTCGAATCGGTGTTGCGGCCGACGCCGTCGGGAATTCTCCGGTCGTCGGTCGCGCCCTGGGCTCACGGTCTGTCGACGAGGTCCAACGACTTTCCGGCGCGTCCGGCCGGTGTCGCTTCGCGGTGATGTCGGCGTCGGCGTAGGCGCTCATCGCACGAGGGGGTCGAGCGTGCGATTACGGTTGTGCCGAGCGGGATACCCCAGAAGCATGCCCGAAGGCGACACCGTATTTGCATTGGCCGCAAGGTTGCGTCGAGCATTGGACGGCGCAACGCTGCGGGCCGGAAGGCTGCAGGTGCCGGCGCACGCAGTCGAGAACCTGGCCGGGCGAACCGTCGTCGGGCATCGGACACACGGCAAGCATCTGCTGACCGATTTCGAGAACGACACGACGCTGCACACGCATCTGCGGATGAGCGGTTCGTGGACGGTGGTGCGGGCCGGTCGTTCGATTCCGCAGCGCATCCGACCCGACGTGCGCGTCCGGCTTGCCGTGGTCGACGGGCCGACCGCCTACGGAGTTCTGCTGCCGGTCGTCGACTACGGATACACGAGGGACATGAACGCGCTGATCGCGCATCTCGGGCCGGACCCGCTGCACTCGACGTTCGAGGCCGAGCGCGGAGTTGCCAACATCGCGGCCCAGGGAAGTCGGCCGATCGTTGCGACCTTGCTGGATCAGCGGGTGATCGCCGGTCCCGGAAATCTGTGGGCCAACGAGCTGTGTTTTCTGCGCGGCCTGTGGCCGTGGACGCCGTCGAGTGATGTCGACGCGCAGAGATTGGTCGCGTTGCTCGAGCGGGCGATGCGTCATTCGGCGACGGTTCCGGGTGCGATGCAGGTGACCACCGGGGACACTCGCCGGGGTCGATCGCACTGGGTTGCAGGGCGGGCAGGAAAGCCGTGTCTGCGGTGTGGGACGTCGATTCGGGTGGTCGCGGAATCACCCGGAGACCCGGACAAGCGTCGAACATGGTGGTGTCCGACCTGCCAGCCGGAGCACTAGCGACGAGCGGTCGATCGCTGTTGGCTCAACGACATAACCGCCCGCGGGTATCGCGTGTTGCCTGCCGATACCGACATCAGATTTCCTCGTGACCGAAAGATCGAAACCTGGGGGTCGTCAGAAGGTCGAATTGGTCGGGTGGTCGGTATCGACCAAGTCGTGAGCCACCTTGTGCAGAGGCTGATTCTGCTGCTGCGACAGCTTCGCCAGCAGCTCGAACGCCTGCACCGCGTCGAGATCGTAGCGTTCCATGATCATTCCCTTGGCTTGGCCGATGATGTCGCGACTGGCCAGGCCCGTCCGGAACTGCTCGTTGTCGCGGGCGCTGAGCAAGGCAATGGCGGCATGCACTGCGAGGGCTTCCCCGATCTCGACCGCGTCGACGTCGAAGGCACGCGGCTCGTCACTGTAGAAGATCAAGGCACCGAGGTCGTCGGCGTTGCTGTAGAGCTGAAACGCCGCCAAGGATTTGAATCCCTCGTTCACGGCCAGAACCGCGAACTCCGGCCATCGTGGCTCGGACGTGAGGTCGTCCGAAACGACGACATCGAAGTGGCGAACCTCGGTGGGAATCGGGCCCTCGTCGAGCTCGTACTGCAGTCGACACAACTTTTCGGCCAAAGGGTCGGTGGATGCCACCACGGTGCGGACGCCTTTGCTGACCGTGGTGACGCAGCCGACGGTTGCACCCGGTATGAGCCGGATGGAGGTGCGCAAGATCTCTGCCATCGTCTCGGGCATCGAACGGCGGGTATCACGCAACGACCGCGCGAATTCGGCGAGTGACGATGCAGGGGACGATCCGGGAAGCTGCACATCGGGCGATGATTGCGACATTCACACGGTCCTCTCGCATAGGACCCCTGCCGCGCTTCGCCGGAGAGATCCACGATCTTGCGCCTTCTGCTGGACGCCCGTGCCGGCTCGAGAGCCAGCGCTGTGCACTTTATACGCTTCCGCCGAAACGGTTGTTCGTCGAACAGCGTGAGGGCCGCCGATCACCTGATCGACGGCCCTCACCGAAGTACGACTTACTTGAAGGTGTCCTTGATGTTCTCGCCGACCTTCTTCACGCCTGCCGAACCCTGATCCTTCTTGCCCTCGGCCTCGAGGTCTTTGTTGTTCGTGGCGTCGCCGACAACTTCCTTCGCCTTGCCGATGGCGTCTTCTGCTGCGTTCTTGGCCTTGTCGATGAAGCTCATGTGAGTTCCTTTCCTCGTGCCGGGTTGGTACTGAAGACTTAGTCGGAGCCCGTCGACCAAAGCGCACGTTCGCGTGCTGAGATCTGGGTCACACGTGCCGGCGACGTTTCCGTGGTGCCTGCGGTGGTTACATTCGTCCGATGATGGTCGCCAAGGTGGACAGTTATCAGCGCAGGCATCCGTCGGCGGGTTTCCCGCTGGCAGTGCTGTACAAATTTCTCGACGACCGTGGCGGTTACCTCGCGGCCCTCATCGCGTACTACTCGTTCCTGTCGTTGTTCCCGTTGCTGCTGCTCTTCACCACCGTGCTGGGAATCGTGCTGGCCGGGGACCCGGAACTGCAGACCCGCATCATCGATTCGGCCATGAGTCAGATCCCGGTCATCGGTGATCAACTCGGACAGCCGGATCGGCTCAGCGGCGGAACGACCGCCATCGTCATCGGTGTGGTGGGGTCGCTGTACGGCGGACTGGGAGTGTCACTGGCCGCTCAGTACGCAATGAACACCGCGTGGTCGGTCCCGCGAAACGAACAACCGGATCCGATCAAGGGTCGGCTGCGCGGGCTGCTGCTGCTCAGTACCGTCGGCACCGCCATCATCGGCCTGACCGTTCTCAACGGCGTCGCGTCCTCGGGCGTGTTCGGATTCGCAGGCGGCGCACTGGCACTCGTCGGAGCGGTCGTGGTCAACGCCGTGGTCTTCACTGCCGCGTTCCGAATCGGGACCGCCCGCGCCCTGAGTGTGCGCGACGTTCTGCCCGGTGCCGCGATCGCCGCGGTGATCTGGCAGGCACTGCAATCGTTCGGCGGCATCTACATTCGCTATGTCGTCGGCAACGCCAGCGCCAGCAACGGGATCTTCGCGATCGTCCTCGGCCTGCTCGGCTTTCTCTACGTCTCTTCGGTACTGATCGTGCTGTGCATCGAAATCAACGCCGTACGCGTCGACCACCTGCATCCCCGAGCGTTGTTGACGCCGTTCACCGACAACGTCGAGCTCACCGAGGGTGACAAGAACTCCTACACCGGCCAAGCAGAAGCGCAGCGCAACAAGGGATTTCAGGACATCACAGTCACCTACGACGAGCCGGAGTCGGTGACGGAGGAGGACTCGCCGCCGAACAAGTGATGGGTGGTGGTGCGTGGCATCGGCGATCGCAAATGCGCGCGCATTCGCCAGGTGCTCACGGAATAGCCAGGTGATCGGGCGCGAGTTCGCGCGCGGATGGCAAACGCGCGCGCATTTGCGGGAACTGGGGCGGCGGGGAGAACTGGGGGCGGCGGGGAGAACTGGGGGAGGCGGGTACTCGGGCGTCGAAGGCTAATCGGCGGAGGGGGCAGATCGGCGGCGATCGCAAATGCGCGCGCATTCGCCAGGTGCTCACGGAATAGCGAGGTGATCGGGCGCGAAATCGCGCGCGGATGGCAAACGCGCGCGCATTTGCGGGGACTGGGGCGGCGGGGAGGCGGCTGGGGACTCGGTTTCGGCGGACGGGGGAGGGTTCGCCGCCGGACAAGTGATGGGTGGTGGTGCGTGGCATCGGCGATCGCAAATGCGCTCGCATTCGCCAGGTGCTTGCGGAATAGCGAGGTGATCGGGCACGAGTTCGCGCGCGGATGGCAAACGCGCGCGCATTTGCGGGAACGGGGGCGACGCGAACCGGGCCGACGCAAACTGCGTGACCCCCGTCACGAACCGTCTGCCCGGTCGGTGAAAAAGAATCCAAGTTTGTTTCGGCGAAAGCGCATGCGCAAGCGCTTGTATGCGTTCTAGGCTCCTGCAATCGAGCGACGCGACCGCGTGGTTAGGGGACAAGGGAGTCCACATGTTCAATCACCGTCGGAAGTCCGCGCTGACGATCGGCACCGCGCTCATGGCCGGTTCGCTCGTGTTCGGTCTGACCGCCTGCAGCAGTTCGGATTCGGACAGCGTCAAGGTGGGGCTCATCACCAAGACGGACTCCAATCCGTACTTCGTGAAGCTGCGCGAGGCAGCGCAGGCGCAGGCGGATTCCAGCGGAGCCGAGCTGGTGGCTCTGGCCGGCGCTTTCGACGGTGACAACGAGGGACAGGTCGCGGCCATCGAGAACCTGGTCGGGCAGGGTGTGAAGGGGATTCTGATCACCCCGAACTCGTCCACCGGAGTCCTGGACGCGATCAAGAAGGCACGTGACGCCGGCGTCGTCGTCATCGCCCTCGACACCGCAACCGACCCCGAGGATGCGGTCGACGCCACGTTCGCCACCGACAACAAGGCCGCAGGCGTCAGCCAGGGCGAATGGGTCAAGGGCACTCTCGGAACCACTGCGCCCCAGGTCATCATGCTCGACGGCACCGCGGGCGGCACGGTCGACACGTTCCGTCACGACGGCTTCCTCGAGGGCATGGGCCTGACCGACAGCTCGCCGGAGATCGTCGGACAGGAGAACACCAACGGCGATCAGACCAAGGCGCAGACCGCCATGGAGAACCTGCTGCAGCGCGCACCGGGCGTCAATGCGCTGTACACGATCAACGAGCCCGCAGCAGCGGGTGCGTACCAGGCGATTCAGTCTGCCGGCCGCGCCGATCAGATCACCATCGGCTCGATCGACGGCAGCTGCACCGGCATCGAGAACGTCAAGGCCGGCATCATCGGCGCGACGGTGTTGCAGTTCCCGGCGAAGATGGCCGAGCAGGGCGTCGACGCTGTGGTGAAGTTCGCCGAGGACGGCACCAAGCCCAGCGGCTTCAACGACACCGGCTCGCAGTTGGTCACCGATCAGCCCGTCGACGGAATCGATTCGCAGGACACCGCGTGGGGCGAAGAGAATTGCTGGGGCTGATCGCGGATTCCCGGACCACCGCTCCCACACGAGGACTGATCCGTGAGTACTGACACCGCCGCCGAGCCCAAGGCTCCGAGCCGGTTCAACGTAGGGACCATCCTGCGTGAACCGCTGCTCGGGCCGATGGCCGCACTCCTCATCGCCGTCATCGTCTTCAGCTCGATCTCGAGCTCGTTTCTCAACCCGCAGAACGTTTCTCTGATCCTGCAGCAGTCGGTGGTCGTCGGCATTCTCGCTGTCGGCCAGACGCTGATCATCCTCACCTCCGGTATCGATCTGTCGATCGGTGCGGTGGCGGTGATGGGCACCATCGTGATGGCGCAGTCGGCAGGCGCGAACGGTCCGGTGGTCGCACTGGGTTCCACGCTTGCCGTCTGCCTGGCGTTCGGTGCGATCAACGGCGGATTGGTGACGATGCTGCGACTGCCACCGTTCATCGTCACGCTCGGCACGTTCACTGCGATTCAGGCAGCCACCAGGTTGCTGGCCGGCTCCGAGACCTACCAGGTGCCGAGCGGACCGCTGACGCTGCTGGGTACCTCGTTCAAGATCGGGAGTTTCTCCACGACGTACGGCGTGGTGGTGATGCTGCTGGTCTACGCCGTGATGTGGTATGCGTTGTCCCAAACATCCTGGGGCAGGCACATTTACGCGGTCGGTGGTAGCCCGCAGGCCTCGGATCGCTCGGGCATCAAGTCCGGTCGCGTGCTGTTCTCGGTGTACATCGTCACGGGAGTCATCGCGGCGATCGCGGCGTGGGCAGCGCTCGGACGGATCCCCAACGCCGACCCGAACGCCTATCAGAACGCCAACCTGGAAACGATCACCGCGGTCGTCATCGGTGGAACCAGCCTGTTCGGTGGCCGCGGCACCGTCATCGGGACTCTCATCGGAACCCTGATCGTCGGTGTGCTGCGCAACGGTCTCACCCAGGCCGGCGTCGACAGCCTGTACCAGAACGTCGCGACCGGCATTCTCGTCATCGTCGCGGTGGCCGTCGATCAATTCGCACGTAGGAGGTCACAGTGAATGCCCCCCTCGCTCTGGAAGCGCGCGGCCTGGTCAAGACCTACGGCAGTGTGACGGCCATCAGCGGTGCCGACTTCGAGTTGCGGCCCGGTGAGGTGCTGGCGGTGATCGGCGACAACGGTGCCGGAAAGTCCAGTCTCATCAAGGCTTTGGCGGGCGCTGTCATTCCCGACTCGGGCGAGATTCTGATGAACGGCTCTCCGGTGTCGTTCAAGAACACGCGCGACGCACGAGCAGCGGGCATCGAAACGGTCTATCAGGACCTGGCTGTCATTCCGGCGCTCGACATCGCGTCGAACGTCTATCTGGGACGCGAGATCAAGCGGAAAGGCATCAGCGGAAGTCTGTTTCGTCGCCTCGACATGCCGCGGATGCGCGAGGAATCGTCGAAGCACCTGCAGGACCTGAAGATCGGCATCAAGTCGGTCAATCAGGCGGTCGAGACGCTCTCCGGCGGTCAGCGTCAGGGCGTGGCAGTGGCGCGGGCGGCAGCGTTCGGACGCGGAGTGATCATCATGGACGAGCCGACGGCCGCACTCGGCGTGCGGGAGTCGGGCATGGTGATCGATCTGATTCGCACTATTCGCGACCGAGGCATACCGGTGGTGCTCATCAGCCACGACATGCCGCACGTGTTCGAGGTCGCCGATCGCATTCACATCCACCGCCTCGGCAAGCGTGCAGGCGTCGTGAATCCGAAGAACCGCACCATGTCCGAGGTCGTCGCGCTCATGACCGGCGCGGAGGAGCCGACCGACGATGAACGCGCAGGCCGCTGAATCTACCGGTCCGATCGGTGTTTTCGTCGGGCTGGCGACACTCGACGTCGTTCATCGAGTGTCGGCAGCGCCGGCACCCAACCAGAAGATCACCTCGAGCGCACAGTTCGTCGCGGCGGGAGGACCTGCTGCCAACGCGGCGGTGACCTTCGCCGCGCTGGGCGGGACGGCGGTGCTCGTCACCGCGCTCGGAGACGACCCGGTGGCAGCCCTCATCAAGGCCGACCTGGCGGCATTCGGAGTGCGGGTGATCGACGCCGCCGAGGGCTCCACCAGGGCTGTGCCCGTCTCTGCTGTGACGGTGATCGAATCGACCGGTGATCGGTCGGTCGTCTCGGCCGACGCCGTGAACTCCGACGCCTCGCCGCCGGAGGATCTCGAAGCCGTCGTGGCCGGTGCCGACGTCGTACTCGTCGACGGGCACCACCCCCTGATCGCCTGCGCCGCCGCGGAACATGCGGCGGCGCGGGTTACCACGTTGGTCGTGGACGCCGGTCGCTGGAAACCGGTGATGAGCGAGCTGATTCCGCACGCCACGGACATGGTGTGCTCGGCGGACTTTCGCGCCCCCGGCACCTCGGACACCGCTTCCACCGCCGCGGCGCTCGTCGGATCCGGCGTGCACACCGTCGTCACGACCCACGGCGAAGATCCCGTCGAATGGTGGTCCGAGGGATCGTCGGGATCGGTCGATGTGGAGCCGGTCGCAGTGGTCGATACTCTGGGTGCCGGGGATGCGTTCCACGGAGCGTATGCCTACTACTCCACGCAGCCAGGCTCTCTTTCCGAGCGCATCGACAGGTCGGCTCACGTTGCCGCATTGCGCTGCTCGGTGATCGGCCCCAGAGCGTGGTTACACGAACTCTCCGCCGACACACTTCACTACCCACGGACTCGAAAGCGACAACGGTGAGCACTGACCAGGACGTACAGGAAGCCACCCTCGAACAACTCGTGGAGCTGGCGCGAAAGTCGGCTGTGTCCGGTCAGCGACGCATACTCGGCCTGACCGGTGCGCCGGGTGCCGGAAAGTCCACTGTGGCTCAGCAACTCGTCGATGCGCTCGGGCCGGAACTCGCGGTACTGGTTCCGATGGACGGATTCCACCTCGCCAACGAGGTGTTGATCGAGCTGGGCCGGCTCGATCGCAAGGGTGCCCACGACACGTTCGACGACGGCGGCTATGCGCGGCTGATCGCGGCGATTCACGACCAACAGCCCGGTGACCCCATCGTGTACGCGCCGAGATTTCGGCGCGAGATCGAGGAGTCGATCGGG
Source organism: Rhodococcus sp. IEGM 1370 (assembly GCF_033142325.1). NCBI lineage: Bacteria > Bacillati > Actinomycetota > Actinomycetes > Mycobacteriales > Nocardiaceae > Rhodococcus > Rhodococcus sp. IEGM 1370. Next base: position 100,742 of record NZ_JAWLRY010000011.1, on the reverse strand, counting down.
TCCTCGATTCCGGTCCCGTCGACTGTCCCGCTCGTCGTCACCGAGGGCAACTACCTGCTGATGGAGTCCGACGCGTGGCCTGCGGCGCGTGCGATGATCGACGAAGTCTGGTTTCTGGCCCCGCATACGACGGTTCGGCACCAGCGGCTGGTGGCCAGGCACGAGGCCTACGGAAAGTCGCACGAGGACGCGAAGTTCTGGGCACTGGGCTCGGACGAGCGCAACGCGGAATTGATCGGGTCGACCGCACTCCGCGCCGATCGAATCCTGCGACTGACATGACTGTTCCACCGAGCCACGAGACCCGACAGAGTCAGGCCGACTGACATGCCCACGATGGACGACGTTGCTCGCCTTGCCGGGGTATCGGTATCGACTGTCTCCCATGTGCTCAACGGAACCCGCAACGTCAATCCCGCTACCCGGGAGCGCGTCGACGCAGCGATCGTCGAGATCGGCTATCGGCGCAACGTCGTCGCTCGATCGCTCGCGGCGGGTCGGACGCACACCGTGGGACTGTCCATCGCCGCATTGACCAACCCGTACTTCGGCAGCCTGGTCCATGCCGTCGAGGAGCGGTTGTCCGAGGCCGGTTACGTGTTGATCCTCGGTGACTCGCACGACGAGCCACGCTCCGAGCGCAGGGTGACGGACTCGTTGCTCGACCGTCAGGTCGACGGCATGATTCTCGCGCCCGCAGCCGGCTCGGAGTTCTCCACGATTCCCGAGATCGTCCGTAGCGGAACCCCTCTGGTGTTGATCGACCGGATGCTCGATGTCTCCTGTGACCAGGTGGGCCCGGAGAACGACGCGTCGGCGTACGAGCTCACGACCCACCTCCTCGACGCCGGACATCGACGCATCGCGATCGTCCGCGGCATCGAAGGGATCTCCTCCACGACAGAGCGATTCGACGGCTACTCTCGCGCACTTGCGGATCGAGGAATCGAACTCGATCCTCGACTCGTTCTCGACGGCCGGTCCAGTGTGGAGGTGGCCGAGTCCCGAGTGCGTGAGCTGATGTCGGGTCCGGATCGGCCGACTGCTCTGGTGTCGATGAACAACTCGATGACCATCGGATCGCTGAAAGCGGTTCGCGGCCTGGGCTTGTCGATCCCCGCCGACCTCGCCTTCGTGTGCTACGACGACTTCGAGTGGTCGGATCTGTTCGAGCCCCGGCTCACCGCGGCGGCTCAGGACGTGCAGACGATCGGCCGAACCGCAGCCGACCTGTTGCTGAATCGAATCGAGGGCAGCGAAGAGACACCTCGGTCCATTCGAGTGCCCACCACCTTCACCCATCGCAATTCCTGCGGCTGCACGTAGACCGCAGCCACACCCGAAAGATAGGACCCACCATGCCGATTGCCAGTCCGGAGCAGTATGCCGCCATGCTGGATCGCGCCAAGGAGGGTGGGTTCGCCTACCCGTCGATCAACGTCACCGGTTCGCAGACTCTCAACGCAGCTCTGCAGGGATTTGCCGAAGCCGAGAGTGACGGCATCATTCAGGTATCGGTCGGCACCGCGCTCTATCTGTCCGGCAACGCCGTGCAGAACCGCTTCGCCGGGTCCAAGGCGCTCGCGCAGTACGCCCACGAAGTGGCGCAGCACTATTCGATCTCGGTGGCGCTGCACACCGATCACTGCCCCGCCGAGAATCTGGACGACTGGGTCCGCCCCCTGCTGGCCGACGCGATCGAACGACGCGGCCGCGGACTATCGCCGCTGTACCAATCGCACATGTGGGACGGATCGGCCGTGCCGTTGGACGAGAATTTGCGGATCGCGCGCGAGTTGCTCGACCTGTCGGTGGAGGCCGACACCATTCTGGAGATCGAAGTGGGAGTGATCGGCGGGGAGGAGGACGGGGTGTCACACGAGATCAACGAACAGCTGTATTCGACGGTCGACGATGCGCGCGCCACGATCGCTGCGCTCGGTGCGGGGGAGCGCGGTCGTTATATGACGGCTCTGACCTTCGGCAACGTCCACGGCGTCTACAACCCCGACTCGGTACATCTGCGACCCGAGATCCTCGACGAGATCCAGTCCGTCGTCGGAGCCGAGACGGGCAAGGACAAGCCCTTCGATCTGGTGTTCCACGGCGGATCGGGTTCCAGCGCAGAGGACATCGCCTCCGCCGTCGCCAGCGGGGTGATCAAGATGAACATCGACACCGATACCCAGTACGCGTTCACCAGATCCATCGCCGGTCACATGATGAGCAAGTACGACCAGGTTCTCAAGGTCGACGGCGAGTACGGAAACAAGAAGGCCTACGACCCCCGATCCTGGGGCAAGCCGGCCGAGACGGCGATGGCGGCTCGCGTGGTCGAGGCGACACAGATGCTGGGCTCGGCAGGGCGCACGATGCGCTGAGAATCTTTTTCGTCGAGTGTGTCGAAATCTGCGGACCGGTTCCGTCCCAGGGTCGAATGCGGCAAGAATGGCCGCATCGAACGTCAGGAGACACCATGGCCAAGTACCTCATGCTCAAGCACTACCGCGGCGCGCCGGAGCCGATCAACAGCGTCCCGATGGACCGGTGGACGCCTGCGGAGGTGCACGCCCACATCCAGTTCATGCAGGATTTCGCCGCCGAACTCGAAGCCACCGGCGAGTTCGTCGACGCCCAGGCCCTGGCTCCCGAGGGGACCTGGGTCAGCTCCGGCGGTGAGGGCAAGCCGCCGGTCACCGACGGTCCGTTCGTCGAGACCAAGGATCTCATCGCAGGCTGGATGATCATCGACGTGGAGAGCTACGAGCGAGCGCTCGAACTCGCCGGGCAGTTGTCGGCCGCGCCGGGAGCAGGCGGCGAACCGATTCACGAATGGCTCGAACTGCGTCCGTTCATGGAGGCTCCCCCCACCATCGCCGACTGACGATCGCCATGGACCCCCAGGTGCTGCGGGCACTGACACCCGCGGTGATCGGTGTCCTCGTCCACCGCGGAGCCGACTTCGCGTCGGCCGAGGACGCCGCGGCGGAGGCGATGCTCGAGGCGACCTCCACGTGTGTCGCCGACGCGCCTGCCGATCCGAAGGGTTGGCTGGTGACCGTCGCGTGGCGCAAGTTTCTCGACGCAGAACGATCCGAGAAGGCGCGACGAGCACGAGAGGATCGAGTCGCGGCACAACCGGATCCTGGCACCGTGAGCGGCGTCGACGACACGCTGCAGTTGTTCTTTCTGTGCGCGCATCCCTCGCTTGGTCCGGCGGCAGCGGTGGCACTGACGCTGCGTGCCGTCGGGGGATTGACGACGCGGCAGATCGCGCAGGCGTACCTGGTGCCGGAGAAGACCATGGCGCAACGCATCAGCCGCGCCAAACGCACGGTGCGCGACGTGCGTTTCGACGCGCCCGGTGATGTGGGGACGGTGCGACGAGTGCTGTACCTCGTCTTCAACGAGGGGTACACCGGGGACGTCGATCTGGCGGCCGAGGCGATTCGGTTGACCCGGCAGTTGGCCGGGTTGTCCGAAGACGAGGAAACGGCCGGGCTGTTGGCGCTGATGCTGTTGCACCACGCCCGGCGTTCGGCCAGAACCGGGCCCGACGGTCACGTCATCGATCTCGCTGAACAGGATCGATCTCGTTGGGACACAACGCTGATCGCGGAGGGAGTGCACATCCTGCAGGCGGCGCTCGCCCGCGATCGGTTGGGTGAGTTCCAGGCGCAGGCGGCCATCGCCGCCCTGCACGCCGACGCCCGGTGTGTGGAGGAGACCGATTGGCCGCAGATCGTCGAGTGGTACGGCGAGTTGCTCGCTCTCACGGACAGTTCCGTCGTACGACTCAATCGAGCGGTTGCGATCGGGGAGGCCGACGGTCCGGCGGCGGGGCTCGAGGCGTTGGGCGAGGTCGATCCGGCCGTTCCGCGGCACACAGCGGCGGCCGCGTACCTGTGCGAGAAGGCCGGTGATCTGTTGCGTGCTGCCGAGTTGTACGTGGAGGCGGCGGAGAAGGCGTCGTCGATTCCCGAGCGGCACCATCTGACTCTGCAGGCCGCGCGGATCAGAGCCGGTTGAGCCCCGCAGGCGGCAAGCGAACGGACCGATCGGTTTCGTAATCCGATCGTTAGCGGTAGAAAGCGGAATCCGTGCGACCCTCGTATGGTGCTGAAGTTGCCAATGGGACAGAAGAGAAGGAAACGAACTCGATCCGCTGCGTTCGTGACGGCCGCGGCTGCAGCGTCGATGCTGATGATCGGAACACCGGCGCAGGCGCTGCCGGGCAACTCCGGATCGGCCGACGCGGCTGCGGGAGCCGTCGGCATCCATCAGGTGTCGGCGACCCGAGCGGTGCTGAACGTCTTCTCCCCGTCCATGAATCGGGTCATTTCCAACGAGGTGTTGCATTCGCCGGAAGGTGGCCCTGCGCCCACTCTCGTGCTGCTCAACGGCGCACTCGGCAACGAGGACGGAGTCGGGTGGCTCAACAACTCGGGCGTCGAGCAGTTCTTTCTCGACAAGAACGTCACGGTCGTCGCACCGATCGGCGGTCGCTTCAGTTTCTACACCGATTGGCAAACAACCGATCCCGTGCTCGGCAGCAACAAATGGCAGACCTACCTGAGCCGCGAATTGCCTGCCGCCGTCGACGCGGCCTACGGCTCGACCGGCAGACGCGGCGTGGCAGGGCTGTCGATGAGTGGTGGTCCCGCACTGGATCTGGCGATCCAGGCCCCGGATGTGTTCGACGCGGCCGCGTCGTTCAGTGGATGCCCGGCACCCTCCAACCCGCTTGCCACTGCCGGTATTTCGGCGATGATCGCCGGCGGACTCAACAACCCCTTCAACATGTGGGGGCTGCCGGGAGGTCAGGGATGGCGCGACCACGACCCGTCACTCAATGTCGAGCGGCTGCGCGGAACCGCGGTCTACGTCAGCTCCTCCCGCGGACTGCCCGGACCGGTGGATCGCATTCCCGAGGGCGCGATCCCGCCGTTCGGCGGAATGGCGGTGGAGGCCATGGTCAACCACTGCACGTCGATCTTCGTCGACGCCCTGCGCCGAGCAGACGTGCCGGCAACGGTGTCCATGCGCGAGGAGGGCGCGCACACCTGGCCGCTGTTCGAGGATCAGCTGCGTGAGGCCTGGTTCACCACGCTGGCACCGGCTCTGGGAACCAGCTGATTGCATCGAGAGTCCGGCGGGTAAGCGTGGTTCACACCGGCGAAAGGACAACGCGAACATGTCGAAGGACGAACTGCACAAGGGCGACAAGGTCGAATGGCAGACCCACGGAAACACGACCGAGGGAACGGTGGTGGAGAAGATCACCTCCGAGACCGAAGCCGCAGGCCGCACCGTGAAGGCATCGAAAGACGAGCCGCAGTACCGGGTCGAGAGCGACAAATCCGGTAAGGACGCGGTGCACAAGCCGGAAGCGCTGGACAAGAAGGACTGACGCCACAAGATCACCTGTGCGCCCCGAGTTGTCGACTCGGGGCGCACAAGTGGATCTCAGGCCTCGGGCACCGATCGTTCTGCGCCCCAACTCCGTTCGATGTAGCCGCGGATGCGCTCGATGTCCTCGGCGGGGATTCTCTCCGGCTCGCCGTGCTCGAGGGGATCGGTGTGGAAGATGTAGAGCCGTGAGGCGAACTGGTCGAACGGCAGCGAACCCTCGCCTGCGCGTTCGCCGTTGCCCGCCGTGCCCACCACGACGCCGTCGCCCCAGTCCTGACCGCTGTCGTTGTTCGGGTTGAAGAAGTACACCCGCATGACGCCGTCGGGATCGGTGTTCACGCGCAGGATCGTGATGGCGTGCCACCCCACATACCTTGCGGCGCTGTCGGTTACGGCCACACCTGCCGGCTGCGGATGGATCAAGGGTTGGTGCCCGTTGTACTCCGGGTGGTACGCGGCGTAGAACTGCCGCAGAAAGGCGTCCAGGCCGACGAGATTGCCGGTCGCAACGTCGACGTCGATGTGGAATTCGCGTGCCGACCACCACCCGTGGAACTCGGGATTGACCCAGCGGTGCGGATCGCCTGGACGATCGGCGCAACGCCGGACCATCTCGGCATAGATGCGATCGAGGTGCGGAACCAGCAACAGCGACGCGGGATCGAGGTCCACCGGATCGGTCGTGGCGACGCCGCTGACACTCTCGGTCGACGAGATCGACTGCCCCTCGAAGTGCATGACGATCTCCTCGTCACGCGCCGCCCACACCACCATCTGCAGCAGGTAGTCGGGATCGTTGTAGGCCCACATCGACAAGGCCCGCGCCGACTGACACGTCGGGTTGTCGCCCTGGCCCACACCGAGGGGCTGCCCGAGCATCGAGAGCAAGCCCCCGAGCAAGCGTGACTCCGGCGCGGGGACCGGCCCGAACGTGGTGATCAGTCGTTCCCGCACTGCGGGAGCAAGTTTCAGCGAGATCTGCCGCCACAGGGACGGCACGATCGGCGGCTGATGCAGAATCCCGCGATCGAGAAGCAGTGCCAATCCGTAGAGGCACTGCGCGGTCTCGGGATACACCGTCTCCTCGATGAGGCGATGCACCAGTTCCGGATACCGCGTCAGGCAGGTCCGGCCGGTATCGGACAGACCGAGGGCCTCGGGCAGCACGTACGAGTAGTGGTCGACGAGATACTGCGTCAGCGTCGCGTGATACGGGGAGACGAGCCCGGTGTCGTGCATGGCTCGCGCGAATCCGCGGGCCTCGAACTGCAACGCCTCGACGTCCATCGCCTCGAGTCGCGACCGGTACACCTCGACGCCCGGATCCTCGCGGCAGGCATCGGTTGTGCCGAACAGTGCCGTGATCAACCGATCCAGGCCTTGACCTGATGTGCCGAGATCGACGGTGGGATCGTCACGATAGATCGCGATGCGGGTGACCATGTCCTTGATGGTGTCCACCTGAATCGGACGCTGCCGCAGAATCCGCCAGATTTCCTCGACCAACTCGTCGAGCACACTGTCGTAGCCGATCTGCCCGGCCACGTACCCGAACAGATCACGGATCAGATGAGCGGTGCGGCCCAGGCGAACTCGCTCCGACTCGGACGGTGGTGTGAACAGGACGTCGAGATTCACCGCGAGAACCTGAGAAAGGAACCGGCGGGCATCCTCGGCGGTCACCGCAGCATGCTCGTACTCTCCCGCAACGATCGCGACCATCCGCAGTTCGCTGGTCGCCTCGAGTACGAAGGTGTCGTCGTTGCCGCTGCGCAAGCTGGGCCCTACGAACCCTGGAACGAGAATGTCCGGCTGTGCCCAATCGGTGCCCGCGAACAGCCCCGCATTCTCGAGCACCTCGGCGCGTTCGCGAATTGCACCGCAACCGCCGGGCTGCAACAGGACTCGATGCACACCATCCAGAACTCGTCGCACCTTGGTGTTCTTGCTGAACTCAGGTGCATCGGCCAAGGCATGCACGGCATGGTCCAGTTGCGCCAACCGTGATGCCAATGCTTTGTCCACGGTGGTGGTCGCGTCCGTCGGTGCCGGCTCGTCCATGGTCTGTGACGATGGGTTGCGGTCGTCTCCGAGTTGCTGCTTCACACGTAGAAGTCCAGTTCTTCCTGATGCTTCAACAAGTCACGCATGACGTAGGTGTCATCACCGAAGAAGTACAGCAGGCCCCAGTGGGTGCCGAATGCCGTTCTCTTGGTGACGGTTTCCTCCACCGGTGCCGACAGATCGTTGGTCTCGTAGTAGTCGTGCCCGGAGGTCTCCTCGGGAATCTGCAGTTGGCTGACGACGCGGCGTCGCGGGTACACCCCGAAACATCCGGCGACACCGGTGGCGTCGACGACCTCCTTCGGGAAGAAGGCGTCGATCTCCTCCTCGGTGGTTTTCGGATCGAACGCCAACGCCAGGCCCTGGTAGGCGTTGAAGCCGTAGGCCCGCTCGAGCAGCTCGAACACCTTGAAACCCGGTGGGCGGTAAGCAACTTCGCCGAAGTACATCTCGCCGTCACTGGTGACGAAGTACTCGGGATGAATGAAGCCGAACTCGATATCGAAGGTCTTGATCAACTTCTCGATCTGCACCGTGATCTGCTCGCGATACTTCTCCAGTTCCGGTGTGGCCGGAACGAACACCGAATAGCCGAGCGTGACGTATTCGGAGATGTTGAGGAACTTGATCTTGCCGTTGTGGATCCATGCTTCGACGGCGAACTCCCAACCGTCGAGATGTGATTCCATCAGTGCCGGAAATTCCTCGTCGGGAATGGAGTCGACCTCGTCGGGGGTGCGAATGACGCGGTGTCCCAGGCAGCCTGCCTTGTCGAATGCTTTGACATGGATGGGATCGTTCGGATCGCCGTCGAGCTTGAGCAAGGTCTGGTTGACGCGCTTGAGGAATCGGATGACGTCCTCGCGGTCGTGGGCCTCTTCGAAGATGCCGACGCGGATTCCACCGAGTTGGGCGCGACGCTTCATCAAGGACTTGTCGCGCAGCAGCATCGCCTGACCGAACAGTCGCGGGTTGCCCAGCAGTACCGAGTTGATGGCACCGGCCCACTCGACCGTCTCCTCGTAGAGCGGGATCGCGACGTCGACGCCCTTGTCCTGCAGGGTCTCGGCGATTTCCAGTGAGCGATCGTTGAGTCGCTCGAAGTTCCACGGGAGGTACGGAATGTCGTGCTCGGTGCAGTACGCCTCGGCCCACTCGGGGGCGACGACGACGTAGCGCCGATCGAACTTGTCCAGTGCTTCCACCGCGGCCAAACTCCACCCCAGCAGGGCCACGAAACCCTTGTTCGGGTCTTTCTCCAGCCTGTCTGGCTGAGCCATGAAGTTCCTTCCCCTAGATGATTCATCGGTCGAGGTCCTTCGCTCCACCGTACAGAGGCAGTATCGGTCACCGGGCACCCCTGTATGCGACTGTGGATCGGAAACGCGCCGGATCCAGGTGTTCGGTAGCGTTCACGATCGACGAGGTGCGGTGCGCGCCTTCCTGGAACGAGGAGTGCGACATGACGGTCGACAAAACGGGTGCGCAGGTCGAAATCACCCAGCAAGCAGATCGTTTCACGGTTTCGGCCGACGGCTCGCAGGTCGGGTTCACCGAGTTCGCCGACGACGAACACGGCAGACGTATCTTCTTCCACACCGAGGTCGACGCAGCGTACGGCGGACGTGGTCTGGCGACGATTCTCGTGCAGCAGGCGCTCGACGCCACGCGCAACGATGCCAAGCGGATCGTGCCGATCTGCGAGTTGGTAGCGGCCTTCGTCGGCAAGCACTCGGAATTCGACGACATCGTGGAGCAGCCGACCGACGAGATCCGGCAATGGCTGGCCGACCGGCAGGCCTGACCGCGGGAATACCGTCGGGCTTCGGCGGGTTGAGGCGATCAGAGTAGTTGCAGAGTCAACTACATTGCCGAAAGGGACGCCATGCCTGCAGTGACGGTCGACAACATCCTCGCGTTGCCCCGCATCCCCATGCCCGACGCCACCGCCGTCCCCCGGCCGGTCCGGTCCGTCACGACGGCACCGACGGGTTACGAGGGCGAGGGCTTTCCGGTCCGTCGCGCATTCGCGGGACTGGACATGGCGTCACTAGACCCGTTCATCCACATGGATCAGATGGGCGAGGTCAACTACGCGCCCGGCGAGCCGAAGGGGACGCCGTGGCATCCGCATCGCGGGTTCGAGACGGTCACCTACATGATCGACGGCATCATGGAGCACAAGGACTCTCACGGCGGCGGCGGAGTCATCGGCGGTGGCGACACGCAATGGATGACGGCGGGCGGGGGCATCCTGCACATCGAGGCTCCGCCGGAGCATCTGGTGCTCTCGGGTGGGCTGTTCCACGGTGTTCAGCTGTGGGTCAATCTGCCGCGCGAGAACAAGATCCCGCACCCGCGCTACCAGGACATCACCGGCAGCAGAGTCGCACTGGCGTCGAGTCCCGACGGTGGTGCGTTGGTCCGAGTGATTGCCGGCGAGATCGCAGGCATGCAGGGCCCGGGGTCGACGTACACTCCGATTGCGCTCTCGCACAGCACCATCGCACCGGGTGCGGCGCTGACGCTGCCGTGGAACAGGGAGTTCAACGCACTGATCTACGTTCTCGCGGGCGAGGGCACCGTGGGCGCGGAGAAGCGTCCGATCAGGATGGGGCAGACGGCGCTGTTCGGCCGCGGCGACACCATCGAGATGTCCGCGTCTACGGCGGGGGAGTCGCTGGAGGTGTTCGTTCTCGGCGGCAAGCCGATCAGGGAACCCGTCGCGATGGCAGGCCCGTTCGTCATGAACACCAAGTCCGAAGTGCTGCAGGCGTTCGAGGACTACCAGGCCGGTCGGCTCGGCGTTCCCGTCGAATGATCGTCTCGGCCGTGCAACGATCTCCTGCATGAGCGACGCCGAGCCCCGTATTCGCAGAACACGGCTGTATCGCCGTCTGGTCACCCGCGCGGACGGCCCGCTCGAGCCCGCGCGGGCGGCCAAGAGACTGTCGGCCTACGTCTACGGAAACATCCTGGTTCTGGCGGCGGTCGCAGCATCGACGCCGAGCTCGATCGAGAACGGAACTGCTGCTGTTCTGGTTCTGGCCACGGCGGTGACGACGTTTCTGGCGCATGTGTTCGCCGATTTCGTCGCCAGCAGTCAGATTCCCGAAGCGCACGGCGATGCAACCGACGAGCAACGCACGTTCGAGGCCGTCGAGGAATTCCGTGACGCCGTGCCGATCCTGAGCTCCGGCACGGTCCCTGCGGTGATGCTGGCCCTCGGCTGGTTGTCGGTGCTCCCGGGGCAGTGGTCGGAACTGCTGGCCGGCGGAGTCATCGTGATACGCATCGCGACGATTCAGATGGTCACGGAACGAATTCGCGGCAACCCGTTGACCTTCCGCGCAATTCTGGGTGGTCTGGCCACCGCTGCGGTCGCAGCACTCATCGTCTTGGCCAAAGTGTTTCTGGGGCACTAGCTCCCGAACTCGGCGTACAACTCCGGCAGGAAGCCGGCCAGGTGATTCATCTCCTGTCCGCAGTGCAACAACAGATCTCGGGCGAGATCGACCCCGAGATCGAGGTCCGTCGGATCGACCGACGCCCCGCGGCGGACGGCGCACACGGCCTGCTCGATGTCCGGTACGTGCAGCCCGCGCAGGTTCAGGAAGAAACGGCTACGCATCTCGGCACCGCCCTCGACGGGACGCACCTGGTGGGCCAGCCAGCCCAGGTCCACCGGCGCGATGGAGCTGCCCACTCGGCCGAAGACGATCGTCTGATCCGCGGGAACGTCGAAGCCGTGCGCAATCGGATCGCGAAAGGCAATGCCCAGCTGTTGCAGCTTCGGCCCGACGTACTCGTCCACGAAAGTCGTGTTGCCGACGTACTTGGCCTTGTCGGGAATGTCGAGTGCCGTTCGATCCTCGGCGAGGGCTGCGTAGAGGTGGGCGTCGGGATGCCACAGCTTGTAGCGTGCGGCCTCGGTGGAATGCCAGCCGAACCACCAGTCCCACATCGCTGCCGTCACGCGCGGCATCACCGTGCGGACCGCCACGAACGTCACTCCATCGGCGCGTCGACCGTATCCGGTCTCGATCGTGGAGTAGCCGGTGGGCGCGAGATCGGTTGTGATGGAATCGAATCCAGGAATCGAATCCGGCGCGAGGGCCGGGCCCGCACAGGCGTCCGCGACGGCGGTCGGTGCGGGCGTCGTTCGCTGTGCCATGTATCGGGCGTACGGCAGATCTCGATCGGCGTCGCGGTAGCCCTGGTAGCGCTCACCGCACTCGTCCGCCGAACCGGTTGCCGGGGCCGCCACCGCCTTGGCTACCGGGCCGACGACGGCGACGGTGGCCGCAGCGGCCGCTCCGATCATGATCTGGCGTCGTGTCGGCCCCCGGGTCATGCGACCACCCCTCTCAACATTCGTTGAGGCTAGGTCGTGGAATCGATGTATGTCAACAGCCGGGCACTACACTGCGCGGTATGAGTCCGGCACACCCCAGGGACGACGAGTCGAGAGTGCGTCGGCGCGACGAGATCGCCACGGCCGCGATCGAGGTGCTCGCCACCCGAGGTCTTCGCGGCTTGACGCACCGGGCGGTGGACGCCGCAGCGGGACTGGGACCCGGGTCGGTGAACTACCACGCGCCCACCCGGAGTCGGCTGCTTCACCTGGCTCTCGGTCAGCTGTTCGTCCGCGACTTCGAGGTGGCCGGAGCGACCTTCGGCAGTCTCGTCGACGTCAAGCCGCTCACCGCCGATATCGTGGTGTCGCGCATCATCGATTTCATCGACGCCATGACGACCGGGGATGCCGTCCAACGGGTCATCGCTCGCCACATCATGCTCGGCGAGGCGCAGCACGACGACGAAATTCGCGAGTTGTTCGACAGTCAACGAGCAGCATTCGTCACCTACACCCAGTGGATCGTCGCCTCGTTGGACTCCGAGGATCCGCCGTCCGACGCCGAGACCCTCGTGGTGATGATCGAGGGGCTGGTGCAGCGGCAAGTGCTGATCGGGTCACGCCTGTCCCCGGGTTTCATCGAGCAGATGTTGCGCAAGATCGTGGTGGCCTCGCCGCTGGTCGAGAACTGACCCGGGCCGGCGGCCTCACCCCAGCAGCGAACGACGCTCGGTGTGGGTGAACGTGAAGATCGTCGCGCCGAAGCTGATCAGTGCGGTCAGAAGCAGTACCTGCGGGCCGGTGATGACGACGCCGATGAAGGCTCCGATCGCGCCTCCCAAGGCGAACGATCCGAGAAGGGCTGTGTAGCAGAGCCAGTCGTAGCGCGTCCCGCCGCCGAACATGTGCCGCTCGATTCCCTGGCCGAGTTTGACCATGGTCCCGGTGACGTAGCTCAGGGGAATGTAGGTCTCTTCCTTCTTCGTGAACGCGGTGTTGAGAGCACCGAGTGCGAAGGCCACCAACAGAATCGGGTAGAAGTTCACGTTGGCCGACGACCATCCGGAGATGGCGATGTCGATCGCGCCTGCTCCTGCGAGTGCGATCGTGGTGAGCACCGTTGCTCCGTGCGGGTGATTCGACCAGTAGCGACGACGGCAGATCGACGAGATCACGACGCCTGCCAGGAAAGAGCCCATGAGCGCCAGTGCCGCGATCGGTGAGGCCCCCGGGGTGACCTCCTTGCCCTCGGGATGCCCGAAGTGTCCGACGACTGCTCGCTCGGTGTTGCCGGTCATGAAGGTCACGAAGTAGCCGGCGGAATGGAGGAAGGCAACTGCACCCACCATCCCTGCCAGTCCCGACAATATCCAGGACAGACGAGCTTCGGCACCGACGGCTGTTTCGCGGCTGATCGTCAATGGGGAAGTCATGACTCGATTGTCCGGACTACGGGCGAACCGGCAAATCTTTGAGTTGTCGGTCACATAACCGACGGCGATTCACCATTGGCAATCATTCCCCGGTGCATGACCCTGTTTCCCACGACCCCGCTGTGATCGGCTTTGTGCATCACACATCGGTTGTCCCACATGACGACGTCCTCCGGTGCCCACGCGTGTCGCAGCACATTGGTCTCGCGAGTCGAATGTTCGAACAGATATCGCACGGTCTCCTGTGCCTCCTCGGTGGACATGCCGCTGATCGCGACGCACCGTGCGGGTGCCGACAATGCCAGAGCGGTACGCCCGGTCACGGGATGCACTGCGAACAAAGGATGTTCGGCACAGGAATCGGTGTCCGACGCCACCCCGGTCACTCGGTGCGTCACCGTTCTTCCGGCGAGGTCCGCTTTGCGGTCGGCCGGCAAGGTGTCGTAGGCCGCGTACTGGTCGCTGAACAGCGTGCTGCCCCCGGACTCCGGTACCTCGACCGCACGTAGTGCGGTGTAGGCAGGCGGATTCGGTACATACGTGGTGTCCACGTGGAATGTCGATTTCGGCGGTGTGGTGCGGCCGACGTTGCTGATGACGTTCAGGTCGGGAAAGCCCGGCACTGGCGTCTCGCCCTCGGTGAACATCATCTCGCCGAACCGCCGGAGAAATGCCAGGAAGCCTGCGTCGTCCAAGGGTTGTCTGCGTAGAATCAGCACGCCGTGTTCGGCCAACAGCGTTCGCAGTTCTTCGGTCTCGGTGGAGCTCAGGTCCAGCTCGTCGATCTCGATTCCCAACGTCACGAGGACAACTCCTTCACCGACAGTTCGTCGAGCGTTCGTGCGAACAGTTCGTCGACGGCGATACCTGCCGCCGAGGCCATCACGGCGAGCACGCTCGACGGCGAGTACGAGCAGTACAGACCGGCTTCGAGGAACCACGGTTGTCCGTCGGGGTCGATCCGGAAGTCGAACAGACCGTAGTGCCGGCAGCCGAGAGATCGATAGCACGATCGTGCTGCCGCCCAGACCTTCTCGGTGATCGGATCGGAGACGTCCACCATCCAGGCCCTGGTCTGCTCCTTCGCGACCAGGTATAGATCCCCGTCCGAGGTGCGATTCAACTTGTCGGCGCTGGTACGAATCGACTCGACGGCATACTCCTCGAGTGGAAGGCAGATCAGCTCGTCGCCCCGTGCGATGATGCCGCAACGGACCTCGCGGCCGAGGGGGATGTACGACTCCACCAGTGCCGCAGACGAATACGTCAGAGCCTCGCTCACAGCGGTTGCCAACCGGTCGGATTGGCGAACCAGTGTGACGCCCATCGAATTGTCCGAGTCGACGGGCTTGACGACCACCGGCAGTTCGACGTCGATGTTGTCACCGCACCGCACCACGACACCGGTCGGGACGGCGACCCCGGCCGCCGCGACCACGGCTCGGGCGCGAGCCTTGTCGGCCGTCATCGCCATCACGTCCGGACCGTTGCCCACGTACGGCACGCCCAACAGATCGAACAGGCTGCGGTATGTCGTCATTCCGGGCAGGCAGAACATCTGTGGAACCATCACGTCGAAGTGCCACGACGAGATGACGTCCACTGCCTGCGCCAACGACATCTGGTGTGCCGACGCCACACTGGCGGCGTCGATGCCGCCGGGAAAGCTCCAGAGCCCGCCGGGGGAGACGAACGCCACCTCGAACCGATAGTCGGGATTTCCACCGAGTGCGTCGAGAAATCCGCCCGCGTACACCCGAGACAGATCGCAGTGGAACTCGTCCACCGACGATCCGACCAGTACCAGGACCGACAGGGTCATCAGTCGCCTCCGTTCTCCACGAGCTTGCCGATGTTGAAGTCGATGCGTGACCATCCGCGCCGGGCCAGCAGATTTCGCACCAGCAGGGACGGAATCTGGAGGTGGTGCACCAGCAGATAGGGGAGTGGATCCCAGCCGGTGAGGATGGCGTCCTTTCCCTCGAAGATGCTGCGCAAGCGGGCCTTTCGGTTGCCCTCGGTGAGCAGACGCCACACCTCGTGGTAGATCCAGTAGGTCGGGCGAGCCGTCGTACGCGGCACGATCACCGGATGGCCGTCGTCGAGGTACGCGGCAGCCAGGTCGGGATGGTCGTAGAACATCGTGATGGCCGAATGGGTGCGGGGGTTGCACTCGATGGCGTAGATGTGGCCGTCGGCGGCGGACTCGATGAAGTCGAACGACAGCTGGCCGGTGACGTCCAGCGAAGAGACGAACGTTTCCACCCAGCGCAGGATGTCGGGCTTGTCGACCATCTCGTAGTTGACCTGGAACGCCGATGATTCACAGCAGCCGTACACCTGCAACCGGCCGCCGCGGACGGTGCCGTGGGTGCAGTACTCCTGCCCGGCGACGAATTGCTGCAGGATCCACGGATCGTCCTCGGAGATCCCGAGACTGCGTGCGAATCGCAGGTTCTCGGCAGGCGTGTCGCGGGTCAATCGCGTCAGATCCATGCGGCCGACCGGGTTGTACGAGATGCGTTTGAGGATGTACTCACGGCCCGGTGGGAAGTCGAACTGCGCGATCTGCTCGACGTCGGTGATGCGTCGCCAATCGGGAACGCGCAAGCCGAGCGCCGCAGCGTGTTCGGAGAACCTGGACTTGTCGTCGAGCATGCGCGCCGTCGCGCCGTCGCCGTGCAGGACCTCGCAGTGCGAATCGAGCAGTGCCCGTGCGTCGGCATCGTGGATGCTCGCAGCCGGACTCGCGACGGGGACGAAGACGTCGACGCCTTCGCGGAGCACCACATCCAGAAGTGCTCGGGCGTACCCGGATTCGGTCGGGTCGGGTACACAGTGAAATCGGTCGACCGCACGTGAGAACCGATGGCCGGTGAAACGGTACTTGGCCGATTCCACCAGGACGACTCGGTGCCCGGCGAGATGGAAGGACCGCGCGAGCTGCAGGGCCTTGGTCATCTTCCCGCCGCTGATCATGACCGTCTTGGGGGAGTCGGTTCGGCGCGTGGCGGGCCGGCCGCCTCGGACGGCAGCCACCCCCGCCGCCACGAGGTCGGCGGGGAGGGTGGCAGTGAGTCCGACAAGTGCTGCGACAGTGCGGATCATGTGCGCCGGATCAAGGTGACGCCGTCGCGCAACGGCACCAGCACCTGCTCCACGCGGGGGTCGTTCGCCACGTACTCGTTGAATTCTGCGACGGCCCGGCCGTTCTCGGTGGGGCGTTCGCTGTACGGCTGCCCCTGCAGGAGGGTGTTGTCGACGGCGATCACGGCGTTGTCGGCCAGCAGCTCGCTACCGAGCAGGTGCTCCACGTACGCGCGGTATCCGGTCTTGTCGGCGTCGACGAAGACCAGATCGAACGTGCCCTCCAACCGGCGGAGGGTGTCCAGTGCAGGCCCCACTTCCACCGTGATGGACGAGCCCGCAGGCGAATCCGCAAAACAGGACCGCGCGAACTCGGCCACGTACGGATCCACCTCGCAGGCGACCACCTCGCCGCCCGCGGGCAGAGCCTCGGCCATCGCCAGTGCCGAGTAGCCGGTGAACATACCGATCTCGAGCACCCGCTTCGCCCCGGTCATGTGCACGAGAAACGCAAGAAAGCGTCCCTCCACGTGGCCGGAGAGCATTTCCATCTCCAGGGGCCCCGAGCCGGAGACGACGTCACGTGATCTCCAGTCCTCGGTGCGGGTCCGCGATGCCAGTGTCGCCAGCGCTGCGGATTGGGAGGTGGTGCAGGTGTCGAGATACGGGTCGAGTCCCGCCGCGAGATCGCGGGCTCGATGAACACGGGTGATCAGCTCGTCGGTCGCCCCGGCACCGGCGTCGAGCAGATCGGCTATCTCGCTGAGCTCGCGCGCCAGAATGGTGGTCGGGGTGACCGGTCGCGGGGTCTGGGTCACGGCGTCGGTGCAGTGAACATGTCGAGACCCTCGCCTGCGCGCGGGAAGTCGAGGCAGATCTTCTTGTGCAGAGTCAGCACATCGGCCAACTCGGCTGCGTCGAGATCGTTGAGGAAGCGGCACGTGCCGATCGGGTCCGGCACCGCTGCGCGCAGTATGCCGTCGCGAGTCTTGAGGATCGACGCCGTTGCCTCCGAGAGCAACTCGGGGGTCAGGTACGGGCTGTCCAATGCCAGCCCGATGCTGGACATGACACCGAGCACTCGATCGCGGTCTGCCGTCGACAGGTGTCCGCGCTGTTCGGCGACGGTCGTCGACAGCGCCATGTCGATGTTGATGGCGTGGCCGTGGAAGAACGGGGCAGGCGGGGTCAGCTCGAGCGTCGGGCTCCAGGTGTGACCGAAGGCGATGACGCGATCGAGATCGATCTCGTGCAGATTCGGTGCCTCGAGTTCGAGCATCGTCGCGATCGCCGAGTAGGTCAGTCGGTCTGCGACCGAACGCAATTCCGCCGTTCCGTCGAGATGGCCGAACCGCGTTCGCAGCAGTTCCGGACCGTACTGTTCGAGCATCTCGAAGATCTCCAGATTGCCGACGACGGAGATCTTGATCAGCTCGGCCATGCCGTTGCGCACCTGATCCTCGGGCAACGTGCCGAGGAACGAGAAGTCCAGCAGCACCTTCTGCGACGCGTGGTACGCACCGAGGCGGTTCTTGTGCTTTCCGTAGTTGACGGCCACCTTGATGGATACGCTCGCGTCGATCAGGCCGATCAATGTGGTGGGAATGCGAATGTACGGGGTGTTCCGTCGGTAGCTGGCGCACGCGAAACCTGCTACGTCCGTGGTCAATCCGCCGCCGACCACCAGCACCGGCTCGGTGCGGACCAGACCGAACGCATCGAACTCGCCCACGATGCGCTCGAACGTCTCCAGCGACTTCGCAGTCTCGGCGATGTGCACCGGAACCACCGCGAGGGCGATGCCGTAGTGATCGAAGTACGCGCTGATCCGGTCGCCGTAGATCTCGTGCACCGATTCGTCGACGACCATCAGCGCGCGACCGTACGGCCGGTAACTATCGGCCAATTCGGTGTTCTCGATTGCGAACACACCGTCGACGTAGATCAGGTCGTACTCGATGCGTTCGTAGCCTTCGACGCGAAACGACCTGTCCCCGGCGACGACCTGGGCCTGAAGATTGCTCACTGGTTACTCCTGGAGGATTGGATGAATGGTCTGATTGCACGCTCGCTGCGCAGGCTCCGCTCAGGCAGAGACAAGAGCGCGGACACGCTCGGGATCGAGTGCATCGACGGTGTCGGTGGCCGAGCCGAACTCGGTGCCCGCAGTGTTCTCGTTCGGGAATGCGACGCAGCTGATGCCCGCGGCGACCGCCGCCTGGACACCGCCGGCATTGTCCTCGATGGCGACGCTGTCCGATGCGTTCTCGCCCAACGACTTCAACGCGAATTCGTACGACGCGGGGTCGGGCTTGCCGGCATCGACCGAGGACGCGTCGACGATGACGTCGAACGAGTCGGCTGTCAGCTCGGGGCTCAGGGCCGCCAACAATGCGTCGATGTTCTCTCGCGACGTCGTGGTCACGAAGCCCACCTTCATGCCGTTCGCCTTGGCCGAGTCGATCGTGTCGGCCACACCCGGTCGTGTCTTCACGTCGGATTCGCCGATCAGACGCTGGAAGATCTCGGACTTCGTCGCGTGCACGGCAGCGGCGTCCACCTCGGTATCCGTGTCGGACGCGTATTCGCTGATTCGGTCGGCACCACCGTTGGATCCGAGCATGGCCCGGTAATCCTCGCGAGACCAGTTCCAGTTCAGATCGTGTGCTGCGAACGCCTCGTTGAACGAGCGACGTTGCAGTTCGGACGTGTCGACGAGAGTGCTGATCGAGCCGAACAGAATTGCGGACATGGATGCCTTTCGGAGCGAGAGACGTTGTACTGGTCAATGTCTCGCGCATGCGCGATGGGTGAGTTGGTTCGGGGGGTATGCCCCATCGGCACCGAACGGGAAACCTTCGAATTTTTCGGCAGAACGGTCGGACGTCAGCGGTGCCGGACGGGCGCGGCCAGAGTCGTCGGTGTCGACCGGCCGCGCAGGGTGACCGCCTCGCCCGTCGTCCACTGCGCGCGTTCGTCGACGGAGGCGTGATCGAGCACGATCGACGACGTGAGCACGTCGGTGTTCGGGTCATCCTTCGCGAGATCGGTGAGCCGAGCCGCCTGATTGACGGTGTCGCCGATGACGGTGTACTCGAATCGGGATTCGGCTCCGATGTTTCCGGCGATGACCGGGCCGTACGTGACGCCGATGCCGATCTCGAAGCCGCCGTCGGAGGCGAGGGCGACGGCCAGGGTGCGTGCGGTGCGCAGTGCCGCCGTCACGGGATCTGGGTGGTCGACCGGAGCGCCGAAGATCAGCAGTGCGGCATCACCCTCGAACTTGTTGACGAAGCCGCCGTGTCGTTCGCCGTGCTCGACCACCACTGCGAAGAAGCGGTTGAGCAGATCGACCACCGCTTCCGCGGATTCTCGCTCGGCCATCGCCGTCGAACCGACGAGGTCGATGAACAGCACGGCGACCGTTCGGTTCTCGCCGCCCAGACGAGGCGCGCTTGCCAGCGCGCGCTGCGCCACGTCGTGGCCCACGTGGCGGCCGAAGAGCGACCGCAGTCGTTCGCGCTCGTCGAGACCGACGACCATCTTGTTGAACCCGTTCTGCAACCGGCCGATCTCGGAGGCGTCGTAGACGTCGACGCGGGTGTCGGTCGCTCCGGCTTCGACGCGTTGCATGGCCGTGCTGACCTGCTGCAGCGGATCCGATACGGACCGTCCGACCAGGAACATGCCGCCGAATCCGACGACCAGGGCGATCGCGGACAGCGACACCATCGCGGGGGACAGGTCGACGTCGGGTGGGATGACGGTGTCGATCAGTCTACCGAGTCCGATGAGGCCGAGCCCCAGGATGGGAATGGCCGTGCTCAGGACCCAGATGAGAACGACGCGCAGCTTCACGCCGAGTGCGGCGGAATCGGTGACCGCACTGACTTCCATCACCGCTGCGGTGATCGGCCGAAGCGTTCTCTCGGCAACCAGATAGCCCAGCGAGCAGGTCGCCAGGCCGCCGAAGCTGACGGCAATCGCGACGATGATCGACAGCGCCGCGCCTGCCGACGCATTGACCCCGACGAACACCGCGACGCCGAGTGCCCACAGCAGCACGTGGACGCCGAGCTGACGAAGGGGCAGCCGCACGATGGCGATCGCGGTGGCGTCCGAAGGCGTGCCGCCGGTGTGCAGCCACAGCACGAGGGGCTTCGCAACGCGGAGGCCGAGCGCGATCCCGATGGCGATCGCGACCGGTAGATACACGAAGAAGGCGACGTAATTTCGGTCCGACAGGATCTCCTCCGAGCCGACCGGCAACGGCAGGATGAAGCGGGCCAACACGAAGACGATGACTGCTCCGATGGCGTTGGCCGAGACCATGCCCGCCGCGTAGAGGCGCATCGGGGTGCGGGTGAGGGCGGACCGTAGAGCTGCGATCACCGATGAATCTCCGTTCTCTGTTCGCTCGAACTGTAGGGGTCCGGAAAAAGATTCGACGAGATTTCTTCTCGAGTGACTACCTGTGTCCCCGAGTACCTGGTAATCTCCGTAACAGTTACATACAGCGTTTCGACGATGGAAGGAACCACGGCGATGACCAGCACACTCTCCAGGAACGACGTTCTCGAGCCCGAGGATGTCTCCGCTCGTTTGCTCGATTCCGCCGCCCAGCTGTCGTACGACCCCTCCGAGGAGGTCGACTGGGAAGCCGATCTCGATCCCTCCCTCTACGGACTCAACCCGGAGTGGAGCACCCTCTACGGCACGAAGCTGTGGGACGAGATGAGCGAAGAGCAGCGCATCACGCTCACCCGCCACGAGGTCTGCTCGATCATGAGCACCGGCATCTGGTTCGAGATGATCCTGCAGCAGATGGTCCTGCGCGATCAGTACTGCAAGGACTCGTCGAACTCGGACTTCCAGTTCGCTCTCACCGAGATCGCCGACGAGTGCCGTCACTCGATCATGTTCGCCCGCGCCTGCCAGAAGATGGGCATCAAGGCCTACCTGCCGCGTCGATCGAGCATCGAACTCGGCCGTGGCTTCAAGGCTCTCGCGTCCGCCGAGGTCGCCTACGGTGGCATCCTCGTCGCCGAAGAGGTACTCGACGTCATGCAGCGCGACTGGATGCGCGGCGAGAACGTGCTGCCACTCGTGCGCACCACCAGCAAGATCCACGTCGTGGAAGAGTCGCGGCACATGACCTTCGCGCGTGCACAGATGCGTGAAGACATTGCAGGCAAGAGCCCGGCTCGCCGCAAGGCCAGCGCGCTCGTCGTCGCGATCGCCGCCCGCCTGATCGTGTCCAACATGGTCAACAAGGAGGTCTACGCAGCAGCTGGCCTCGACGTCGACCGCGCGGTGAAGGAAGCGAAGAACAACGCCCATCACCACACGATGATGCGCACCTCGAGCGAGCACCTGATGGCATTTCTTCTCGATTGCGGTTTGATCACCAAGCCGGCCGAGATGATCTACCGTCGTTTGCACATGCTCTGACCACTCTTTTCGAGGCCGTGAAGGACATCAGATAAACCATGCCGTTCGCGATCACGCAGAACTGTTGCAACGACGCATCCTGCCTGTCGGTGTGCCCGGTCAACTGCATTCATCCGACGCCCGACGAGCCGGATTTCGGTAAGACCGAGCTGCTCTACATCGATCCGCGCTCGTGCATCGACTGCGGTGCCTGCGCGGACGCGTGCCCGGTGGACGCGATCACGCGCGTCTCGCGTCTGACACCGGACCAGCAGATCTACGCCGACATCAACGCCGACTACTACAAGGACAAGCCCGCCGTGGCGGAGTGGGGCGCGCCTCGATTCCCGGTGGCGACGGTCAACGAACTGCCGCCGATCGACATCGCCATCGTCGGGACCGGACCGGCAGCCTGCTACACCGCCCAGGCGCTGTTGCGCGTGCCCGGCACCAACGTCACCTTCTACGACCGGCTGCCCACCGCGGGCGGTCTCGCCCGCTACGGCGTCGCTCCCGATCACCTCGGTACCCGACGCATCCGTGAGCACTTCCGTGGGATCTTCGTCCATCCACGGGTGACGATGAAGCTCGGTGTCGAGGTCGGCAAGGATGTCGACCACGTCGAACTGGCTCGGAAGTTCGACTCGGTGGTCTATGCCGTCGGTGCCGACAAGGACCGAGCCCTCGAGATTCCCGGTATCGACCTCGACGGATCGGTCAGCGCACGCACCCTGGTCGGCTGGTACACCGGCCACCCCGACGTTGCTGCCGACGCGATCGATCTCACCGGCGTCGATCGCGTCACCATCATCGGAAACGGCAACGTCGCACTCGACGCTGCTCGTATCCTCACGGCCGATCCGGACCGGCTCGACGGAACCGAGATCGCTCCTCATGCTCTGGCCGAGCTGCGTCGCCATCGCGTCCGCGAGGTCGTCGTCCTCGCCCGTCGTGGTCCTGAATTCGCGGCGTTCACCCGGTCCGAATGCAAGGCGCTCGTCGATCGCGCCGGCGTCGACGTCGTCGTGGCAGGACCGGACGGAATCGTCGACGCCATCGATCGCCTGCCGTTGTCCGCTCCTGCGTCGGCTCTGGCTGGGGCGACGCAAGTCGAACTGGGCTCGCAGGCACACGCCCGCCGCATCGTCTTCGCGTTCGGCCGAGCTCCGGCTGCTCTCCACGGCAGCGACTCGGTGCAGTCCATCGAAGTCGGCGTCGGTGAGCACGCCGTCGAGCTGCCGACCGAGTTGGTTCTGCTCGCGATCGGCTATCGCGGAACCCCGTCACCGGGAATCCCGTTCGACGACATCAGCGGCACCATCCGTAATGTCGGCGGTCGCATCACCGCTGCCGACGGCACTCCGGTTCCGGGGTGCTACGTCGTCGGGTGGGCCAAGCGAGGTGCCACGGGTGGCATCGGCGACAACAAGATCGATGCGGAGGAAACGGCCGAGGCGTTGCTGGCCGATGTGCCCACGCGTGGGCTTGCCCGTCCGGTCGGTTGGTACGGAAAAGTGAGTGCCGCCCTGGGCGACCGCGTTTCCAGAGCGCGCTGACCGGTCGGAACAGCCCGGTTCTGTTCACCTTGTGTAGCAGTCTCATTCGAGTCTGAGCGATTCGGATGTGTAGCACGGCGCACAGGGTTACCGTTGAGTATGGCTGAACGGGGGGCCAAGCCCCAGGTTTCTTTTGTAAGACGGACGATGCTGCGCGCAGTCCGATCGTTGTTCAATCCGCTCCGGCCCGACGACTACCTGTCGATGATCAATCCGCTGTGGACCACCCGCGAGCTTCGGGGGAAGGTCGAGCGGGTGACACCGGAGGGATCGGAGGCCGTCTCGGTGTACATCCGGCCGGGTTTCGAGTGGCAGGGCCACACACCCGGGCAGTACGTCCGACTCGGAGTACTGATCGACGGTCGGTACCACTGGCGGGCGTATTCGCTCACCTCCGATCCGGACCCGGTGGACGGATTGGTCAGCGTCAGTCCCAAGCTGGTGCCGTCGGGGACGGTCTCGCCGTACTTGGTGGGAACCATCAGGACCGGCGACATCGTCCGGCTCAGTGAGGTCGAGGGCGAGTTCACTCTGCCGAATCCGATTCCGGACAAGATGGTGTTCATCAGTGCAGGCAGTGGCATCACGCCGATCATCAGCATGTTGCGCGCCCTCGATCACCACGATCAGGTACGCGACGTCGTGGTGGTGCATTCGGTGCACAATCGCGACCAGTTGATGTTCGCCGATACCCTCGACGAACTCGAAGCCAAGCACGACGGGCTGACGGTGAAGCTGCGGATCACCAGCGACGAGGGTCGGATGAAGGCGTCCGAATTGGACGAGCTGGTCCCGGATTGGCGTGAGCGCGAAGCATTCTGCTCCGGTCCGGGTGAACATCTGGACGATCTGCGCTCGTACTGGAAAGACCAGGGTGACTACGACCGGTTCCATCACGAGAGTTTTCAGCCGGTCATCGGTGGTGGCGACGATGTAGGCGAGGGCGGCACCGTCAAGTTTCTCAACAGCAAGAAGGACGTCGAATGCGACGGCGGCACAACGATTCTCGCCGCCGGTGAGGAAGCCGGCCTGGATTTGACGTACGGCTGCCGGATCGGCATCTGCCACACCTGCGTAGGTACCCTGAAGAAGGGGCGTTTACGTGATCTACGTAACGGGGATATCTCCGAACCTACGGGGCAAGCGGTTCGGATCTGTGTCAACACTGCTGAGGGCGACATCGAAATCGAACTCTGATCTTCAAATCGAACAGGGGAATGAATGTCTATCGACGAAACCACCAGGCGTGTCACGGGCTCCGACGAGCCGGTGAACCCGCTGGCGCATCTGAGTGACGACACGATCGCCGAACTCGCCAAGGAGTTCGACGCCATCCACGACGAGGTGTACGCCAGCCTCGGTGACAAGGACCGGAAGTACATCACCTCGGTGATCGCAGCCCAGCGACAGCTGCTGGTCGCGGGTCGAGTGTTGCTGCTCGGATCGACCAGCAAGCCGGCATGGCTGGCAGGTACAGCGTGCCTCGGAATCGCAAAGATTCTCGAGAACATGGAGATCGGCCACAACGTCATGCACGGCCAGTGGGACTGGATGAACGACCCGGAAATCCATTCCTCCGTGTGGGATTGGGACACCGCGTCGACCGCGAGCTCGTGGAAGCACTCGCACAACTACGTGCACCACACGTACACCAACATCCGCGGCAAGGACAAGGATCTCGGCTACGAGATCATGCGTATCGACCCGCGGCAGAAGTGGCACCCGGCCTACCTGGCGCAGCCGTTCTACAACGTGCTGCTGATGGCGTTCTTCGAGTGGGGTGTCGCGCTGCACGATCTCGACATCGAGGCCATTCGTCGCGGTGAGAAGCCGGTCAAGGATCTCGTCGAGGATCTCAAGGGCATCGGCGTCAAGGCACGCAAGCAGTTCGTCAAGGACTACGTGGGTTGGCCGCTGATCTCCGCCGGTGCGTTCGCGCTGGCGCAGGTCGCATCGGGTGGACGTCTGCCCGAGAGCAAGCGCTCCAGGCTCGCGTCCAAGCTGCGTGGGTCTGCCCGATTCGGTAAGAACCGTCGGACCGCGGCTCTGCTGGACAGCCGGTTCAGTGGCATCGAGAGCACGTTCCTGTCGACGGTGGCCGCGAACTTCACCGCGAACATCATTCGAAACGTCTGGTCGAACGCGATCATCTTCTGCGGACACTTCCCGGACCAGGCCTACACCTTCAGCCAGGAAGAGGTGGAGAACGAGACCCGCGGTGGGTGGTACGTCCGTCAGCTCGTCGGAGCCGCCAACATCGACGGTGGCCCGTTGTTCCACTTGATGAGCGGCAACCTGAGCTACCAGGTGGAGCACCACCTGTACCCGGACATGCCCAGCACCCGGTACGCGGACGTTGCGCCGAAGATCAAGGACATCTGCGAGCGCTACGAACTGCCCTACAACACCGGACCGTTCTTTCAGCAGTGGGGCATGGTCCAGCGCACCATCGCACGGCTGGCGTTCCCGGGCGGCAAGACTCGGCCGAAGCCGGGCCCCTACCGTCCCGAGGAGAGCTGGCGTCGTAAGTTCGCCGAAGGTGCCACCAAGGACAGCGAGGCCGCGAAGACGCGCGGCCGCGTGCCGGCAGGGCATCCGGCGGCCGGACCGGAGCACAACTCCGGCGGCGTCGATGTTCAGCCGCCGCCCCGTGGCGACGACTGAGTTCGTCCCGTGAAGAGCTGACGAAACCGCGGCCACCCGATTGCCGGGTGGCCGCGGTTCTGCGTTGCGGGTGTCAGGTCATGTCGACATCCTTGGTCTCGATCAACCGCTTGGTGCACACCAGACTGAGTACCGACAGCAGGGCCAGCATGACTCCGATCGAGATGCTGCCGAACGCGGCGGTGAGCGGTGCGGCCAGCATCGGCGGAATCGCGCCACCGAGAACTCCGGCGAGGTTGTAGCCCAAACCTGCTCCGGTGTAACGGAAACGGGTCTGGAACAGCTCGGGGAGCAGGGCTCCGGTCGGTCCGTAGGCAACTCCGAAGATGGCGAGCGTGACGCACATGCCGATCACGAATGCTGCGGGTGACCCGGTGTCGAGAACGGGGAACAGTGCGATCGACCAGGGAATCGCAATGATGCACGCTCCCATGATCACTCGCCGTCGGCCGACGCGATCGGAGTAGGTCGCCGAGACCGCGATGGCAACTCCGAAGATCACCGCGGCACCGATTCCGGTGATCAACACGAACGGCCGGTCGAACCCGAGTGTCTTGGTGCCGTAGCTGGTCAGGTACGCGGTACCCATGTAGAAGAAGGCGAACAGAGATGCCAATGCGCCTGCAGCGGTGAGGATTTCCCGCTTCTGGATGCGCCAGGCGTCGAAGATCGGCAGTTTCGTCGGTGCTGCGTTCGCCGGTGCCTGCTCCTCGGCGAGCTTGTTGGCACGAAAGACCGGGGTCTCCTCGATGGCCAACCGCATGTACAGGCCGATGAGTACCAGAACGGCGCTGAGCAGGAACGGGATTCGCCAACCGTAGTTGAGGAACGTCTCGTTGGTGTCGCCGAGCAGCAGTCCGGTCGCGAGGAATGTCGCGCTGGAGAAGATGAACGCGGCCGACGGTCCCAGCTGAGGGAACATCGCGTAGAAGCCGCGTTTGCCAGGAGGCGCGTACTCGGCCGTCAGCAGTGTCGCGCCTGCCCATTCACCACCGACTGCGAACCCCTGGCCGAACCTGAGCAGCACCAGGATGATCGGAGCAGCCACGCCGATCGTCTCCGCACCGGGCAGCAGACCGATGGCGAACGTGGACACCCCCATCAGCAGCAGCGTCGAGATCAGGGTCTTCTTGCGGCCGATGCGGTCACCGAAGTGCCCGAACAGCACTGCGCCGACGGGCCTGGCGATGAACGCGACCGCGAACGTCGCGAACGAGGCCACGGTGCCTGCGGTGGAGCCGAGGGCCGGGAAGAAGATCGTCGGAAAGACCAGGGCGGCCGCGGTGCCGTAGATGAAGAAGTCGTAGAACTCGATCGTCGTGCCGATGCCACTGGCGACAGCGACCCGGCGGACACTGGTCTTGGTCTGCACCGTAGGTGGCGTCGATGCGGACACACCCGGGTCGTCGGGTGAGACAGTGGTCATGGTTCCTCCGTTTTGTCGGGTATCGGGTGAATGCGCGATACCGAGTGCGACGAACGGTAGTGATCCGAGTCACGCGATGAATACCCCCGGATGGGGGTGTGGTGAACGCACGAGACCTCAGGCGCACCTCAGGGTTCGCCGGTACCGTCTGACACCAAGGGAGCGACGCTTGTGTCCGCAGGGTAGGAAGCAAAGGTGATCTGGTGTCCACAGACCACAATCGGGATGTGTTCGACAGTGAGCGGGTGGCTGCGGCGTACGTGGAGTATGCGGGTCCGACCGACGGCTTTCTCGACTGCGGGGAGGCGGCGGCGCTGGTCGCTGCGGCCTCGGTTGCGCGCGGAACGCCGATACTGGACGTGGGAGTCGGCAGCGGACGAACCACGGCGCTGCTTCGGCTGATCAGCGACCGCTACGTTGCGATCGACTACGCACCCACCATGGTCGACGCCTTTCGGCGGAATTTCCCCGACCTGCAGGCGCATGTGGCCGACGCGCGTGATCTGGCGGACTTCTCCGACGGCGAATTCGGTCTGATCGTGTTCAGCAACAACGGAATCGACACCGTGACCCACGACGAACGAGTTCGAGTACTCGCAGAATTTCACCGAGTTCTCGGCGAGTCCGGAATTCTGGTGTTCTCCACTCTCAACCGCAACGGACCGTCGTTCGGGGAGAAGCCGTTTCAGTTGAGCAGACCGACTCAGCGGTTCACGTTCTCACTCGCGCGCATCGTGACGGCTGTCGGACGACGACTGCTCGATCCCGCCGGAGTCGTTCGTAGCGTTGCCAATTGGTGGTCTGCGCGCTCTCGGGTCGTCGATCGCGGAACGTGGGCCGTAGCGCCGCTCGCTGCGCACGATTTCGCTCCGTTCATGCACTTCACCACCGTGGCAGACGTGCGACGACTGGTGACCGACGCCGGGCTCACCATCTCCGAGATCTTCGCCGACGACGGTTCGATCGTGGCACCCGACGTTCTGGCGAGCTCAGCGGACAACTTCACCGTTTTCGCACGCAAGTAGGGCCTCAGCCCAGTCGCTCGAGCGCCTCGGTCATCTTCTCCACGGTGTCCGGCGCGACTTTCGCCTCGAACCCCGCCTTCAGGAACGGGCCGGCTATCTTGGCGGCACCGTTGAATTCGACCTTCGCGTGGTAGTCGATTCGGGTGGCGTGCGGTCCTTCGGCGGTCAACGTGATGTCGTCGACGCTGGTGGCCGTCTTGTTCTCGCCCTCGAGCACGATGTGATCAGGCTCGTCGGTGACCAAGGTGTAGGTCAACTCCGTGGTGATACCGAACAGCTTGGACACGTTGTGCCACTGCGTTCCG
The DNA here is from genome assembly GCF_033142325.1 of Rhodococcus sp. IEGM 1370. Lineage (NCBI taxonomy): Bacteria > Bacillati > Actinomycetota > Actinomycetes > Mycobacteriales > Nocardiaceae > Rhodococcus > Rhodococcus sp. IEGM 1370. The sequence goes on along the minus strand of NZ_JAWLRY010000011.1, from coordinate 71,983 downwards.
ACGGCGACCGGACCGTCGGAAATCTGTGTGCAGCTCTGGGTTCCGGGATCCCACGACGGCGCATGGGAAAAGTCGCGTAGAAAGGCGGCCGCCTTCTCGATCGGAACAGCGGCGGTGAAGGTGCGGGTGACGTCGACCATGAGAATTTCCTGTCGTCGGGGATCAGTCTTCGAGCGGGACGCCGAGGTGCTCGGCGAGCCGGCGCATGGTGCCGACTATCTGCTCCTCGGTCACCCGGGGAAAGCCGGCCATCTTGCGGAACTCCGGGTCGGTGACGCGGGACCAGTCGTAGACCTGTGTGAGAGCTGTCCGATTCTCGGCAACTTCTTCGAGTTCCCAGGACCACCGCGTGCCACGCGGTCCCATCCCCTGGCGGTTGGGAATCCAGCCGACGCGACGATCCTGCTCGAACACGAACACGGTGTTCTCCATGACGTACTCGCCCAGCTCCGGCTGATACATGTCCATCGCAAAGGTGTCGCCCACCGCGCGCAGCGGTGTCGGTTCGATCGCACCACGCAACATCTCCGAGCCGTCGACCGCGGCCTGAACCTCGGGGTTGGCCAGTGCGGTGAACACCGAGGCCGGGGGAGCGTCGATCACGCGTCGGACGGTCAGCTGGTCGCTCATGGGGCTCGCTTTCGGTTGTTTACGCTGGCTACGGAGTTACCCCCGTCTGCGTGGAAGGAAACTCCGGTCGCCGTTTTTGCCTCGCAGTGGACACAGCGACGAAACACGACCGCCACGTCGCATTCGTACAGTCGCCGGGTCGGACTCCACAAAATCCAGCTGTGGAGCAGCACCTTGTCAAGGGGTAGCCATGAGTGGAAATACCGTACGCCTGCAGGCGATCAAAGACGTCGAGGCGTATGTGCCGCCTGCGGTCAGCTTCGTCGGAGACGAGAAGCCGGGCGAGATCTTCGGAGAGAACGTCTTCAGCAAGGTCGTCATGCAGAAGCGACTGCCCAAATCCGTGTTCAAGTCGGTGATGGCGACCATCGACAAAGGCAAGAAGCTCGACCCCCTGGTCGCCGACGCGGTGGCGTCGGCGATGAAGGACTGGGCACTGGAGAAGGGCGCGACGCATTATGCGCACGTCTTCTATCCCCTCACCGGCTTGACGGCCGAGAAGCACGACAGCTTCTTCGACCCGGTCGGAGACGGCAGCGCGCTCGCGGAATTCGCGGGCAAGACGCTGATCCAGGGCGAGCCCGACGCGTCGAGCTTCCCCAACGGCGGCCTGCGCAATACGTTCGAGGCTCGTGGGTACACCGGTTGGGACGTCACCAGCCCGGCGTACGTACTGGAGAATCCGAACGGCAACACCCTGTGCATCCCGACGGTGTTCGTCTCGATGACCGGTGAGGCCCTCGACCACAAGACGCCGTTGCTGCGTTCGCAGCAGGCCATGGGTGGGCACGCCGAGCGGATCCTGAAGCTGTTCGGGCACGAGAACATCGAGAACATCGTCTCGTTCTGTGGTCCGGAGCAGGAGTACTTCCTGGTCGACCGACACTTCTTCCTCGCCCGGCCCGACCTGCTCAATGCCGGCCGCACCCTGTTCGGCTCGAAGCCGCCGAAGGGCCAGGAGTTCGACGATCACTACTTCGGAGCCATTCCCGAGCGTGTGCTCGGCTTCATGATGGACACCGAGCGCGAGCTGTTCAAGCTCGGCATCCCGGCCAAGACCCGGCACAACGAGGTCGCACCAGGGCAGTTCGAGATCGCGCCGATGTTCGAGCGCGGCAACATCGCAGCCGACCACCAGCAACTGCTGATGACGACGTTCAAGACCATCGCCAAGAAGCACGGCATGGAGTGCCTGTTCCACGAGAAGCCCTTCGAGGGCGTCAACGGCTCCGGCAAGCACGTCAACTTCTCGCTCGGTAACTCCGATCTGGGATCGCTGCTGGTGCCCGGGGACAACCCCCACGACAACGCGCAGTTCCTCGTCTTCTGTGCTGCCGTCATCCGCGCGGTGCACAAGTACGGCGGTCTGCTGCGCGCCTCGGTGGCGTCGGCGACCAACGATCATCGCCTCGGCGCGAACGAGGCTCCGCCCGCGATCATCTCGATCTTCCTCGGCGATCAGCTCGCCGACGTGTTCGACCAGATCGCCAAGGGCGCGGCCACGTCGTCGAAGGGCAAGGGCACCATGATGATCGGTGCCGACACCCTGCCCGTATTGCCGACCGACCCCGGCGACCGCAACCGAACCAGTCCGTTCGCGTTCACCGGCAACAGGTTCGAGTTCCGTGCACCCGGTTCGATGCAGACCGTCAACGGCCCGATGGTCACGATCAACACGATCATGGCCGAGGCTCTCGACTACATGGCGACCAACCTCGAGCTGGCCGTCGCCGAGGGAACCGATTTCGACACCGCGGTGCAGAACCTCTTGACCGAGATCATCACCGAGCACGGTGCGGTGGTGTTCAACGGCGACGGCTACTCCGACAACTGGCAGATCGAGGCCGAGTCACGCGGCCTGCCGAACCTGCGTACGACGCTCGACGCGTTGCCCGAACTCATCTCGGACTCGGCCATGGAACTGTTCGAGAAGTACAAGGTGTTCAACCACCGAGAGATGCACTCGCGCTACGAGATCGGGCTCGAACAGTACGCATTGACGGTGTTCGTCGAGGCGCGTCTGACACTCGAGATGGGCCAGACGTCCATTCTGCCCGCAGCCGTGCGCTATCAGACCGAGCTGGCGCAGAACGTCAGTGCACTCAAGGGTGCAGGCGTCGACGACGTCGACATGACTGCGCTGCAGGCGGTGTCGGCACCGCTCGCCGAGCTGCGCGCGGCGTTGGCGACGTTGAAGGCCGCGCTCGAAGCCGACCCCGGCGGCGAGGCCCTCGCCGAGGCGACGCACGCCAAGGACGAACTGCTGCCCGCGATGGCCGCCGTTCGATCTGCGGCGGACACTCTGGAAGCCATGGTGGCCGACGATCTGTGGCCGCTGCCGACGTATCAGGAGATGCTCTACATCCTGTAGTGCGCTGCGCGCAGGAGTGGAGCCTGCGGAACGACCAGATAGAACAGTGGTGCGGATAAGTGCTCTTCGGGGCACCTATCCGCACCACTGCTGCGTTCGGCGTGAGCAATGTCTCGAGGCGGAATAGCTCGGTGGATCTTTCGAGTTCGGAGTGGACAGTGGCAAAGATTGTGCACGCACTCGTGAGGAGAGAGATCCATGAAGTTGTTTACCCCGTTGGCGCTCGGTGACCTGAAGCTCGACAACCGGCTGGTGATGGCCCCGCTCACGCGGACGCGCTCCGGCCAGGACGGTGTACCGGGCCCGCTGGTGGTCGAGCACTACAAGCAGCGTGCATCCCTGGGTCTGATCGTCAGTGAAGGTACGTACCCCAGCCATGCGGGCCAGGGCTTTCCCGGTCAGCCCGGTCTGGTCACCGACGAGCAAATCGAGGGCTGGCGCAACGTCGCCGATGCAGTGCACGCCGACGGCGGACGGATCTTCGCGCAGGTGATGCACGCCGGTCGCGTGACCCACGAGGCGACGACGGGTGGCCGCGAGGTCGTCGGGCCCAGTGCAATTGCCATCGAGGGCGAGACCCACACCTACGAGGGCAAGAAGGCGTACCCCACCCCGCGTGCGCTGCGCGAGGACGAGCTGCCCTCGGTGATCGCCGAGTTCGTGCAGGCGTCGAAGAACGCGATCGCCGCCGGAATGGACGGCGTCGAGATTCACGGTGCAAACGGCTATCTGTTGCACGAATTCCTTTCGCCCGCCTCGAACCAGCGCGACGACTCGTACGGCGGCTCGCCGGAGAATCGGGCGCGCTTCGTGGCCGAGGTCGTGGAAGCAGTGGTCGCCGCTCTCGGAGCGGGCAAGGTCGGAATTCGCATTTCACCCGAGCACAACATCCAGGACGCGCTCGAGACGGACGCCGATGACGTGCGCGCAACCTACCGCGCATTGGTCGATCGAATTGCACCCCTGGGATTGGCGTACCTCAGTGTGCTGCACAAGGATCCGTCGGGCGAGCTGGTCCAGGATCTGCGACAGGCCTTCGGCGGCCCGGTGCTCGTCAACAGTGGCTTCGGTGAGATCACCACCCGCGACGAGGCGCTCTCACTCCTCGACAACGGAATCGGCGACGCAGTTGTCGTCGGCCGTCCGGCGATCGCCAACCCCGACCTCGCCTACCGCTGGCGCGAGGATCTGCCGTTGAACGAGCCCGATCCGAGCACCTTCTACACCGATGGTGCCGAGGGCTACACGGATTACCCGGCCTTGCAGCACTGACGAGTGCCTAGCGGCAGGAGTGGAGCCTGCGGAACGACCCGATGCGCAGTGGTGTGTTCGAGTGCCCCGTAGGGGACTCGAACACACCACTGCGCGGAGCGCACTCAGAAGTCTGCGGTTTTACGGGCGCGGATCTTGCTGACGATCGAGAACACCACAGCGATGACCATCAGTGCGTAGAGCACGATGGTGATGCCGCTGCTGATCAGAATCGACGGATCTCCTTCGCTGACGGCCAGTGCGCGTCGCAGTGATTCCTCGGCGAGCGGGCCGAGGATCACCGCGATGAGCACCGGTGCGAGCGGAATTTCGTAGCGTCGCATCATGAATCCGACGATGCCGAGTCCGAGCATGAAGATCAGGTCCACGATCGACGCACTCGACGCGTAGACGCCAAGGGCTGCGAACACCGAAATACCGGCGTAGAGGTAGTTCTTCGGGATCTTCAAAAGCTGCGCCCACAGTGGTGCGAACGGCAGGTTGAGGATCAACAGCACGATCATGGCCACGAACAGGCTGGCCAGCAGGGCCCAGACGATGTCGCCGCTGCGCTCGAAGAGCAGGGGCCCGGGTTGCATGCCGTACTGCTGGAAGGCCGCCAGCATGATCGCGGCCGTCGCCGACGTGGGCAGACCCAGAGCCAGCAATGCTCCCATTGCCGTTCCGGCCGTGGAGTTTCCGGCGGCCTCGGGACCCGCGACGCCTCGAATGGCACCCTTGCCGAACATCGGCTTCTCGCGTTTGCGATCGAGCCTGCGCTCGGTGCCGTAGGCCAGGAAGCTCGGCACTTCGGCACCACCTGCGGGGATCACACCGAACGGCACACCGAATGCCGTGCCGCGCATCCATGCCGGCAACGCATCGCGGAACTCTGCCTTGCTCAGCCACGGTCGTCCCTGCGACTTGATCAGCGAACGGTCCTCGGGTCGACCGATCTTCGACGCGATGTGGATGACCTCACCGAGGGCGAGCATCGCGACGGTGATGACGACGATGTGGATGCCGTCGAACAGGGCAGGGACCTCGAACGTGAATCGTGAAGCGCCCGAAGGGCCGTCGATACCGATGACGGCGAGGGTGAGGCCGATCAGCAGTGCGGTCAGGCCCTTGAGTGCGGAGTCCGAGACCACCGCCGAGGTGGCGATGAACGCGAACACCGCGAGGGCGAGATATTCGGCGGGACCGAAGTTGCTCGCCAAGGCGGCGAGCGTCGGGGCGAAGAACACCACCAGGGTGGTCGCGACGATACCGCCGATGAACGCGCCGATCGCCGAGGTGGCCAAAGCCTGTGGGGCGCGGCCGTTCTTGGCCATTCGATGGCCCTCGAACGTGCCTGCGATCGCAGTGCTGTTGCCGGGGGTGTTCATCAGAATGCCCGAGATGGAATCGCCGAACAGGCCGCCGAAATACACTCCGGCGAACATGATCAACGCGGCGGTCGGGTCCAGGGTGAAGGTGACGGGCAGCAGCAGGGCCACGGCCATGGCGGAGCCGAGACCGGGCAGGACGCCCACGGCGGTTCCGAGCAGCGCGCCGACGAACACCCAGACGAGGTTCATCGGAGTCAGCGCGGTGCCGAATCCGTCGATGAGATTGCTCAATGAATCCATCAGAAGTTCAGCTCCGTCAGAAGATTTGGGCGAGGACGCCGCCGGGCAGGGTCAGCCCGAGGCCAGCGGAGAATGCGATCTGAATCGTGCTCGAGACCAGCAGTGCGACTGCCGCGTCGAACACGTAACGGCGACCGCCCAATCCGACCGACACGCCCCAGAACAGCAGCGCGCCGGCCAGGACCCAGCCGAGCGGGTCGAGCAGGGCGATGAACAATGCCACCGATCCGACGGTGATCGACAGGGTTCGCCAGTTGCTGACGGTGCCGGTGTGCGGCTTTCCGTCGGCGTCGACCCCGCGGTCGATCACGTCGGGCTTGACCATCAACTGAATTGTGACCAACAGGGCGACGACGAAGCAACCGCCGGCGACGATGGCCGGAAAGACCTGTGGGCCAGGCGAGGTGGCGGTGGACGGAACATCCATCGTGACGGTTCCGTAGACCAGGAACACTCCCAGTGCAACGAGCAGTGCCGGAACGATCAGGCCGCTGCGGCCGGTCCAGAACGACCGGGACGTACCCGTGTCGGTGTCTGTGGTCGTCGTTGTCATACCAGCCCCAATTCCTCGAGAATTCCGGTGATCCGTGTCTGCTCGACCTCGAGGAATTCGCCGAATTCGTCTCCGGTCAGCACCGATTCCTTCCAACGGTTGCGTTCGACGGCCGTGGCCCACTGCTCGGTTTCGACCATCTCGGTGACGATGTCGACGAGAGTCTGCCGGTCCTCGTCCGAGATCCCCGGGGGCGCAACGATTCCACGCCAGTTCACCAGGTCGACGTTGTAGCCCTGTTCGATGAACGTCTCCACGTCGAATCCCTCGAGCGGCTCGGGCGCGGCGACGGCGAGTGCGCGTACGTTGCCTGCCTCGATCTGGTCGCGGAAGTCGTTGAAGCCACTGACCGCGACGCCGACGGTGTTCGACAGCAGCGACGTCAGGACTTCGCCGCCTCCGGAGTAGGCGATGTAATTGATTGCGGCCGGGTCGATGTCGGCTTCCTGCGCCAACTGACCCGCGACGATGTGGTCGATTCCGCCGAGGGAGCCGCCGCCGATCGGTAGTCCACCGGGATTGGCCCGCCATGCCTCGATCATGTCCTCGAGATTCTGGATGGGTGAATCCTTGGGCACCACGAAGACCTCGAAGTCCTCGGCGAGCTTGGCGATCGGGACGGTGTCGGCCAGTGTGGTCTCGGAGTTGTTGATCGCGATGCCGCCGAGCATGACGGTTCCGGTGATCATGACGGTGGTGGGCTGACCGCTGAGGTTGTCGAGTTGGCTCAGGCCGATAGTGCCGCCGGCACCGGGGACATTGACGACCTGAGCGTTGTTGACGATGCCGTCGCTACGTAGCGCCTGTTGCGATTCGCGGGCGACCAGATCCCAGCCTCCGCCCGCGGCGGCCGGTGCGATCAGTGTCAATTTGGCTCGGGCGTCGGATCCGCTGGCACTGCGAGCGGCGTCGATTCCGGCAACGGTGACTGCTCCCACCACCACCAAGGCTCCGGCCGTTCGTAGCAGTGTGGGCGATATCGCCATCAGAGACCTTTCGTGTGGGGTGTCACAGCGTCAGGTTAGATACAGTTTGTCTGATTAGTCCAGTTCACAAATCCCCGAGGGTGATCCTCGGTGAAGACGAGCAACGAGCAACGGGAGAGAACGTGTCGGTAGCGAGCGCAGTGGCAGTAGCGATGAGCAACACACCGGAGGGGCAGGAAGCGTTGCGCCGCGGTGCCGCCGAGGCCGAGCTGCGTCAGGCCGAGCTGATCGTGTTGTCCGTGGTGGACCGCGATTCCGTATCGGCAGAGGACCGCGCGGCAGCGCAGGCCGAGGTGGAGAAAACCCTTCCCGGAACTGCCACCACCGTGCGCGTCGAGCCCGACGGCGGCGACCCGGCCGGCGCGCTGGTCGATCTTGTCGCAGACGTCGGTGCGGGCCTGGTCGTCATCGGCTCCAAGCGTCGCTCCGCGGTGGGCAAGTTCCTGATGGGCAGCACCGTGCAGCGAGTGTTGCTGGACTGCCCGGTTCCCGTCCTGGTCGTGAAGGCACCGTGACCCGACACTGACTTCGACCCGGTAGTATCGGACAAACTTCACCCTTACAACCTCGAGGAATCATGGACAGCGATAAACCCGGGCCGGACACGGCCCCCCGCACCACAGCTACTACGTGCGAGGCGGTGTCCGGCGAATGAGCGTTCTGCTCACTCTTCTGCTCGGCCTGCTCGTCGTTTTCCTCATCACCGTCGCGACCGGCTACTTCGTAGCTCAGGAATTCGCGTACATGACCGTCGACCGGTCCCGGCTCAAGGCACGTGCCGAGGCCGGTGACGCCGTCGCCGCTCGTACCCTGACCGTCACCAAGCGCACGTCCTTCATGCTGTCCGGCGCGCAGCTGGGCATCACGGTCACCGGCCTGCTGGTCGGCTATGTCGCCGAACCGCTGATCGGTCAGTCCTTCGGCGCGATACTGGGCGGCGTCGGAGTTCCGACGGCCGTCGGTGTCGGCCTCGGTGCCGTTCTGGCCATCACGTTCGCGACGTTCGTGCAGATGCTCTTCGGTGAACTGTTCCCGAAGAATTTCGCCATCGCCCGCCCCGAGCCGGTGGCTCGATGGCTTTCGCTGTCGACGACCATCTACCTCAAGCTCTTCGGGTGGTTGATCACCATCTTCGACCAGTCGTCGAACCTGTTGCTCAAGGCTCTCAAGATCGAGCCGGTGCACGACGTGGAGCACTCGGCGAGCCTGCGCGACCTCGAGCACATCGTCTCGGATTCCCGCGAGACCGGCGATCTGCCCGACGAATTGTCGACGCTGCTCGATCGAATCCTCGACTTCCCCACTCGCACAGTCGAACACGCGATGATCCCGCGCTCGCGATCGGCGACGGTCCGAGACACCGACACTCTCAGCGAGGTCGCTGCCCTGATGGGGCAGGAGCACTCGAGGTATCCGGTGCTCGACGAGGACGACGGTATCGTCGGCGTCGTCCATCTCGCGGACGTCCTGTCCGCGACGGTGCCGGGTTCCAGACCGATCTCCGAGCTCACGCGTGACGCGCTGATCCTCCCGGAGATCCAGACCCTGCCCGACGCGATGCGCGAGTTGCGCTCGACCAAGAACCAATTGGCTTGTGTGATCGACGAATACGGCGGTCTGACCGGCGTCATCACGATCGAGGACCTGGCCGAGGAGCTGGTCGGCGAGATCACCGACGAGCACGACGACGACCTGTCCGATCCGAGCCCGGTCAGTGCCGACGACGGCAGCTGGACCATGGCCGGCGAGGTGCACGTCGACGAGGTCGAACGTGCCATCGGCATCGATCTGCCCGAGGGTGACTACGAGACCATTGCCGGTTTCGCCATCGCGCACAACGGATCTCTCCCCGATGTCGGGGAACGGATCGAAGTGGACCTACCACCGGACAACGCCGATCTGGCGAACGACGAGGAGAGTCCCGTTCGTTTCGTCATCCTCGAGATCGAGGAGATCGACAGCCACGTCCCGTCCCTGCTGACTCTGACGCTCGGCGAGCGTGACCCCGAACACGACGACGAGTCGGCCGAGTCGAAGGAAAGTGTGCACCGATGAGCAACATCTGGATTTTCCTGGCCGTCACGATCGGCCTCATCGCTGCCAGTGCCTTCTTCGTGGCCGTCGAGTTCGCGCTGTTGGCCGCCAAGCGGCATCGGCTCGAAGACGCGGCACCCAATTCACGTTCCGCTCGTGCGGCGCTGCGCAGCTCGTCCGAGCTGACGGTTCTGCTCGCCGGCTCCCAGCTCGGCATCACCGTCTGCACCCTCGGTCTCGGTGCGACGACGAAGCCGGCCGTGCACTACTGGCTCACGCCCCTGTTCGAGAGCGGCGGCCTGCCGTACTGGTTCGCCGACGTCCTCGGTTTCGTGCTCGCGCTGATCATCGTCACCTTCCTGCACCTGGTGGTCGGTGAGATGGCTCCGAAGTCCTGGGCCATCGCCCATCCGGAGAAGTCCGCGACGATGCTCGCAATCCCTATGCGCGCGTTCATGTTTCTCACCCGTCCGGTGCTGACGGCACTGAACAACATGGCGAACTGGTGCCTGCGGCGGGTCGGCGTCGAGCCGGCCGACACCGTTGGTACGGGCCAGAACGCGGACGACCTTCGGCAGCTGGTGGAACATTCGGTGAACGTCGGTGCCCTCGATGCCAGCTATCAGGCGCAGATTTCCAGTGCGCTGGAACTGCAGGAGTTGACCGTCGGTGACCTGGTGCGTCAGTTCGGCAAGCCCACGTCGGTACCGTCCACAGCGACGATCGACGACGTGCGCGAGGCCTCACGTCGCTCGGGACATCTGCGGATCCTGGTCAGCGACGCGGACGTGGTCAAGGGCGTGGTGCACGTGCGCGACACGTTGACCGCTCCGCAGACCCTCGCCGAGATCACGCGTCCGGCATACACGCTCGAGGCGACGACGCCGGTGTACGTTGCCCTGCAGTCGATGCGCGAGACCCGGCATCACCTGGCACTGGTGGTCGACGGTTCGGCGGCGGCGGACGATCCGGCTCGCAGCGTCGGCGTCGTGACCCTGTCGGATGTGTTGACCCGACTGTTGCCCCAGCCGGTCTGATTCGATTCCGGTTTCGAACGAGACATCCCCGCCCGGCCGAGAAGGCCGAGCGGGGATGTCTTCGTCGTGACGGGTCGAAAGAACTCAGATCGGGGCGACAACCAGCAGGTGTGCCCAGTACGACGCGACGTCGTGGCCGAGTTGGGGGAGCAGAACGTCGTAGAGCAGGTAGGACATCATTGCCGTCGAACTCCTTGTTCAGCGTGCCGTTTCCGACTCGCGTTCCGAGATTGTGGGTGACCGAGACTGCCGGTCACTGAGACTGTAGATCACACAGCCTTCGGTGACATCCATATCGCCCACTCGCACCCCCGTGGCGCACGTCAGCCGATGCAGCCCTGCAGGGTGGTGAAGCTGCCCGCGATTCCGGCACCGTTGCACACCGCGCCGTTCGGGGTGAGGGTGATGGTGGAGCCCGGTGCTGCCACCGCGATGGAGAGCCCGAGACCGGCTGCGGTGTTCTGTGCGACGGCACCGGGGCCGAAGGCGATCGCTGCAGGCGCGCCACCGAAACTGCCGTTGCTCACTGCAGTTCCACCGTTCAGTCCCAGTGCAAGGGCGGCTGCGTTGTTCATCGCCTCGGCCGAACCCCAGCCCTCGAGGCCGAGGCCGGCCGCCGCACTCGCGACGTCGGCGGAGCTGTCGCACTGCGATCCTCCGACGAGCGCAGCGACATCGGCCCCTCCGGGTGCGGTGGTGCAGGCGACCGGTGCTGCGGATGCGGTGCCGGGTACCAGTGCCGCGAATGCACACGCGAATCCGAATGCTGCCGCCCCGCCGACAATCCTCTTGGTGTGGAACATGGTGAATGCCTCCCCAGATCAGTGCGTCGGCACCGGTGTGCCGAGCGTGTCGGTCGTCGGGCCGATGTTGCGCAGGACCCGCACGCCCTGGAGTCGAGTCTAGACGGGTCCGAACGCGGCACGGGTTCGGCATCATCACGGAAACGTCTCGGTAGTATCACGCTGAAATAACGCGCTGGTGGGTGTTCGCGGCCTCTAGGATCGGACCGTGATCGGACGCATCGACGAGGTCGTTTTCGACTGCACGGACCCGGCATCGCTGGCGCAATTCTGGGCCGCGATACTCGGCGGAAAGCCGATGGTGCGTGACGCCGCCTGGCACTTCGTCGACGTCCCCGGGTTCACTCGGCTGGCATTTCAGCGAGTCCCGGAGAGCAAAGCGGGTAAGAATCGGCTCCACCTCGACGTCGCCGTATCGGATATCGACCGTGCCGTCGGGTCGGCCGTCGCCCTGGGTGCGAGGGTGCTCGGCGACCGACACTCCGACGCGGCGGGAACCTTCCAGGTGCTGCTCGATCCCGAGGGCAACGAGTGGTGCCTGGTGACGCCTCCCGCCTGAGCCCGGCCGATCAGCGGGCGTCGTGTTCGGCGCGTGACTCGAGGACGGCAGGCATGTTGCCCTCGATCAGTTCGATGAGATCGGCCAATCGGGCACCGACGTCGCGTCCCAGCGGGGTGAGGCTGTACTCCACCTTCGGTGGAATGGTCTCGAGGACGGTGCGAACCACGAGACCGTCCCGCTCGAGGGTCTGGAGGGTCTGCGAGAGCATGCGTTCGCTGACGCCGTCGACGCGTCGGCGCAACGCGTTGAATCGATAGTCGCCCTCGGTGAGGGCGGCGAGGGCGAGCACGCCCCACCTGCTGGTGGCGTTCTGCAATGTCTGCCTCGACGCACAGTCACGCGCGAAGACGGACGCTTCGAGAGATTCTGCGGGCTCGGACATATCGCCATGCTAGCGCATATCAAAGAGTCAGTAATAACTAGAAGGGTTGCACTGCACGAAAAGTAAGTGCATAGTGAAGGGGTACTCGACACCTCGACTCCAGGAGTTCGATCATGACCACAGCGGTAACAGGAGCAACGGGCAATCTCGGCGGACTCGTCGTCGACGCACTCATCGAGCGTGGTGTCGAACCCGCCGACATCGTGGCGGTCGTCCGAAACGCGGACAAGGCCGCTCCGCTGGCCGAACGCGGTGTCGTGGTTCGGGTCGCCGACTACTCCGATTCCACCGCGATGACGGCGGCTCTCGCCGGCGTCGACAAGCTTCTGCTCGTCTCGGGCTCGGAGGTGGGTCAGCGAATTGCGCAGCACACCAACGTGATCGAGGCAGCGGAGGCCGCCGGAGTGGGCCTGATCGCCTACACCAGCCTGCTGGCCGCAGACACTTCGGGAGTAAGCCTCGCGCCCGAGCACAAGGCCACCGAGGAGCGCCTCGCCGCGTCCGGCATCCCCGCGGTGTTCCTGCGCAACGGCTGGTACTGGGAGAACTACCTCGGTTCGCTCGCCCAGACCGTAGAGAGCGGAGTGCTCCTCGGCGCGGCAGGCAACGGCAAGCTCGCCGCCGCGTCTCGCGTCGACTTCGCCGCCGCGGCCGCTGCCGTGCTGACGCTCGACGATCAAGGCGGAAAGATCTACGAGCTCGGCGGCGACGAACGCCTCACCTACGCCGAGCTTGCGGCCGTCATCGGCGAACTCTCCGGCAAGCCGATCGCCTACAAGGACGTCTCGGAGTCTGAATACGCCGCGATTCTCCAGGGCGCAGGACTGCCCGACTTCGTGGCAACCATGCTGGCCAGCGCGGATGCCGGGATTGCCCGCGGCGAGCTCGACACCGATTCCGGAGACCTGCAGGCCCTGATCGGTCGAGCGTCCACCCCGGTCGCAGAAGTACTCCGCGCCGCAGTGTGACGGACATCGGGGGCGGTACTTGTAGCGTGGGCGCGGTGAATCACTCCTACACCCGCACCATGTTCCTGGCCGCCTCCGTCTCGCTCGTCCTGCTGACGGGCGCGTGCAGCTCGGACGAGGACACCTCGTCCCCGGCACCTTCCGCGTCCTCCGCGTCGTCGGACGCCGGTGCCCCAGCCGCCTCGAGCACCTGCCCCACGGAAGCACCCGACGCGGCAGCCATTCCGGAATGGACGCTGGACGGGGACTCCGGCAGCATGGCCGTCGTCGGATCCACCGACACGGCCGCGCCCGCGGTCACCGTCGACGCACCGTTCGCCGTCGGCGAGACACAGGTCGAAACGCTGATGGCTGGGGATGGACCGGTCGTCGCAGCCGACGCCGAGGTGTCCGTCTGCTACATGGGCGTCAACGGACGCACAGGGGAAACGTTCGACAGCAGCTTCGAGCGGGGCGCGCCGGTCGAATTCCCGCTCGACGGAGTTGTCGCAGGCTTTCAGAAGGCCATCGCCGGACAGACCGTCGGCTCGACCGTCGCCGTTGCGGTCACCTCGGCCGACGGCTACGCCAGCGGCAATCCGGCGGCAGGAATCGAGCCGGGCGACAGCTTGATATTCGCGATCTCGATCCTCAGCGCGAGCTGAGTGCGCTCCGCGCAGTGGTGCGGTTGAGTGCCCCAGGGGGCGCTCAACCACGCCACTGCCGCAGGCATTACACCGTCGAGAGCTGCTGAATCGTCGTCGCGCCGCCCGGGGTGGGCGTCGTGGTGATGAAGTTCGAGTCGTAACCCAGCGATTCGACGACGCCGCGGATCTCGCGGAACTGCTCGACGCTGACGTCGGGCGTGCGCTTGAGCACGAATCCGGACGTGCGGGTTGGGCTTCCGACGAACGCCCACGAGTAGTCGTCGGCGATGTAGGCGACGATGTAGTTGGTCGGTCCCTCCTGGCTCTCCTGCGTGGGAACGCCCGGGAAGCTCACGTGCAGTTGGGCATTGGTGACGGTGTCGTTGACTCGTGCGTTGCCGACGATGCGGTTTTCCTGGCCCGTCCAGGTGGTGCAGGTGTTCTCGACGCGGATGTTGGCGTCGTCGATCATCTGGTAGTTCGCCTGGGTGTCGCGGGCGCAGATCAGGTTGAAGGGCTGCGGCACCGCGGCGACCTGGTTCCAGGTGCCCAGGTAGCGCTCGACATCGAGTGACGGGATCGGAGCCAGCGGCTCGAGTCCGACCGATCCCAGCGGTCCGACCGGCTGCGCCTGAGCGGGGGCCGCGGTCAGCAGTGCGCCTGCGGCCAGGGCACCGACGAGTGCGGTGCGGCCGAATGCGTTGCGGATCTTCATGTGTTCGCTCCTTGGGTTGCGGATGTGTTCTTGTTCGAGTCGATCCTGTTCGGCCACCAGATCCCCGGGCCGATGAGGGTGAACAGGGCGGGAATCACGACGGTGCGTACCACGAAGGTATCGAGCAGAATACCCAGTCCGACGATGATTCCGAGTTGGGTCAGGGTGATCAGCGGCAGGACGCCGAGCACGCAGAACACGGCTGCCAGAACGATTCCCGCGCTCGTGATGACACCTCCGGTGGCCGAAACCGCCCGCACGATGGCAGATCTGGTGCCGTGCCGGGGCGTCTCCTCCCGGGTGCGAGTGACGAGGAAGATGGTGTAGTCCACGCCGAGCGCGACCAGGAACAGGAACGCGAACAGCGGAGTGTTGTCGTCGAGGGCGGGGAATCCGAAGACGTGCAGGCTCACCCAGCTGCCGATCCCGATAGCGGCCACTGCGCTCAATACCGTTGTCGCGACCAGGATCAGGGGCGCGACCAGGGCGCGCAACAGAACCAGGAGCACGGCGAGCACGACCGCGAGAATCGCGGGAATCACCACGAGGCGATCGCGGGCCGCTGCGTCGGTGGTGTCGAGTGCCTTGGCGTCGCTGCCGCCTACCACAGGAGTGGAGCCTGCGGAACGACCCTCGGGCGCTGCTCCGTCCACGCCGGTGAGTGCGGCGCGGAGGTCCTCGACGACGGCGAACGACTCGTCGGATGCGGGAGCCGCATCGGTGACGACCGAGAGGCGGGTGAGTCCGGTGTCGGAATCCGCGACGCGATCGACCGAGACGACTCCGTCGATGCCCTCGGCGGTGCTGATGACTGCGTCGATGTCGGCGGTGGGAGCGAGGACCGTCATAGGGTCGGCCGATCCGGCCGGGAAGTGCTGGGAGAGAGTGTCGAAGCCTTCGACGGACTCGGCGGTGACACGGAACTGCTCGGTTTGCGAGAGTCCGATCTGAGTCCCGAACAGTGCGGCGCAGCAGGCCAGCAGTGCGACGATCGTGATCGAGGCGGTGGCCACGGGGCGTCGGGCGACTCCCGCGGCGATCGAGTGCCAGACGCCCTCCGTGGTGGTGTCACGGTCCGATTCCTTGGGAACGAAGGGCCAGAACAGCTTCGGGCCGCACAGTTTCAGTAGAGGCGGCAGTACGAACAGGACGAACACTGCTGCGACCACGAGACCGGCCGCGGCCAGCGCCCCGAGGCTGCGGGTGCTCGGCAGCATCGCGAGGAGCAAGGTCAGCAGGGCCAGTACGACGGTTGCGTTGCTGGCGAGGATGGCGGGCCCGGCCTGGCGAACGGCGCGGTGCAGGGCGAGGCGATGATCGGACTCGCGACGCAGTTCCTCGCGGTATCGAGAGATGAGCAGCAGGGCGTAGTTCGTGCCTGCGCCGAACACCAGCACACTGGTGATTCCCGAGGTCGAACCGTCGAAGGAGAGCCCGGTGGCCTGGGCCAGCACGGTGCCGACGGTGGTGGCGAATCGGTCGGCGAAACCGATGACGGCCAACGGCACCAACCACAGGATGGGTGATCGGTAGGTGACGATGAGGAGGACGGCCACCACGAGGGCGGTGACGGCCAGAAGCGTGAAGTTGGCACCGGAGAACGAGTTCGCGATGTCGGCACCGAAAGCGGGTCCGCCGGTGACCTGGGCAATCAGATCGGGAGAGAGGCCGTCACTCGCAGCGGATCGCAGTTCGGTGATCAGTTCGTTGAGCGTGAAGCCCGACAACTCGGAATCGACCTGGACCAGCGCGATCGCAGCTTTGCCGTCGGGAGCGACGATCGGGGGCGGGCCGGGCTCGTCCGGCACCGAGCGATCGACTGCGAGCAGCCTGCTCTGTGCGGCAGCTGCGCCCTCGATGTCGGCGGCTGTCAGGTCGCCGCCGTCGGCCCGGCTCAGAACCAGGATCACCGGTGCGGAGTCGGAATCCGGGAATTCGGAGAGAAGCTCGTCGACCTGGTAGGACTCGGCCGACGTCGGCAACGAGTTCGGCGATTGGTCGGCGGAATCGTTGCTGCCGACCAACCCCATCACGGCCACGGCGAGGATGAAGATCGCTGCCGCCAGCGCCCCGGATCTACGCCCGGTGGCCGCGACCGCGACGCGGTCCCAGACGGTCTTGTTCTCGGTACGAGTGCTGTCCACGAAGAAACAATCTCATTTACTTAGATATTAAGCAACTGAATCTCTTGCGGGCAGTAGTCTGACGGTGACCGCAGCGAAGGAGTTACCACCGACATGGCCGACCGAAACCGCCTCGAATCCGCGATTTCCGCGGATCTACGAGCGCTGTCGTCGGTCTCCGAACAGATCGGCCAAGTGTTCGGTGCTCAACACAGCCTGCGGCCCAACGACTTTCGGGCTCTGTTGCACGTCATGGTCGCCGATGTCGAGGGTGCGCCGCTGACGGCGGGGGAACTGGGCACCATGCTGGGGCTGTCCTCGGCGGCGATGACCTACCTCGTCGAGCGCATGATCACCTCCGGGCACATCCGCCGCGAATCCGACGCGTCCGATCGACGCAAGGTCATTCTGCGGTACGACGAGCACGGGATGGAGGTCGCTCGCGGATTCTTCGGCCCCCTCGGTAAGCGGACGAGCGCCGCATTGGCGGACCTCCCCGATGGCGATCTCGCCGCCGCGCATCGGGTGTTCGAAGCGCTGATCGGCGCTATGCGAGAACATCACGCAGACCTGGGAAACAGCCGTCGCGCGTAGGGGCCGCGCCCGGCGCGATGTTCGAACCGCTGGTGGGTGGCCTGTTCTGGCCAATGCTGGACTCCGAGCGTGCGAGTAACGTAGGGTTGGCCACGGTTGAGCTAACAGCCGGTCACGGGGAAACGCAGCGAAGTCGGCGTCCGGGTCAGGCTAAAATTCTGCTCCCGCTGCGTCAATCGGTTTCCCCCTTCAGTTCGACCGATCGATGGGATCTGCCATGAGTGTTGAATCTTCAGGCAACAAAGTTCGAACCACCCCGGTGACTGTCGCGGAGAAGTCCGTGTCCGTCGCAGCAACCGGAGCAATCTTCACCGCGCACGACGGCCCCGACGGATCACTCGTCGTCGCCGTCCACGGCGACATCGACATGCGCAGCGCGCCGATGTTCTCCGATTTCGTCTGCAGCCGCGTGTCCAGCAAGAGGCATGTCACCCTCGATCTGTCCAATGTCGAATTCTTCGGCATTGCTGGTCTCACCGTTTTCGATGCAGTCCGTGACTACACGGCCGGCATCGGCGCATCATGGTCGATCGTCGCAGGACGCTCGGTCTCACGTCTGATCCAGGTCGCCGACCTCGAGTCCACAATTCCGACGGCTCGTCCCTCGAACGACCGGTAATACTCCGGCGATCATCGCCGCGACAAGAGGTGGGCAGCTCCAGTACGGGGCTGCCCACTGTTCGTCGTTCTCGAGTCGTCTGCCCCCGAGTTGCCTGTCCCCGAACGAACGACCCTGCAGAACGGCGCAGCCGATGTACAGGGTCGTTCGAAGTTGTTGCAGCCCAGGAGAACTAGTCCTCGGTTCCCTCCGAGGCGCTGAAGAAGGCCCACTCGCCGTCGTGCTCGACCTCGAGTCGCCATCCCAATTCCTCGTTGTCCGACTTGCTGTCCTTGAACCAGGCGTGCGCGTCCTCCGAACTGGAGATGTCCTTGGTCTCGACGACGGTTCCGTGCGGATCGATAACTCTGTAATTTGCCATGACGTCGGGATGCCCCGATGTCGCACGGCCTAATCCACGCTGGAACGCCGAGGCGAGAGGGCGGCCGACTCCGGTGGTGTACAAAAGCGCGCGCATTCGTCGAATGCGCGCGAAATCGCCTCGGAAACCACGCGATTCTGCGCGCAGCCGGCAAACGCGCGCGCTTGTGCGGTGAGCGAGCGAGTTGTCGAGTGCACCCGCTACGTGCGCGAGAGCACCGATCGCGCGAAGAACATCAGGTTCGCCGGACGCTCGGCCAGTCTGCGCATGAAGTAGCCGTACCACTGCGACCCGTAGGGCACGTACACGCGAACGTGCCGACCGGCATCGACGAGTCGGCGCTGCTCGGGATCGCGGATGCCGTACAGCATCTGGAACTCGAACTCCTCCGACGACCTGCCCGCGGACGCCGCGAACTGCTCCGCAGCGTCGATCATCTCCGGATCGTGTGAGGCCACCATGGGGTAGCCGCGACCGTTCATCAAGACCTGCAGGCACCTCAGGTACGAGTCCGAGACCTCGCGTGCAGTCTGAAACGCCACCGACGACGGTTCGTTGTACGCACCTTTGCACAGGCGGATCCGAGATCTCGGCCCGGACAGGTCCCGGCAGTCGGCCTCGGTGCGTCGCAGATATGCCTGCAGCACCGTGCCCAGATCCGGAAAGTCCACGCGCAGTTCGCGGACGATCGACAGGGTCGAATCGGTGGTCGTGTGGTCCTCGGCATCCACCGTCACCCACACTCCCGCCGCAGTGGCAGCAGCGCAGATGGTCCGTGCGTTCTCCAGTGCCAGGGTTCGATCGATTCCCTGGCCGAGCGCGGACAGCTTGAGTGATATCTCGAGCGCTGTCGCATCGGCCTGTCGCGTCGAAAAGCGTTGTATCAGTGACAGATACGCGTCCACGGTTGCTCTCGCCTGGCCGCGGTCGGTGGTGTCCTCACCGAGGTAGTCCACCGAGACGAACCGGCCCGACGCCAGCAGGGTATCGACTGCGCTGACGGCCGCAGGCTCGGATTCACCCGCGACAAAGCGGTCGACGAGGGATCGGGTGGCGCGCAGCCGCGTCACCGTCGCCTGCAGTTTCGGCGAACGCGCCGCCGCCAGCAGCGCCGGTCGCAGCGGATTGCTGAGCAGAGTGGTCATCGTGTGCCCTCGCCTTCCTGGTGCGGGTAGCCGTGAGTGGTCGGCGGTACGAACGTTTCCTTCACGGTGCGGGCCGAGGCCCAGCGCAGCAGATTCTGCGGTGAACCCGCCTTGTCGTTGGTGCCCGATGCGCGGGCTCCGCCGAACGGTTGCTGTCCCACCACCGCGCCGGTCGGCTTGTCGTTGACGTAGAAGTTCCCGGCGGCGAATCGCAGTGCCGCATGGGCCTGTTCGACGGCCGTGCGATCGGTGGCGATGACCGCTCCGGTCAACGCGTACTTCGAGCCACTGTCCACGACACGCAGGATCTCGGCGTAGGCGTCGGGCCTGGCGTCGTCGTACACGTGGACGGCGAGGATGGGGCCGAAGTACTCGGTGGTGAAGGCCTCGTCGGTGGGATCGTCGCCGAGAAGCACGGTGGGGGAGACGAAGTAGCCCTCCGAGTCGTCACAGGTTCCGCCTGCAGCAATGGTCAAGCCGGGGACGGACTTCGCTCGGTCGAGGGCAGCTGCATTGCGGTCGAACGCCTTTCGATCGATGACGGCGCCGCCGTAGTTGGAGAGGTCGGTCACGTCACCGTACTTCAGCGCCGAGACCTGCTCGACGAACGAATCGCCCATCGAAGCCCACAGCGATTTCGGTACGAACGCCCGCGATGCTGCCGAGCACTTCTGTCCCTGGAAGTCGAACGCGCCGCGAATCATGGCCGTGGTCAGCACATCCGGATCGGCGGAGCTGTGGGCGACGATGAAGTCCTTGCCGCCGGTCTCGCCGACGAGCCGTGGGTAGGAGTGGTAGTTCGAGATGTTGTTGCCCACCTGACGCCACAGCGTCTGGAATGTCGCGGTGGATCCGGTGAAGTGGATGCCGGCCAGCCGTGGATCGGCAAGGGCGACTTCGGACACCATCGGCCCGTCGCCGAGAACGAGGTTGATCACACCCGGCGGCAGACCGGCGGCTTCTAAGAGCTGCAGCGTGAGATATGCGGCCACGGCCTGGGTGGGCGAGGGCTTCCACAGCACGGTGTTGCCCATCAACGCAGGCGCGGTGGGCAGGTTGCCTGCGATGGCGGTGAAGTTGAACGGAGTGATGGCGTAGACGAAGCCCTCGAGCGGACGGTATTCGACGCGATTCCACACTCCCGGTGCCGATATCGGCTGCTCGGCGAGAATCTGCCGGGCGAACGTGACGTTGAACCGCCAGAAGTCGATGAGCTCGCAGGGTGCGTCGATCTCCGCCTGGTAGGCCGACTTGGACTGACCGAGCATCGTTGCAGCAGCGATTCTTTCGCGCCACGGGCCGGACAGCAGATCGGCGGCCCGCAGGAACACCGCGGCGCGCTCGTCGAAGGGAAGATCGCGCCACATCGGCGCGGCTGCCGTCGCGGCGTCGATGGCGTCGCGCACATCCTGGTGGCCGGCTCCGGCGAAACTGCCGATGACCGACGAGTGCTTGTGCGGTTCGACGACGTTCTCGCGTGGGCCGTCGGCCTGTCGATGAACTCCGCCGATGACCTGATGGATCTCGACGGTGGAGGAACGCAGTTCGGTCAGGCGGCTGCGCAAGCGGGTGCGTTCCGGACTACCCGGGGCGTAGGTGTTGACCGGCTCGTTGGTGGGGGTGGGGACGGATGTGACGGCGTCCATGGCTGCTCCTCGGCTTCGGTGTGTGCTGCTCATTGAAGTCCGATCCGCACCGCGTTCAATCAGCTCATCGGCCAAAGAATTCATGATCTACTTGTCCTCATGGCCAATACGGTGTCGCTGCGTTCGATGCTGACCTCGCTGCACAGCGCCGTCGTCGAACTCGTCCTCGCGCCCGTCGGAACGGACATGGCCGTCGAGTCCGTCGCGCTGCTCGATTCCGACGACCTGCGGCTACCTCCGGGAACATCCTCCGATCTGACGCTGCTGGTGGGCGTGACCGAGGCCGATGTGATCCGGTGGTTCGACGATCTCGCGTTGCGCTCGGTCGCAGACCGACCGCTCGCGGTGCTGACCAAAGTCGCCGCCTCGACCGCGCTGTCCCACGGTGCCAGGGAGACCGGCATCGCCTTGGTCGCGGTGCACCAGCAGACACGGTGGGAGCTGTTGCTGTCGATGATGCGCGGAGTTCTCGATCAGGCCCGAGCCCAGAGCCCCGACGACGGACTGTTCGGAGCCGACACCGACCTCTACGAACTCGCGCAGACGGTGGCGTCGCTGACGAAGGGCATGGTGAGCATCGAGGACGAGCGCTCACACGTGTTGGCCTACTCGGCATCCGACGACGCGGCCGACGAGCTGCGCACCCTGTCGATTCTCGGACGCGAAGGACCGGCCGACTATCTGCGCAGACTGCACGAGCGTGGCGTGTTCGATCGACTCCGCCGCACCGACGACGTGATCGACGTGCCGGCCGATACCGAACTGGAGATTCGTCGACGCCTCGCAGTCGGGATTCGTCGCATGACCGGCAGCCCCACGACTCTCGGGACGATCTGGGTGCAGCAGGGTTCCCTCCCGCTCGCCGCCGACGCCGACGCGGTACTGCGCGGTGCCTCCGCTGTCGCGGCCCGACTGATCACCCGCATCGCGAACGCCCCGACCAACGAGGCCCTGCAGATTCAGCGCCTGCTCGGGGCCAGGGGCGGCGGAGTCGACGTCCCGTCGCTGGCGTCTGCGCTGTCGATACCCACCTCGGGTTCCGCGGCTGTCGTCGGATTCGCGGCCTGCGGAGACTTCGAGATCAGCGCCCTGGCACCGTCTGTTCGACTGCATGCCAGCGCTTTTCGACGAGACTCATTGGTCACCACCATCGGTGAGAGAATCTACGCACTGTTTCCCGTGGTTGCGTCGGGCACGGGGATTTCGGGGTGGACCGCCGACGCCGTCGGACGCATCGAGACGCGTACCTCGCTGGCGTTGCGCGCTGCGGTCGCAGCCCCGATCGCCGACCTCGAGGGCGTGGCCGTGGCCAGATTCGAGGTCGACCGAGTTCTCGACGGCACCACCGGCGAGGTGCGGGTCACCACGCTGGAGGAGTCGAGAACCTCGGTGTTGCTGGGTGAAATCCTGGAACTGATCACCAATCACGAACAGCTGCGAGACCCGCGCATCGCCGCCCTCGATCGATACGACGCCACCAACGACTCCAGAATGCGCGAGAGTCTCGAGACGTACCTGGCGTGCTTCGGCGACGTTCGGGCTGCCGCCGAGCGATTGCACATTCACCCGAACACCTTGCGCTACCGCATTCGCCGCGTCGAGCAGATCCTTGACCTCGATCTCACCGATTCCGACGCACGACTACTCGTCGAGATCCAACTGCGTCTGTGAGCGGCTTCGCCGCACGTGAGCAGGAGTGGAGCCCGCGGAACGACCCAAGTGAGCGAAAACTCGTAGCAGGCTACGAGGTTCTATGCACGTGGGGTGCCGGTGCTGGATCGGATCACCAGGGTCGGTTCGATGCTCGAACGCCTGGTGCTTCGGTTTCCGGTGTCGATCTGGTCCAGCAGAATTTCGACGCTTCGTACGCCGACGTCGGTGAATTCCTGGCGAATGGTGGTCAGGGGCGGTGAGAAGAATTCCGCGTCGGGAACATCGTCGAAGCCGACCACGCTGACGTCCTGCGGTACTCGCTTTCCGTGGACGTTCAGCGCGCGGAGCACCCCGAGCGCCATGGAGTCGTTGCCTGCGAACACTGCGGTGACGTCGGCGTCGACGGCCAGTTCGCTGCCGGCCCGGAACCCTGATTTCGCGGTCCAGTCGCCGCCGAGGGTGGGCGGCGGTTCGATGCCTGCTTCCTCGTGGGCCATCCGCCATCCGGTGACGCGGTCGCCGGCCTCGTACCACCCCAGCGGTCCGGCAACGTGCCACACGGCGCTGTGTCCGAGCGAGAGCAGGTGACTGGTTGCTGCCTTCGCTCCGGCGATCTGGTCCACCGAGACGACGGCCAGATCACCGGCAGGCGAACCCTCCACGGCGACGAGTGGGAGTTCCCCGGCCAGATCGGCGATGTCGCCGCCGTCGGTTCGTAGAGGCGCGATGACGACGACGCCGTCGACACCCTGCTTCTGCAACCGGCGCACACAGGTGATGATGGCTGCCTCGTCGAACGAGGTGGGGACGCCGACCACCACGGAGTAGCCGGCGTGACGGGCTGCGTACTCGACGCTGTACAGCGTCGACACCGGACCGTAGAGAGCGTTTCCGGTCCCGACGATTCCGATGGTCTTGCTGCGGCCGGTGACCAGAGCGCGGGCAGCAGTGTTCGGTCGATAGCCGAGTTCCGAGATCGCCTGATGCACTTTGGTTCTCGTCGCTTCGGTCACGTTGGGATGACCGTTGATGACGCGGGAGACGGTCTGATGGGACACGCCGGCGAGACGGGCGACATCGGTCATGGCGGGTCCGCGAGTGGGTGTCATCTTCCGAGCCTCCCTTCGTGATCGAAGACAATCACAGCATGCCCGGGCCGGTGGTGCCCGCGACTGTGTGGATTACGTGGGTGTTGTCACCGCGGAACCGGTCGTGGTGGGCGCAGGCTTGCCTGGCTCGGCACCGGAGAACATCTCGGCCGGCACAGGCACTCCCAGATAGCTGCTCGGAGGCGCAGCTTTGTCGCCCTTGTTGCCCTTGCCGCTCGCTGCTCGGCGCTTGGTCCAGATGTCGAATGCCACTGCGGCGAGGAGTACCAGGCCCTTGACCAGCTGAACGCGTTCGCTGGGCGAACCGATGAGCGACATTCCGCTGTTGATCACGGCGATGATGAGTCCGCCGGTGAGCGCACCGACGATGCGGCCGACACCGCCCTGCACCGCTGCGCCACCGATGAAGGCCGCGGCGATAGCGTCGAGCTCGAAGCCGTTGCCTGCAGTGGGACCGGCCTGGTTGAGGCGGCCGGCGAAGATGATTCCGGCGAGGGCGGACAGGACTCCCATGTTGACGAAGATCCAGAAGGTCACCGGCTTGACCTTGATACCGGACAGCGATGCAGCGTGGATGTTTCCGCCGATGGCGTACACGTGCCGACCGAACACCGTCCTGCCTGCCAGCGTGGAATAACCCATCACCAGTACGGCGAGAAGGATCAGCACGTACGGCAGGTTCTTGAAGCGCGCCAGCTGGACGGCGACGGCGAGAACCAGACCGCCGGCCAGAACCATCTTGAGCAGGAACAGGGGCATCGCGTCGACGGCCTGCCCGTACTTCTGCCGACCAGTCCGAGAACGCCACTGCGTGAACACGATTCCGGCAACGGCGAGGATCGCGACGAGCAGGGTGAAGATGTCCGCACCCCCGAGCGGCCCGAGTCCCACGTTGCCCAGGAAGCCGGGGAGGAAGCCGTTGGAGAGAGTGCGCACGGGCCCGGGGAACGGTCCGATGCCCTGGTTCCCGAGCACGATGAGGGTGACCGCGCGGAAGATGAGCATGCCGGCCAGGGTCACGATGAATGCCGGAATGCCGAAGTACGCAACCCAATAGCCCTGCCAGGCTCCGATCAGACCGCCGATGATCAGCGTGATGAGCACCGCAAGAGGCCACGGCACGTTCTGCTGAACCATCAGCACACCCGAGATCGCTCCGGTCGCCGCGACAACCGATCCGACGGACAGGTCGATGTGGCCCGCGATGATGATCACGACCATGCCGATGGCCAGGATGAGGATGTACGAGTTCTGGACCACCATGTTGCTGATGTTCTGCGGGACCAGCAGTTGGCCGCCGGTGAGAACGGTGAACAGCAGGATGATCAACGCGAACGCGATGAAGATCCCGCTCTGGCGGAGGTTTCGCGTGAGCAGCCCCCGTACGGTCGACAGCTGGTTCATCGAAGTACTCCTGTTCCACGGGTCATGAGGTGCATGAGGGATTCCTGTGTCGCGTCCTCGCGAGTCACCTCACCGGTGATCCGGCCTGCGGACAGCGCGTAGATCCGGTCGCACAGTCCGAGCAGTTCCGGTAGCTCGGAGGAGATCACCAGAATTGCCTTGCCTGCGTCGGCGAGATCGTTGATGATCGAATAGATTTCGAACTTCGCGCCGACGTCGATTCCTCGCGTCGGTTCGTCGAGGATGAGCACGTCGGGATCGCTGAAGATCCACTTGCTCAGCACGACTTTCTGCTGATTGCCGCCGGAGAGCTTGCCGACGACGGCAGAGACGTTCGGTGCCTTGATGTTCATGCTCTTCCGGAAGCCTTCGGCCACCTTGTATTCCTGGTTGTCGTCGACGAAGCCACCGGTCACCAGTTTGTCGAGTGCCGCAGTGGAGATGTTGCGTTTGATGTCGTCGATCAGGTTGAGGCCGTAGCGCTTTCGGTCCTCGGTGGCGTACGCGATTCCGTGATGGATGGCGTCGCTTACGGATTTGACGTGTATTTCCTTGCCGTACTTGTACAGTCGCCCCGAGATGTCGATGCCGTAACTGCGTCCGAAGACACTCATGGCCAATTCGGTGCGTCCGGCACCCATCAGCCCGGCCAGGCCGACGATCTCACCACGGCGCAGCGTCAGATTCGCTCCGTCGACGACGGTTCGGCCGTGCTGGGTCGGGCTGTGCACGGTCCAGTCCTCGATACGCAGAACTTCCTCTCCCACAGTGGATTCGTGCGGTGGGAAACGGTGCTCGAGATCGCGGCCGACCATCAGCGAGATGATGCGATCCTCGGTGACCTCGGGGCTGCGCATGTCCAACGTCTCGATGGTGCGGCCGTCGCGAATGATCGTGGTGCGGTCGGCGACGGCCGCGATCTCGTTGAGCTTGTGCGAGATGATCACGCACGTGATTCCCTCGTCTCGCAGACCCCGCAGCAGGTCCAGCAGGTGAGCCGAGTCCGAATCGTTCAGTGCTGCAGTCGGTTCGTCGAGAATCAGCAGCGTGACGTCCTTGGACAACGCCTTGGCGATCTCGACGAGTTGCTGTTTGCCGACCCCGAGATCGTTGACCACGGTGACCGGGTTCTCCCGCAGCCCCACTCGATTCAGTAGGGCTGCGGCCTCGGAATTGGTTCGGTTCCAGTCGATGAACCCGCGCCTGGACCGCTCGTTGCCGAGAAAGATGTTCTCGGCGATGGACAGGTACGGACTCAACGCGAGTTCCTGATGGATGATGACGATGCCCTCGGCCTCGCTGCTCCGGATGTCGGAGAACTCGCAGGCGCGACCGTCGAACACGATCTCGCCGTCGAATGTGTCGTGTGGATACACACCCGACAGCACCTTCATGAGTGTCGACTTTCCGGCGCCGTTCTCACCGCAGATCGCGTGGATTTCGCCGCGATCGACCGAGAGAGTGACATCCTGCAGCGCCTTCACGCCGGGAAACGTCTTGGTGATGCCGCGCATCTCCAAGATCGGGCTCGTCATCTCCGAACTCACTTCAACTGATCCTCGGTGTAGTAGCCGCCTTCGACCAGCAGCTGCTCGTAGTTGCCCTTGTTGACGATCTCGGGCTGCAGCAGGTACGCGGGGACGACCTTCTCGCCGTTGTCGTAGTCCGTCGTGTTGTTCGTCTCCGGCGTCTGACCGTCGAGCATGGACTGAGCCATCGCGATCGTGACCTCGGCCAGTTGCCGGGTGTCCTTGTAGATCGTGGAGTACTGCTCGTCGGCGATGATCGACTTCACCGACGGCACCTCGGCGTCCTGACCGGTGACGATGGGGTAGGGCTGCCCTGCTGTGCCGTAGCCGTTGCTCTTGAGCGCGGAGAGGATTCCGATCGACAGGCCGTCGTACGGCGAGAGCACGCCCTGAACCTGCTGGCCCGAGGAGTACGTCTTGGTGAGCAGGTCCTCCATGCGCTTCTGCGCGGTCGCCGGATCCCAGCGCAGTGTTGCGGCCGTCTCGAAGTCGGATTCGCCGCTGCCGATCTTCAGGGTTCCGTCGTCCAGGTACGGCTGCAGAGTCTCCATCGCGCCGTCGAAGAAGAACGTGGCGTTGTTGTCGTCGGGAGAACCGGCGAAGACCTCGATGTTCAACGGACCGGCTGGGGCGTCGGCCTTGTCGGTGCCGTCCTCGTTCTTCAATCCGAGGCCGACGAGCAGAGACGTGGCCTGGTCGACGCCGACCTTGTAGTTGTCGAACGTCGCGTAGTAGTCGACGTTGGGGGAGTTGCGGATGAGGCGGTCGTACGCGATGACGCCGATGCCGTTGTCCTTGGCTTCCTGCAACTGGGTGGTGATCGCGGTGCCGTCCACCGAGGCCACGATGAGAAGCTTTGCGCCCTGGGTGATCTGGTTCTCGATCTGATTCACCTGGGTGGGAATGTCGTTCTCCGCGTACTGCAGATCGACCTTGTAGCCCTGTCCTTCGAGTGCGCTCTTGAGATTGTCGCCGTCGGCGATCCATCGAGCCGAGGACTTGGTCGGCATCGTCACGCCGATCAGCGCGCCCGCCGTGCTTCCGCCGTCGGCCGGCTGGACGTCCGCCGTCTTGGTGCTCGATCCGCATGCGGTGACCGTGATGGCCAGTGCCACCGCAGCCGCGGCCATGGGTAGATGTCGAAACTTCATCGTTTCTCCCTGCTCGGTGAAATCAGATCTCGAAGTTGGTGGAGAGTGGCATCGTCTGTGCCGCACATCACATCAAGACGAAAGTGTGAGCGATAACATCGGCATTGTCAAAGTTTATTTTCCGCACCCCCGCTCACCAGTGTGAGCGCTAACAACGGGTCACCGCCGCAGCCCCGAGAGTCGAGAATTTCGCCGCAGGGGCCGGGGCGTCAGTGCAACTCGTGAACCGACTGTTTCCCGCTCTTGAGCCAGCGACTCGGGAGTCGGCCGACCAGCTCGCCCAGTGGGTGGACCGCAGCCGAGAGGATCTCCACGGAATCCTGCAGGATGTCGATCGAGATGCTCATCCGCTCGATGTTCGGGGCCACCGACGTCAGTGTCTCCGACAGCTTGACCAGCTGATCGAGCGGTCCGCCCTTGGCTGTCAGTCGCTCGATGGCACCGTCCTCGGCGAGCAGCGTTTCGAGGATGCCCTCCTCGGCGATGGCACGCTCGATCAGGCCGTCCTGACGCGTGAGCACCTCGAGCGGGCCGTCCTTGGCCGTCAGTCGTTCGAGCGGTCCGTTGGTGGCGGTGATGCGGTCGAGCAGACCGCCTTCGGCGAGCAGTCGTTCGAGCGGTCCGTCCTCGGCGAGCAGCCGGTCCAAGGGTCCGCCCGGAGCCAGAATTCGCTCGACCGGGCCGCCCGGGGAGAGCAACCGCTCGAGGGTGCCGTCCTCGGAAGTGAGGCGGTCGACGACGCCGCCCTGGGCGAGAAGGCGGTCCAAGGGTCCGCCTTCCTTGAGTGCGTTGCCCAGGGCGCGGTCGTCGGAGGTGAGTTGGCCGAGCTGGGCGAGCAGTTGCATGGTGCCGCCGCGTGGATTGGCGAGCGAGGCGACACCTGCGGTGCCGGATGCACCGGTGGCCAAGGCCATCCTGGTGGTGGCCAACGCGACCTCCGCGACGCCGATCGCCTGCTCGGCGATGGCAATTCCGGCGCGCGCGGGCAGTGTGATCGCTGACACCCAGTTCATCGTTTTACTGTAACTGCTCGTAGCTCGGAAAATCAGTGAAGAACCTTCAGTCCCACGACGCATCCGACGATGCCGACCAGAAGCGCCACCTTGAGCAGTGACGCAGCTTCTTCGCCGGTGATCATGGCGTACGCGACGGTGAGGGTGGCACCGATTCCCACCCAGACGGCGTAGGCGGTACCGGTGGGCAACGACCGCATCGCGACCGCGAGACCGATCATGCTGAGCACCACTGCGACCCCGAAGACGACGGACGGTCCGAGTTTGGTGAAGCCCTCGGACTTACCGAGCGCGGTCGCCCAGATCGCTTCGAGAACGCCGGAGACGACGAGAATGAGCCAAGCCACGAAAATCACTCCTTGCACCGTCTTGTCGCTGTTCGGGTACGGTGCGCTCGTCCGATTGTCGGAAGTGACTTGTACGATCGTACCAATTCGGGTCGGTAGTGGCCATGTGTTTCGGGTTGTCAGTACGCGTACGTGTTCGCGGGCGCGTCGATTCGCTCGACCGTGGAGACGGTCATCGTGGGTGTGAACGCGGTGTCCTCCGTCGCTGTGGCCGCGTCGACGGTCCCCGATATCTGCAGCCAGGTGCCGTCCGAAATGTCGTCGAGAGACGCGCTACCTGCGTCGAGGTGGATGCGAACGGACCTGGCGTCGGCCGCGCAGCAAATGATGAGAATGCGAGCGAGATCGATGCCGTCAGTCGTGCCGTCGGCGCGCGGTGAGCCTCCGTTCGCGGTGGCGACGGCGAATCCGGTGACGCGAATCTCCCGTCCGTCGAGGCTGCCTTCGGTGTCTCTGACCGCGCGTTGTACGACATCGAGCAACGGAACCTCGGGCGCCCGCTCGTCCGGGAGAGGTGGAAACGCTGTCCGCTGACGATCGGCCGCCGAGGTGACGGATCGATCGCCGACCGCGGAGACACCCAGCGCGGGCGGTGCGACGAACAGGATGACCGCGAGCGGGACCAACAGCAGCCAGTACGGACGCGAATCGTGACCGTGCCCGTCGTCGGCCGGCCCCCCGCGGCGGATGTCGGCCACGATCGACGCGGCCGCCAGGAGCACGATCAACACGCCGGCAGTCAGCAGATACGGATGCAGCGACGGTTTGACGTATCGCACAAAGCTGCCGTCCAACGAAATCTTGACCATGGCTCCGCCGAGGAGAAACAGCAGAAGGTTCTGCACCTCGCGCTTCATCGCGCTCCCAGAACGAGGTAGCCGCACACCGAGGCGCACACGACCGCGACGACGAACGTCAGCGGGGCGAAACGTGCGACGAACCCGCGTCCGAAACTGCCCGCCTGCATCGCCATCAGCTTCACGTCGACGGCAGGTCCGACCACCAGGAAGACCAACCGCGGCAGCAGCGGCAGCATCGACATGCTGGCGGCGACGAACGCATCGGCCTCCGAACACAGAGCCAGAATCACCGCAAGTACGGCCATCACCAGGATCGACAGCAGCAACTGCCCGGCGAGATGGGCGAACACCCAGTCCGGAATCACCAGATGCAGCAGCGCGGCGGCCGCAGCACCGAACACGAGAAATGCCCCGGCCTGAAGCAGGTCAGCACGCGCCGACTCGCGGAACGTCTCCCACTTCGAGCGGTCGTGATCGTGTCCGCGAGCGGCCAGCCGCGCGGTGATCCACTCCGCCTTACCGAACCGGGTCCACAGCCAACCCATCACCAGTGCAGTGGCGAGCGAGCCGAGGAACCGCGCGAGAACCATGCCGGGTTCGCCGGGAAAAGCCACCGCGGTCGAGACCAGGACGACCGGGTTGATCGCCGGTGCCGACAGCAGGAATGCGAGGGCGGCCGATGCCGGAACACCCTGATCCATGAGCCGACGGGAGACGGGGACGGCGCCGCACTCACAACCGGGCAGCGCCATTCCGGCCAGTCCCGTCACTCCGACGGCAGCCGTTTCGTTCTTCGGGACCACTCGTCGAAGCACCGTCGGCGAGACGAACGCGGCGATACTTCCGCTGACGAGTACTCCGAGCACCAGGAACGGCGTCGCCTGCACGAAGATCCCGGTGAACACCGTCGCGCCGGTCTTCAGCGCGGGGGACGAGTCGACCCATCGCGCGATATCGGCACCGAAGACGATGCCCAATACGAGCAGAGTTGCGAATACGTGCATGGATGACACGGGAGGCCGAGTCCTGATTCGGCCGTCGGTCTTCGCGTCGAGCATCGCTGCCATCATGCCCCCTGTGGCCGGGCTGTGTTGTCGGTGGCTCGCGGCAACCTCGTTGTCGGTGGCTCACAGTGCACTCGTTGTCGGTGGCTCACAGCAACCTCACAGGGAGAGTCCAGCGAACGAGCAGCATCTCGCGCGAAGATGGACACCGTGAGCGAGACACCCGAGGCCAGAGTCCTGATCGTCGACGACGAACCGACCATCGTCGAACTGCTGTCGGTCAGCCTGAGGTATCAGGGATTCGAGGTGGCGACGGCGTCGTCCGGTCCCGAGGCTCTCGACAAGGCGCGCAACTTCAGGCCCGAGGCTCTCATTCTCGACGTGATGATGCCCGGCATGGACGGGTTCGGTCTGCTGCGTCGACTGCGGGCCGACGGAATCGATGCGCCTGCCCTGTTCCTGACCGCGCGTGACTCGGTGGAAGACAAGGTGACCGGGCTGACCCTCGGTGCGGACGACTACGTCACCAAGCCGTTCTCGCTCGAGGAAGTGGTGGCCCGACTCCGCGTGATCCTGCGCCGGTCGGGCAAGAGCGAGGACGCGCAGCCGTCGCGAGTTGCGTTCGCGGACATCGAACTCGACGACGACACCCACGAGGTGTGGAAGGCAGGCGAGCCGATCTCGCTCTCGCCCACCGAGTTCACGCTGCTGCGGTACTTCATGGTGAACGCGGGAACCGTGTTGAGCAAGCCACGAATCCTCGATCACGTGTGGCACTACGACTTCGGTGGTGAAGTGGGAGTGGTGGAGTCGTATGTGTCGTACCTACGTCGCAAGGTCGATACCGGAGACACTCGCTTGATTCACACGCTGCGAGGCGTCGGCTACGTCATGCGCCAGCCACGGTGACGGCCGTTCGAGGTCGGATTCGGAGCCTGCCGCTGCGTTTCACCTTGGTCGCGGCGTTGCTGCTCCTGGTCGGGTTGGGTCTGCTGGCGTCCGGTGTGGCGGTGACGTCGTCGCTCGAGTCCTCCCTGATGCGTCGCCTGGACAGTCAACTGGTCGAAGCGTCCCAGGGATGGGCGAAACCGGGTGGCGAACGCCCGCCCTTTCCGATCGACGAGCCCAACCCGAACCGGCCGCCGACGAACTTCTTCGTTCGGTCCGTGGCCAACGACGGTACCGTCCGGGGCCCGATCAACGACGTGGCCGAGAGTGTTCCGGACCTCTCCGGTGCGCCGTCGGCAACTCCGAAGACCGTCGGTTCCGAGGGCGACCCGTCGAAGGAGTGGCGGGTCATCACGGTGACCAACAGCGAGGGGTCCACCACCGTCGGCATGTCGCTCAGCGCCAACCAACAGACCGTCAGCCGGCTCGTGGTGCTGCAGTTCTACATCGGTGCCGCCGTGTTGCTGGCCCTGGCCGTGATCGCCTACTTCGTGGTGCGACGCAGTCTGCGACCGTTGCGTGAAGTGGAGACGACGGCCGCGGCCATCGCTGCCGGAGACCTGCATCGCCGGGTTCCCGAGTGGAGTGAGAAGACCGAGGTGGGCCGATTGTCACTAGCCCTCAACGGAATGCTCTCGCAGATTCAGCGGGCATTCGCGGCAACTGCGGCCTCGGAGGAGGCGGCTCGTGCGTCCGAGGATCGGATGCGCCGCTTCGTCGCCGACGCCAGCCACGAACTACGTACCCCGCTGACGACGATCCGCGGGTTCGCCGAGTTGTATCGGCAGGGCGCGATGAGCGACATCTCGTTGCTGATGACGCGTATCGAGGGCGAATCGGCGCGGATGGGCCTGCTCGTCGAAGACCTGCTGATGCTCGCGCGACTCGACGCGCAACGCCCGCTCGACATGCGTCGCGTCGACCTACTGACCATCGCCGCCGATGCCGTGCACGACGCCAAGGCGGTCTCACCCGCGCGGGACATCTCGCTGAAAGTGTTGGCCGGGCCGGGAATACCCGAGGTCAGCGGCGACGACGCTCGCCTGCGGCAGGTACTGGCGAACCTCGTCGGAAACGCGGTGCGGCACACACCCGAATCGGCGTCGATCACCGTCTGCGTCGGGACCTCCCAGTCCTCGGTGCTGCTCGAAGTCCAGGACACCGGCCCCGGTCTGGGCGAGGAAGAGGCGGCGCACGTGTTCGAGCGCTTCTATCGAGCCGACTCCTCCCGGACGCGCGAGAGCGGCGGCAGCGGGCTCGGGCTCTCGATCGTCGCGGCCTTGGTGGCGGCGCACAACGGCACCGTTCGGGTGCAGAGTACCCCCGGTCAGGGTGCGACCTTCCGGGTCGAATTACCCCGCGCCGACGGTTGATTCGCTTGCCGTCCTGGCTTTCTTGCGCTCGGCCAGTTTCGTGTACGCGGCTGCGGCGAGTGGCGCGGCCACGAGCATCGACACCAGTCGGATCACCTGCACACATGCGACGAAGGTGACATCCGACCCCGTGGTCGCCGACACGGCGAGCACAGCCGCCAGGCCGCCGGGTGTGGTCGCGAGGTACCCGGTGAGCATGCTGACCCCGGTGATCGCAGACAGCGCCCAGCCGAACAGCGCGCACACCAACCCGATCGAGAGCACCAGCAGTGCGGCCCACGGGAAGATGCGACCGATGGCCCGCAGGCTCGACACGGTGAAGGCGAGCCCCGCTTGCCATCCGATGACGATGAACGCCACCGGCAGCAGCACCGTGGGTACCGAGATGTCCACGGGCCATCCGAGCAGTTCGCAGGCGCCGGCGACGATCAGCGGTCCGAGCGTCGCCGGCGCGGGCAGTCGGATGAGCCGCGCCAGAACGATTCCGGCGATGACGGCGGCGATCAGAAAGGCCGTGCCGATGTACCAGGGCGTCGTCGCCGTATAGTCCGCGCCTGCTCCGCCGCCGGTGTCGGTGTGGAACGCGAACGTGACGATCAGCGGCATCGTGACCACCACGAGCGCGACGCGCAGGTATTGCACCACGGCCACGATCCGCTCGTCCCCGCCGAGTTCTCGGGCGATGGACACCAGACCCGTTGCGCCACCGGCGATCAGGGACAGTGCTCCGGTGACGGGGTCGACATCGCGATGCAGGGCGAGCAGTGCGCCGCAACCGGCGCTGACGATCAGCGTGCCCGCACCCACGAGAACGGCGGGAATCCAGTTCTCGCCCAACGCGCCGAGAGTGTCGGTGTCGAGCATCAGACCGATGGTGACGGCCAGCGTGCCCTGCGCTGCCATCGACGCCGGGCGCGGTACCGCACCCGGGCCGAGGCCGGTCAGAGCGAACACCACAGCGACGACGAGGGCCGCGAACAACGACGGTGCCGTCAGGCCCAGGGCCGCGAAAAGGGCCCAGCCCCCGACGGATACGGCCGCGAGGCCGATCCATCGGAGGCTGTTCCCCAGTACTCGTCTCATCCGTTTCGGAGCACTCACGCTCCGGACTTGACCAGAAGAACCGGGACCGGAATCTCGAGGAGCAGGCGCTGAATGGTCTGTCCCATCAGGAACTTTCCGACCGCCGAGCGGTGTCGGGAGCCGACCACCAGGATCTCGGACTTCTGCTCTTCGACCAAGGTCAGCAGGGTGTTGACGGCATCGGGATCGGGCCGGCCCACCGCCACGGTCCAGGAGACGGCGTCGGCGTGATCGATATCGGCCAGAGCGGTCTCCACCGACGTGGATACCGCCTGCGTCTCGGCCGCCTCGGCGGAGGGCTCGGCCGATCCGGAGAGTGCGTGCAGGACGACGAGGTCCGTCTCTCGAATGCGGGCTTCTCGCACTGCGGCCGCCAACGCTGCGCGGCCCTCGGGTGAATTGTTGTGCAGTACGCCAACGGTCATGACAGTTTCTCCTACGACGAGTGGGGTGGGGGATCAGCCGAACGGGATCTGGCCGAGGAGGATGCCGACGGCCAGCATCGCGAGGGAGACGACCACAGCTCGCCACAGCACCTTCTTGTGGTGATCGGCCAGCGACACTCCGGCGAGGGTGACCAGCAGCAGGATGGCCGGAACCAGCGGACTCTGCAGGTGGACGGGCTGACCGGTGATCGACGCACGGGCCATCTCGACGGGGTCGATGCCGTACTTGCTCGCGGTCTCGGTCAACACCGGGAGGATGCCGAAGTAGAAGGCGTCGTTGGTCATGAAGAACGTCAGCGGGATGCTCAGGATGCCGGTGATGACGGCCAGGTACGGGCCCATGCCCGCCGGGATGACGTTGAGCAGCCACTCGGCCATGGCCTCGACCATGCCGGTGCCCTGGAAGACGCCGGTGAGAATTGCTGCGGCGAGCACCATGGCGACCACGGAGACGATGGAGGACGAGTGCCGTGCGATCGCGTCGCCCTGTTCCTTGACCTTGGGGAAGTTGACGGTCAGAGCGATCGAGGCAGCGATCATGAACAGCACAGGGATGGGCAGGATGTCCATGACGAGGATGACGAGCAGGATGACCGTCAGAGCAGCGTTGAACCACAGCAACTTCGGGCGCAGCGTGTCGCGATTGGGGTCCAGGCCGTCGAAGAACTGACCCGATTCGCCGGAGTCGTCCGATCCGCCGGTGCCTGATCCGCCGGTTCCCTTGCCGCCCTTGCGGATACTGCCGCCGCCACCGGAGGCCACCAGTTCGGGTTCGTAGATCAACTTGCCGATGCGACGACGCTCCATGATGCCCAGGTGCACGGCGAACAGCAGCACGATGATCAGGCCGACGATCATCGAGGGAACCATCGGAACGAAGACATCGGACGGGGAGATGCCGAGAGCGGATGCGGCGCGCACCGTCGGGCCGCCCCACGGGATGATGTTCATCGTGCCGTTGGCGAGACCGGCGACGACGGTCAGAATGACCGGGCTGACACCGAGTTTGAGGTACAGCGGCAGCAGCGCGGACGTGACGATGATGAACGTGGTGGAGCCGTCACCGTCGAGCGAGACGACCATGGCCAGAATGGCTGTTCCGACAACGAGTTTCATCGGGTCGTTTCGCACGAGGCGCAGGATGCCGCGCACCAGCGGGTCGAACAGTCCGACGTCGATCATGATTCCGAAGAAGATGATCGCGAAGAACAGCAGGGCTGCAGTGGGGGCCAGGGACTTGATGCCGTCGGTGATCATGTCACCGATGCCGAGTCCGGCGCCGGCCAGCAGACCGAAGATGACGGGTACGAGGGTGAGTGCGACGACGGGCGTGGCTCTCTTGGTCAGGATCAAGAACATGAAGGCGGCTACCATGAGGAAGCCGAGTATCACCAACATCGTGCACTCCTTCTCGAAATGTGTGAGGTGGGTCCGGTTGGACTACGTGTTGTGACTGAAGTTACGTAACCGGCATCACATGTTCGCTGTTGTGCGCACTACCCGCGCAAGCAACGAAAAGAGCCTTTTGCGCATTGTGCTCGAGCCCGCTCGGCGCATAGCCTGGTTGGGTGCGATTGAGGACTCAGGTGCTGTTGTTGCAGGCAGCGCTGGTGGCGGTGGCTCTGGCGGTGGCGTTCGGGGTCTTCGCCATCAGCAGTGGCAGCCAGGCGAGCGAGGAATACGGCGAACGTGCACTGGCCGTTGCGCGGACGGTGGCGTCGGACCCGGAGGTGCGTTCGCTCGTCGAGCAGTTCTCTGCCGTGGACACCGCAGGCACCGACGCCGCGCCTGCGGGAGTGTTGGCAGGCGGAGCACTGCAGCGTGCAGCCGAGGGTGCCCGAATGCGCACCGACGCACTGTTCGTCGTCATCACCGACGATCGGGGTCTGCGGTTGGCGC
The DNA here is from genome assembly GCF_033142325.1 of Rhodococcus sp. IEGM 1370. Taxonomy (NCBI): domain Bacteria; kingdom Bacillati; phylum Actinomycetota; class Actinomycetes; order Mycobacteriales; family Nocardiaceae; genus Rhodococcus; species Rhodococcus sp. IEGM 1370. The sequence continues at coordinate 35,187 of NZ_JAWLRY010000011.1, read as the reverse complement.
ATCCCGATCCGACAGTTCTGGGTCAGCGGGTGAGTACGGATCCGTCGGGGGCGCTGGCGGGCAACGAGGTGGTCGAGCAGGAGCGCGGCACCCTCGGCGACTCCGTGCGCGCGAAAGTGCCTGTGCTGGCTCTCGGTTCGACCGACGTGGTGATCGGTGAAGTGAGCGTGGGAATCTCCACGACGGCCGTGCGCACCGAGTTGGTGAAAGATCTGATCAACGGCGCGTTGGTGACCGGTGCCGTACTGCTGCTCGGGCTGATCGGCTCGACTCTGTTGGCGCGCAGATGGAAACGGCTGACTCTGGGGCTCGAGCCGGAGGAGCTCGCCGAACTGGTCCGGGAACAAGAGGCGGTGTTGCACGGAATCGGTGAGGGTGTCGTCGCCATCGACCCCGATGGAGTCGTCACGGTCGTCAACGACGAGGCGCGCACCCTGCTCTCGATCGACGGTAAGCCGGGGATGCGCATCGAGGACATCGGTCTGACCCCGAGGCTGCTCGAGGTCATCGAATCGCCGACGTCCGAGCCGGTTCTCGCGGCCGTGAACGAGGTCGTGGTCATTGCGGCCGCCCGAAAAGTACTGCGAGACAATCGTGATCTGGGTACGGTGCTGACCGTGCGCGACCGAACCGACGTGGAGACGCTGACGCGTCAGCTCGACGCGGTGCAGTCGATGTCCGCTGTGCTGCGCGCGCAGCGTCACGAGTTCGCGAATCGGATGCATCTGGTCAGTGGACTGCTGCACGAGGGTCACCCGGATCGGGCGTCGCAGTACATCGACGAGATCCTCGGTGTCGGACCGAGATCGGAATCCATCGAGGGCATCGACGCCGTGTCCGACGCCTATCTGCGGTCGTTTCTGACGGCGAAGGCCGCGCATGCGAGGGAGAGCGGAGTGCGGTTGGTGTTGGGCGAGAACACCTGGGTCGGCGGCGAAGTGGCCGTCCCCGTCGACGTGACCACGGTGCTGGGCAATCTCGTCGACAATGCGATCGATGCTGCCAGGCTGGGAGTCAGGCGGCCGGCCGAGGTGGAAGTGGAACTGGTGCAGGATGGTTCGACGTTGCACATCGTGGTTCTCGATTCCGGAGACGGGGTGGACCTGGCACCCGAGCAGGTGTTCGTCGAGGGAGTCTCGACCAAGTCGACCGAAGAATCGCCGGGCGGTCGGGGAGTGGGCCTGGCGCTGAGTCGGCAGATCGCGCGCACCCGCGGTGGCGACGTGACGCTGGCCGATGCCGGTGGGCAGATCACCGAGGAGAACGAACGAGGAGGCGCGGTGTTCATCGCGTCGATACCGGACGCGCTACAGGCAGATGAGGTCTCGCAATGAGAGTGCTGGTCGTGGACGACGATTTCCGGGTTGCGGATCTGCATGCGGCACTGGTGAATTCACTCGACAACTACGAGGTCGCCGCAGTCGCGACGAGTGTCGCTCAGGCTCGGGAGTTGGCGTCGTCGCAGTCGTTCGATCTGGCGCTGGTGGACGTCTATCTGCCCGACGGATCGGGAATCGACCTGGTGCGCGAACTCGCCTGCGACGCAGTGGTGCTCTCGGCAGCAGCCGATCAACAGACGGTGCGCGCGGCCATGACCGCGGGTGCCTGGACGTATCTGATCAAGCCGTTTCCGCGATCGGCGTTGATCGACCGCCTCACCGGGTATCTGACGTACCGGACTGCACTGGACCGTTCGGAGGAGCTGACCCAGGCCGACATCGACGGCGGACTCGACGCGCTGCGCCCGCGCGCGGCCGCGCCGCTGCCGTCCTCGCAGTCCGTGACCCGTGACCTGGTGCTCGACGCGGTGCGCACGACGGCCGACCCGATGTCCGCGGGCGAAGTTGCTGCAGCCATCGGCATTTCACGCGCGACAGCGCAACGCTATCTGGCGACCCTGGTGTCCAAGGGCCGGTTGCGCATGCAGCTGCGGTACGGATCGACAGGGAGGCCGGAGCAGGAATACTCGCTAGCGCCCGGCGCGTGAGAACGACACCACCACGGCCCCGAGAACCGAGATCGCAGCGGTGACCAAAGCTGCGGTGTTCCAGCCCTGCACCAGTCCGCCGGCTCCACTCCCGGCCGGAACGGCAACCACCGCAACGACGGTGACCCCGATAGCGGACCCGACGTAGCGCGCAGTGTTGTTGGCACCACTGCCCATGCCGCCGCGTCCGGCGGGAACGCTGGCCACCGCCTCGCGGCCGAGCGCAGCGTTGAGTACGCCGCTGGCGACGCCGGCCACGAGCAGGCCGGGAAGCAACCGCGGCCAGGAGGCGTTCTCGGACAACCCCGTCAGCATCAGCATGCCGATCGCGACGCCCACCAGCCCGACGGCGAGTTGCGTTCGACCGCTCAGCGACGCGGGCAGCCTGCGGGCCAGCAAGGCGGTGACCACGGACGTGGCCGACCAACCGAACAGCAGCAGGGCGGCACCGAGCGCATCGATTCCCAGTACGGTTCCGAGGAATCCGGGCATGTACGACATCAGGGCGATGATGCCGCCGCCGGTGGCCAGCGCGGCGACGGTGGCGGCCAGAAACGGCGGGTGTCGGAAGAGGGTGAGATCGAGCATCGCAGCGGCACTGCGCAATTCGAGGACCACGAACGCACACAGCAACAGGGCCGCCAGTACGAACAAGATGATCGGGGCCATGGCTGTCCAGCCCTGCCTGCCCTCGACCAAGGCGGCCAACAACGCGGCGATGCCCGTCGCCAACAGCAACGCGCCGACCGGATCGAGGCCGCGGGGGGCGTCGGACCTGGATTCTTCGACGAGCACATGCGCGGCGACGGCCAGTGCGAGCGTGGCGATCGCCAGCACCACGTAGGCCGTACGCCAACTCGCCGAGCGATCCAGTATGGCGGCGAGCAGAGGGCCGAGAGCGATGCCTGCACCCACGCTCGCACCCCAGACCCCGCTGGCCTTCGCGCGCACCGGACCGGCCGGGTGGGTGTGGGCGATGATGCCCAGGCTCGAGGCGACGACGGCCGCGCCGCCGAGGCCCTGCAGGATGCGGGCGAGAACGAAGATCAGCGTGTTGGGGGCGAGCGCGCAGACGATTGCGCCGACGGCCAGGACCACCGCGCCGAGAGCGAACGTGCGGCGACGTCCGAAGTCGTCGGCGACCGTACCGGTGGTGAGCAACGCCGCGGCGAGGCCGATGCTCATGGAGCTGAGAATCCAGGTGCGTCCTGCGGCGTCGGACATCAGATCGGCTGCGGTGCTGTTGATGGTCGCGAGCGGTGCGGTGAACGCCATCAGGGTCAGCAGGGTGCCGAGCGCTGCGATGGCGAGCGCGCGGGCGCTGTTCGCGGTGCCGGTGGGCGAGGGTGCAGTATCGGTCATCGTCGTCCTTGTGGTCTGGTGATCGAACTGTAAACGCCCGACTTGGTTCGGTCAACAGACTGTACTATCGCCCCATGGCACTCGGAATCGACTACGCCCGCCAGGACTGCTCCCTGGCCCGTGCCCTCGAACTCGTCGGTGAGCGATGGACCTTGCTCATCGTGCGCGACTGCTTCTTCGGCGTCCGACGCTTCGGTGATTTCCAGGTCCACCTCGACATCTCCAAAGCAGTCCTCGCACAACGACTCGGCGCGCTGGTCGACGCCGGGCTGCTCGAACGACACGCTCGCTCATCGGCGGGTGGACGCGAGCACTACGTTCCGACCGCCGCCCTCGAAGGGCTGTGGCCTGCGGTGTTCGCCCTGAGCTACTGGGGTGAGGAACAGACCGCGAAACCCGCAGGGAAGCGTCGACGATTCATCCACGCGGACTGCGGAACCGACCTCGGGCCACTGGGGTTGTGCCCCGAATGCGGCGTTGCGCCGGGGCCGCACGACATCGACACCGACATCGGCCCCGGCTACGACCCCGACACCCGATCGGACGAGGTCTCGATGCAGCTTCGGACGCGTCGTCGGCTGTTGACGCCGCTGCGTTGAGCGAGATGCGTCAGTTCGGGACGTGAGCCTCGTGGCCGAGCCGGCGTAGCGCTGCTCGGAGCTTGGCTGCGGCCTCGTCCTGCGACTCCGCCGACGGATTCGGATCGGCACCGGAGATGTCGAAGTTGCCCATGTCGTACGCCGGAAACACGTGCAGGTGCAGGTGCGGGACCTCGAGTCCGGCGATCAGCAGACCGGCGCGGGGAGCATCGAACGCGGTCTTGACGGCCTGACCGATGATCTGCGCGACGGCAGTGATCTTTGCGAACGCGGCACCGTCGACGTCCTGCCACTGGTCGATCTCCTCACGCGGAACCACCAACGTGTGGCCCGGGGTGAGCGGCGCGATCGTCAGAAACGCAACCACGTCGTCGTCCTGCCACACGAAACGCCCCGGAATCTCACCGGCGATGATCTTGCTGAAAATGGAAGCCATGGGAACAGGATGCCCTACCCGACTCGACCGGGGCCGTACCAGTGGTCGTGGCTCCCAGGTAATTGCCAGGTCGGTCGCAGGGCGATTCAAGGTCCGGGCCCGATCGTTGTCGTCATGACAACGAATTCCCTCGCACGAGCAGCAGGCCAGCGGCCCGGCTCGAACGCCACGGCCACTCTCGAGGTGGTCATTCCGGTATACAACGAAGAGGCCGATCTCGAACAGTGCATTCGTCGTCTCCACGAGCATCTGGAGGACCGAATCCCGTTCCGGTCCTCGATCACGATCGCCGACAATGCCAGTACCGACGGAACACTCGCTGTCGCACGTCGACTCGCCGACGAGATCGACGGAGTCCAGGTTCATCATCTGGACGAGAAAGGGCGGGGCCGGGCACTCAAAGCAGTGTGGCTGGCGTCGGACGCCGATGTGGTGGCCTACATGGACGTCGATCTGTCCACCGATCTCAATGCGCTGATGCCGCTGATCGCACCGTTGATGTCCGGTCATTCGGACCTCGCCATCGGCTCGCGGCTCAACCGATCGTCCCGAGTGGTTCGCGGTGCAAAACGTGAATTCATTTCGCGCAGTTACAATCTCATTCTGCGTACTTCGCTGCGCGCCCGCTTCTCCGATGCGCAGTGCGGTTTCAAGGCCATGCGTACCGACGTCGCCCGACAGCTGTTGCCGCTCGTCGAAGACACCGGGTGGTTCTTCGACACCGAATTGCTCGTCATCGCAGAGAAAGTCGGCCTGCGCATCCACGAGGTGCCCGTGGACTGGGTCGACGACCCGAACAGCAGCGTCAACATCGTCGACACCGCCGTCAAGGACCTGCAGGGCTGCTGGCGCGTCGGGCGTGCCCTCGCCACCGGTGTACTGCCGGTCGCCGAACTTCGCCGAAGCCTGGGACGGGAGCCGCTCGTGCCCGGAGTACCGCACGGAATGATCAGCCAGATGGTGCGATTCGGCATCATCGGCATCGCCAGCACCATCGCCTACGCACTGCTGTACCTGATGCTCCATTCCCTGATCGGCGCGCAGGCCGCGAACTTCTTCGGGCTGCTGATCACCGCTGTGCTCAACACCGCGGCGAACCGTGCCTTCACCTTCGGCGTCCGGGGGCCCGACGGTGCGGGCAAACACCAACTGCAGGGGCTGGCGATCTTCGGCTTCGCTCTTCTCGTCACCAGTGGATCGCTCGCCGTGCTGCACGCCTGGGTTCCCGATGTGTCCCGGCACGTCGAACTCGCCGTCCTCATCGTCGCCAATCTCGTTGCCACCGTGTGTCGATTCGTCGCCCTGCGGTGGGTCTTCCGTAGCACACTGGACGCAGGCTCGGAGTCCGCGAGTTCGGAGAAGAGCCTGTGACGACGACCATGGAGCGGCCCTCTGCGGCTGCCGATTCTGCACCGGTGACCTCCCCGCGCTGGGAATTGATCGGGCTGGTGGCTCTGCTCTTCGGAACCGGCATTGCCTACATCTGGGGACTCGGCGCGTCGGGCTGGGCCAACTCCTTCTATTCCGCTGCGATACAGGCAGGTTCGGTGTCGTGGAAGGCCTTCTTCTTCGGATCCTCCGACGCCGCCAACTCGATCACCGTCGACAAGCCCCCGATGTCGCTGTGGCTGATGTCGTTGTCGGTACGCATCTTCGGACTCAACACCTGGGCGATGCTCGTACCCCAGGCTCTTCTCGGCGTCGCCTCCGTGGCACTGCTGCGCGCCACCGTCAAGCGCCGATTCGGTGGCGCGGCCGGTCTGCTCGCCGGCCTGGTACTTGCCGTGACTCCGGTTGCCGCACTGATGTTCCGATTCAACAATCCCGACGCGTTGCTGGTGCTGCTGATGATCGCCTCGGTGTGGGCGTTGCTGCGAGGCGTCGAGACCGGAAAGACCAAGTGGCTGTTGATCACCGGAATGTTCGTCGGATTCGGCTTCCTCACCAAGCAACTCCAGGTCATGCTCGTCGTACCGCCGCTGGCTCTGACCTATCTGATCGCCGGGCCGCCTAGGTTCCTCACCCGGCTGTGGCAGCTGTTCGGCGCGCTGGGCGCGATGATCGTCTCGGCCGGATGGTGGATTCTGATCGTGGAATTCTGGCCGGCGTCGTCACGACCGTGGGTCGGTGGCTCGCAGAACAACTCGATTCTCGAACTCACGCTCGGGTACAACGGATTCGGTCGCCTCAGTGGCGACGAGACCGGAAGTGTAACCCCCGGCCGCGGCGGTATGGGCGGCGACGCGGCCGGGGGCATGGCGGGTGGGATGCCCGGTGGGATGCCCGGTGGTATCTGGGGCGAGACAGGCATCCTTCGCATGTTCGACTCCTCCCAGGGTGGCCAGATCGCCTGGCTGATCCCGGCTGCGTTGATCCTGTTCGTCGTCGGACTCGTGTTGCGCGGCAAAGCCTCTCGGACAGACGTGCAACGAGCCTCGCTCATCGTCTGGGGATCATGGTTGCTGGTCACCGGTCTGACCTTCAGCTTCATGGCCGGAATCTTCCACTCGTACTACACCGTTGCGCTCTCGCCCGCCGTCGCCGCTCTCGTCGGCATCGGCAGTGTGGTGCTGTGGCGTCGACGTGACACCTACTGGGTACGGATCGCGATGGGCGTCGCGGTGGCGTCGACCGTCGTGATGGCGTGGGTGTTGCTCGGTCGCAGTGAGAGTTTCGTGCCGTGGCTGAAGTGGGCGATTCTCGTCGTCGGAATCGTGGCGGTCGTCGCGCTGCTGATCCCGGCACTGACTCGCGGCAGGCTGGCTGCGGCATCGATCCTGGCGGTGATGTTCGCCGGACTCGCCGGACCGACCGCCTATGCGGTCGACACCATCGGCACCCCGCATACCGGAGCCATCGTCTCGGCCGGTCCCAGCACCGGCATGCGCGGATTCGGCGGTATGGGCGAAGGCCGAGGCGGCCCGGGCGGGATGCAGTTGCCGGCCGGGGTTCAGATACCTGCCGGAATGCAACCGCCTGCGGGTTTCCCGGGTCAGGCCGGGGCTGCCGGCGGGGCCGAGATGGGCGGGACGGGTCGGGGTATGGGCGGCGGTATGGGTGGTCTGCTCGAAGGCAGTGCACCGACTGCGGCCATCACCGAGATGCTCGAGCAGGACGCCGACTCGTACACCTGGGTGGCAGCGGCCATCGGAGCCAACACCGCTGCGGGTTACCAACTGGCCACCGAGGATCCCGTCATGCCGGTCGGCGGTTTCAACGGCACCGACCCCTCGCCGACCCTCGCCCAATTCCAGCAGTACGTCGCCGACGGAGAGATCCACTACTTCATCGGAGGCGGCGGCATGCCGGGCATGGAGTCGGGGACCTCGGCAGAAATCTCCGCCTGGGTCACCGAGAACTTCACCGCGACCACGGTCGACAACGTGACGTTCTACGACCTCACGCAGTAACACCGAACCACCACGAAAGAGCCCCGCGCCGTGACAGGTGCGGGGCGCTTTCGCGTCGAGCAGATAGTCTGATGCACTGTGCGCGTACTAGTCATAGGTTCCGGTGCTCGTGAGCACGCCCTCCTCCTTGCGTTGAAGGCCGATCCGTCGGTCGAGCAGCTCTTCGTGGCTCCCGGCAACGCAGGCACCGCGAAGCTTGCCGAGCAACACGCGGTCGACGTTGCCTCCGGTGAGGCGGTGACCGCGCTGGCGAAGAAGGTCGAGGCCGATCTCGTCGTCATCGGACCGGAGGTTCCACTGGTCCTCGGCGTGGCCGACGCCCTCCGTCAGGCCGGCATCGCTGCGTTCGGCCCCTCCGCGGAGGCTGCGCGCATCGAAGGGTCCAAGGCGTTCGCCAAGGACGTGATGGCAGCGGCCGGTGTGCGGACCGCGCACAGCGAAATCGTCGACTCGCCCGCCCTGCTCGACGCAGCCCTCGACCGTTTCGGCCCCCACTGGGTGGTCAAGGACGACGGCTTGGCCGCAGGCAAGGGTGTCGTCGTCACCACCGATCGCCTCATCGCTCGCGATCACGCAGCGGAGCTCCTCGAGAACGGTCACCCGGTACTGCTCGAATCGTTCCTCGACGGACCCGAGGTCTCCCTCTTCTGCCTCGTCGACGGCGAGACCGTGGTGCCACTGCTGCCCGCGCAGGACCACAAACGCGTCGGCGACGGAGACACCGGACCCAACACCGGCGGCATGGGTGCGTACACCCCGCTGCCGTGGCTGCCCGAGGGTGCCGTCGAGGAGATCGTCCGTGATGTGGTGAAACCCGTTGCCGCCGAGATGGTCGAGCGCGGTGTGCCATTCTCCGGTCTGCTGTACGCGGGTCTTGCCATGGGTGCCGACGGCCCGGCGGTCGTCGAATTCAACTGCCGCTTCGGCGATCCCGAGACCCAGGCGGTGCTGGCGCTGCTCGACTCACCTCTCTGCGAGGTGTTGAACGCGACGGCAACCGGCACACTTGCGTCACTTCCTCCGCTGCGCTGGAAGGACGGCGCGGCCGTCACCGTCGTCATCGCCGCCGAGAACTACCCCGGTCGACCACGCACCGGTGACGAAATCCTCGGCTCCGAGGGCGAAGGCGTGCTGCATGCCGGCACCGCGGTGAAGGACGGCGCAGTCGTCTCCGCGGGTGGACGCGTGCTCAGTGTGGTCGGCACCGGATTCGACCTCACCGCCGCCCGAGACGACGCCTACTCACGCATTGCGGGAATCCGATTGCCGGGCAGCCACTTCCGTACGGACATCGGCCTGGCTGCCGTGGAGGGTCGCATCTCGCTGTAGGTGCGGTGAGTGGGCGGGCGTCGGCCGGCGTGTTCCAGCAAACGCGCGCGCGTTCGTGAGACGCGCGCGGAATTGCCGGACGTTGCCAGTCGATCTTGCGCGCACTTGGCGAACGCGCGCGCGTTTGCAAAGGTCAGAGGTACCGAGCGAACCGGGATCAGTAGTGTCGATCGAATGCACAGTGAATCGCAGCGATCGAAGGTCGAGCCGTTCCATGTGATGGATGTGTTCGCCGCCGCGGCCGAGCGGGCCCGTACTCATGGCGACGTGCTCTCTCTTGCTGCAGGTCAACCCTCCACCCGAGCGCCCGAGCCGGTGTTGCGCGCTACCCGCGAGGCTCTGGACTCGCATCTGCTGGGGTACACCGAGACGCTGGGGATTCTGCCGCTGCGTCGCGCTATCGCCGAGCACCACAGCGCGCGGTACGGCATCACCGTCGACGCCGCGGACGTGGTGATCACCACCGGCTCGTCGGGCGCGTTCACGTTGCTGTTCCTCGCAGCGTTCGACGCGGGAGATACCGTCGTGATGGCGAGGCCAGGCTATCCGGCGTATCGAAACACGTTGGCGGCGTTGGGCTGCCGCGTCGTCGAGCTCGACTGTGTGGAAGAGACACGGTTTCAACCGACCGTCGCGATGCTCGAGGAACTGCCCGAGCCGCCCGCGGGTCTGATCATCGCGAGCCCCGCCAACCCCACCGGCACGATCATCGACGCCGACGAGCTCGCGGCAATCGCGCGCTGGTGCGACGAGCACGGAACTCTGCTGATCTCGGACGAGATCTACCACGGCATCGCCTACGGGGACGCGCGCACGTCGAGCGCATGGGAGACATCGAAAGAATCCGTCGCGATCGGATCGGTGTCGAAGTACTTCTCGATGACCGGGTGGCGACTCGGTTGGATGCTGCTGCCGACCCGATTACGCAGGGCCGTCGAACGATTGGCGTCGAACATGACGGTGTGCCCACCCGCGATCTCTCAGGTTGCCGCGATCGCGGCGTTCACCGAGGAGTCCCGCATCGAGTTGGATTCACACGTCGAGCGCTACGCCGTCAACCGCCGAATTCTGCTCGACGGTCTGCCGGCCATGGGCATCACCGATCTCGCACCGGCCGACGGTGCCTTCTACGTGTACGCCGACATCGCGCATCTGACCGAGAATTCGCGGAGTTGGTGCGCGCGAGTGCTGTCCGAGACCGGCGTCGCACTGGCACCGGGTGTCGACTTCGACACCGTGCGCGGCAATCACACGGTGCGATTCTCGTTCGCAGGCACCACGTCCGACGTCGCCGAGGCGTTGGAGCGACTTCGTCGCATGTGAGCGTTTCCTCGTAGCAGGCTACGAAGTTTCGTTCACGTGCGGCGCAGCCGCTCCAGTACCTCGGCGATATCGGCGGCGTCGACGTCGCGGTGGGTCACGAAGCGCACCTTGCCCGCGACGGTCACCGCGGCGATCCCCAACTCGGCCAGCTCGAGGACCGTCGTCGCCGGGTCGGGAACAGTGGCGAGGACGATGTTCGTCTCCGGCTCCGCCACCTCCCAGCCTCGCTCGCGCAGCCCGGAAGCGAGGGTGGACGCGTTGGCGTGGTCCTCGGCGAGATCACCGATGCGGCCCAATGCGACGAGACCGGCAGCGGCCAGCACGCCACCCTGACGGACGCCGCCGCCCAACATCTTTCGGACGCGTCGTGCCTCGTGGATACGTGCGGAATCCGAGACGAGCATCGAGCCGACGGGTGCGCCGAGGCCCTTGCTCAGGCACACCTGCACCGTGTCGGCACCGGCAGCGAGCGACGCGATCGGAACATCGAGGGCGACAGCGGCATTCCACAGGCGCGCGCCGTCCAGATGGACCTTCAGTCCGCAATCACGGCCGGTGGCAACGAGTTCCGCCCATTCGTCCGGACCGAACACAGTACCGCCGGCGAAATTGTGGGTGTTCTCGAGCGACAGCAGCGTCGTCCGTAGCGAGAAGTACGGTCCTGCACCGCCCGCTTTCGCACGCACCGTCGACGCCAGAGGGCGGCCGGGACCGCCGTCGTGGGGGAGGGCGTCGGGCATCCCGCCTGCCAGCCATGCGGCGGTACCGAGCTCGGACCCCAGGACGTGCGCATGTTCGGGGGCCAGGAAGCGATCGCCGCGCTGCAGATGCAGCATCAGCGCGATGATGTTCCCCATCGACCCCGACGGAACCCACAGCGCCGACTCGAACCCGAGCAGACCTGCCACCGCTTCTTCCAGCTCTGCCATCGTCGGATCGTGATCGAGGACGTCGTCGCCCACTTCGGCGTCGGCCATGGCTTTTCGCATGACCGAATCGGGTCGGGTGATGGTGTCGGAGCGAAGGTCGATCGTTCGATGTGCCACGAGCAACGACAATTCCATAGCGCGAAAGCAGTCCGACGAACGGCCTCGAGCTGGCACGATGACTTGAATGTCCGCAGGTCCGACCGAGTCGCAGCACAAGGTGTCGGGTGCGACTCCGAAGGGAGTGCGCCGCCGGCAGGCACTGGCGTCTGCGGCCGCGGACCTTCTCGTCGAGGGCGGCTTCGACGCGGTGCGGCACCGATCGGTGGCCGCGCGAGCCGGGCTTCCTCTTGCGTCGACCACCTACTATTTCGAGTCTCTCGGAGACCTGGTGGCCGCGGCGGTCGACGTCGTCGGGACGCGCGAGATCGACGTCATGCGCGGTCGCATCGAGGACGAGGGCAAGTGCTCGAACGAGATGGAATCGACGGTCGACCTCATCGTCGACCTGCTCATCGGGCCACAGGACGGCCACGAGCAGCTGATCGCGCGATACGAGCGCTTCATCGCCTCGGCCCGGCATCCCGAACTACGGCAAGTGCAGCTGCGGCTGCGCGCCCAGATCGACGACCTGCTCACCGACGTACTGCGCAGATCGGGCCGAACCGTGCAGGAAGAGCAGCTACGACGACTCGTGGCAGTGGTGGACGGAGCCGTCGTCGGAGCGCTCAGCGAAGTGGACCCCGACCCCCGTCACATGGCCCGGAGCATGCTGCTGGCCGTCATCGACATCGTGGCACCGGCGGAACCGGTGTCGGCCGATTGACTACTGGTCGGTCTCGCCGGAGTCTGTGTCGTGGATCGGCGGCACCTCGCACACGCCGTCCTCGCAGATGGGGCCGTCGTCGCCGACCATCTCCAATGGACCCCTCATGAGCCGGCAGCGGCCTTCTGCAGAACGTCGGCGAACACCGACGACTCCTGCGCGCCGGACACACCGAGCCGTCCGTCGATCACGAAGAACGGCACACCGCTGATCCCGTAGGCGATGGCCTGCTCCTTGTCCGCGTGCACTGCCGGCAGGAACTCCTCGGACTCGAGCGCCCGGGCCGCCTCGTCACGGTCGAGGCCGATCTCCGCGGCCAGGTCGGCGAGGTCATCGGTGCGGCCGACGTGGCGGCCCTCCTCGAAGTAGGCCGCCAGGAGCCGTTCCTTCATCTCGACCTGCTTGCCCTTCGACTTGGCGAAGTGCAGGAGCTCGTGCGCCTTGACGGTGTTGGTGTGCTGCAAGGCATCGAAGTCGTACGCGAGCCCCTCGCCTGCGGCCAGCTCGGTCATCTGCGCCAACATCTGCGTGACCTGGGCGGCCGGCATACCTTTGTGCGAGACGAGAAAGTCGACCTCGCTGCCATCGAAGTCGATCGGTGTGTCGGGTGCCAGCTCGAACGAGTGGAACTCCACCTCTAGCGTTCCGCCCCCGGCGGTGAACTCCGCAGCGCCTGCCTCGAAACGGCGCTTGCCAACGAAGCACCAGGGGCATGCGATGTCGGACCAGATGTCGACCTTCACTGTTCGGCTCACGACGGCTCCAACATCGGAGCGCGCGTCGGTTATTCCACGCGGCGCGCAGCCGCCGGCACCAGGAAAAGGGCGGCGTACGCGATCCCGGGATGCCGGTACTGCAGTCCTTTTCCGAAACAGTGCAGTCGTCTTCCGAGACCGACAACTGCGCCACGTAAGCTGGACGCTCGTGAGCATCCCGAATGTCCTGGCCACCCGTTACGCGAGTCCCGAACTGGTGGAGCTGTGGTCGCCGGAGCACAAGATCGCCCTCGAACGCCAACTGTGGATCGCTGTGTTGCGCGCGCAGTCCTCCCTCGGAGTCGACGTCCCCAACGCGGCCATCGCGGACTACGAAGCCGTCGTCGACCAGGTGGATCTCGCGTCGATCGCCGAGCGTGAGCGCGTCACCCGGCACGACGTCAAGGCCCGCATCGAAGAGTTCAACGCCCTCGCCGGCCACGAGCACATTCACAAGGGACTCACCAGCCGCGACCTCACCGAGAACGTCGAGCAGCTGCAGATTCTGCGCTCGCTCGAGCACGTCCACGCGCACGGCGTCGCCGTAGCGAAGAGGCTGGCCGAGCGTGCTGCCGAGTACTCCTCGCTGGTGATGGCCGGTCGCAGTCACAATGTCGCAGCTCAGGCGACCACTCTGGGCAAGCGTTTCGCGTCGGCCGCCGACGAGCTGCTGTTGGCCCTGTCCCGGGTGCAGGAGCTGATCGCGCGCTACCCGCTGCGCGGCATCAAGGGCCCGATGGGTACCTCGCAGGACATGCTCGACCTGTTCGGCGGCGACTCCGCCAAGCTCGTCGCGCTCGAGCGCATCGTCGCCGATCACCTCGGTTTCCGGCACACGATGACGAGCGTCGGCCAGGTCTATCCCCGTTCGCTCGACCACGAGGTCGTCTCCGCGCTGGTCCAGATCGGTGCCGGACCGTCCTCGTTCGCCCACACCGTTCGCCTGATGGCAGGCCACGAACTCGTCACCGAAGGCTTCCAGGCGGGCCAGGTGGGCTCGTCGGCAATGCCGCACAAGATGAACACCCGCTCGTGCGAGCGGGTCAACGGACTGCAGGTGGTGCTGCGCGGCTACGGCTCGATGGCCGCCGAGCTCGCCGGAGCTCAGTGGAACGAGGGCGACGTCTTCTGTTCCGTGGTGCGCCGCGTCGCGCTGCCCGACGCCTTCTTCGCCATCGACGGTCTCATCGAGACCTTCCTGACGGTGCTCGACGAGTTCGGTGCGTACCCGGCCGTCATCGCCAAGGAACTCGACCGCTACCTGCCGTTCCTCGCGACGACCAAGGTGCTCATGGCCGCCGTGCGCGCAGGCGTCGGACGCGAGACGGCGCACGAGGCGATCAAGGAGCACGCCGTCGCGGTTGCGCTGGCGATGCGTGAGCAGGGACTGGAACCGGACCTGCTCGACCGTCTGGCCGCCGACGATCGGCTGCCACTCGACCGCGCTGCCCTCGACGCTGCACTGGCCGACAAGACGGCATTCGTCGGTGCCGCCGACGCTCAGGTCAGTGCGGTCGTCTCGGCAGTGGAGCGTCTGATCGCGAAGTTCCCCGCCGGGGCGTCGTACACCCCGTCGCCGATTCTGTAGTCAGGAGAGGACACCGGGGAGGTCGGCCACGGAGTCGATCACGTGGTCGGGTTCCATCGCGAATTCGTCGGTGATGCGTCGGTCGAGCACGTCCTGACGGAACTTCCCGGTGCGAACGAGCACGCCGGTCATCCCGACGACCTGGGCGGCGAGGACGTCGTTGTCGAGGTCGTCGCCGACCATGACGACGTCGTCCGGGTCCACGCCCATCCGCTCGGACGCCGTGCGGAATCCCAGCGGAGCGGGCTTACCGATGGCCTTCGCGGTATGTCCTGACGCCTGTTCCATACCGCCGAGGTACATGCCGGTGTCGATGCGCAGTCCGGCTCCGGTGCTCCACATCAACGAACGGTGCATCGCGACGACGGGAATGCCCCGGCACAGCCAGTCGTAGACGCGGCTGAGCCGCTCGTGGGTGAACTCCGGGCCTGCCCCGCCGACGACGACGACATCGGGATCCTCGGACGTCTCGTCGACGAATTCGATTCCCGGCATGTCGCCTGCGATCTCACCGTTGTTGATCAGGACCACCCGCGCGTCCGGATAGTTCTCACGCAGATGATCCGCGGTGAGCGACGCGGCCGTGACGATCTCGTCCGAATGCACGTCGAGTCCCACGTCGCGCAGCGCCGTAGCGATCTGTCCACGGGTTTTGGACGTCGTATTCGTCAGGAAGGCGCGAGCAATGTCCTTGCTGTCCAGGTACTTCAGAGTCTCTGCTGCCCCTGGCACCGCCTGCCACGACGTGACGAGAACGCCGTCGATGTCGAAGAGAACCCCGCCGATGCTCATCGGCAAACAGTAGTCGCGTTACCGAACGCCTGCAGCCTCAGCCATGTTGCCCACGTAGCGTCGGCAGCGCCCGGTACAGGTAGGGCTCGTTCGGTGATGTCGGAACATCGACGGACCGCACCTATTGCGATGACGTGAGGGACCTTCTGCCCTGTTTCTTCGACCGTGTAGTCACGACAATTGGATTGTGACCTACTGCGACGCTGAGAGCTGACGTCGTGACGGAGACGTCGGACCGCAGCAGAGACGGATGGGGCTCGGCTATGTTCGCCGCTCGAGGCGAACTGGTCCGAAACTGGACCGGCCGTGGATTCGAATCCGATCCGACTTCGGGATCCGTCGTCGACTCGACCGGTAGTAGTCGCTCGTTGCGGCAAATGCGTTCCAGTAGTGCGCGATCGGAGAAACAGTCGTGAGCTGGACGGACGTCGAGCCCTTCCTGGTGGCGCTCGCCATCGGGCTGCTGCTCGGGTTCGAGCGTGAACGTAGCCAAATCCGCACGCTCCCGGCCGGGTCGCGTTCATTCGCACTGCTGTCTCTTGCCGGAGCCGTCGCCGCCAGCTTCGACAACTGGGCAGTCTCGGCCGGCATCGTCGTCGTCGGGCTGCTCATGACGCTTGCCTATCTCCGCACCAGCGAGCAGGACCCGGGGACCACTACCGAGATTGCCGCGCTGGTGGCCTATCTGCTCGGCGCGCTCGCCTATACCGACCCGTCGGTGGCCGTAGCCCTTTCCGTGATCGTGGCCGGACTGCTGGCGTCGAAGTCTCGCATTCACCGCTTCGCCCGTCAGATGGTCAGCGAGATCGAACTCGAAGACGCCATCAAGTTCCTCGTGGCGGCGTTTGTCATCCTGCCGTTGTTACCCGATCGCGGAATCGGACCCTACGGCGTGCTCAACCCGGCCAAGGTGTGGCTCCTCGTCGTTCTGCTCACCGGTATCGGATGGATCGGATACATCGGCGTCCGTACGCTTGGGCCCCAGCGTGGTCTGCTCGTCACGGGTCTGGCCGGCGGATTCGTATCCGCAAGTGCGACAACTGCGTCGATGGGCCGGCTGAGCCGGACAGCCGATGAGATACGGGCACCGCTCGCCGGGGCGCTCGTTGCCAGCCTTGCCACTTTCATACAGTTGCTCGTCGTCATCGGGTTCGTCGAGCCGGAGGTGCTTCGACGACTGTGGCCCCCGGTGGTGGTGGGAGCTATGGTGCTCGTTGTAGTCGCTGCCGTCGTCTACCGCGGTGCCGCAGTGGCTCCACGAGACGCCGAGGTGACGAGCGCAGGCGTCGAGCCGCACACCTCGGCGCGGCCGTTTTCGTTGCGGCCGGCACTCGTCTTGGCCGCTGTTCTCGTCTTCGCCCTGTTTGTCGGCCGATGGGGTGCTGACGTTCTCGGTTCGCGAGGAGCGGTGCTCGCCGCAGCTGCGGCGGGTCTCGCCGATGCTCACGCCGGTGCTCTCGGTGCTGCGAGCCTTGCTGCGAAAGGCACGATCACGGTCGACAGCGCGCTGCAGGCAATCGCCGCTGCGCTCGGAACGAACCTATTGGTCAAGAGTGTGCTGGCCTTCACTTCAGGTGGGCGTCGCTTCGGTCTTGGGTTTCTTGCGGGCATGGCTGTGCCGACGGTCGTCTTCGCCGTCGCGATGACCATCGTGGTGACGGTGGGGTGAACTGCGGCGGACCTTAGAGTTCGTGACTGTGAACCCTTATACGATTTTCGCCGAGATCATTGCCGGGACGGCCGAGGCTTCTCGCGTCCACGAGGACGAGACTGCGGTTGCGTTCATGGATATCAGGCCGCTCACCAGCGGACATGTGTTGGTGGTGCCCAAGGAGCAGTATCGGACGCTGGCGGAGTTGCCGCCGGAGATCGGCGCGCATCTGTTCGTGGTGGGGCAGAAGGTGGCTGCCGCTCTGCGTGCGGGCAACCCGCGTGTCGCGGGCGTCAACCTGTTCCTCGCCGACGGCACGGTGGCCGGCCAGGAGATCTTCCACGTGCATCTCCACGTCATCCCACGCATGATCGGGGACGGATTCGGTTTGCGGGCTCGGCCGTCGTCGCCGCCGCGGTCCGAACTCGACCGACAGGCCGCGGAGATCGCGGCGTTGCTGAACTGAGCTCTCGCCCTGCTCGAATTGCTGCCCGTGTGTGGTGTTTTCGGAGCCGTTGTGTACCCAGCCTAGTTAGGTTAGCGTTGCCTTCCGCAAGGCGCGAGTCGATGCCTGTGGCACGACATTGCGCGCGATACCCGGTCACGGACCGAATCACCCTCAGGAGCGCACACGATGAACCTTGTCGAAGACACGGAGGCGGTCGAGCCGGTTCGGGGAACACTGGATCGGATGTCGGGGGCGGGCCGTCGATGACCTCGCACAACGATCTTTCCGACGGCACCTACGACATCGTCGGGGTCGGCTTCGGGCCCTCGAATCTGGGCCTGGCCATCGCGATCGAGGAGCACAATCGAATGTGCTCGCCGGCAGAGCGATTGACGGCCTGCTTCGTCGAATCCAAGGACGAGTTCGCCTGGCACCCCGGCATGCTGTTGCCGGGGACGTCCATGCAGATCTCGTTCCTCAAAGACCTGGCGACCCAACGCAATGCCAGCAGTGAGTACAGCTTCGTGGCGTATCTGTCGGAACAGGGTCGGCTCAATCACTTCATCAATCTGCAGACGTTCTTCCCGAGCCGGCTCGAGTTCCACGACTACCTGGCTTGGGCCGCAGGCAAAGTCGACGCGACCGTGCACTACGGCACCCGGGCGCTGGACGTCGTCGACACCGGCGACGGCTACGGCGTCCGCACCGAGGGGCGGCGCACCGGGACCGTGCGAGGACGCAACATCGTGCTCGCCGGAGGGCTGACCGCCACCCTGCCCGACGGGGTCACGGCGTCGGCGCGACAGTTCCACAACCACGATCTTCTCGGCGAGCTCGATCGGTTGCCGTCGCGGACGCAGCGCACCTTCGTCGTGGTCGGTGCCGGGCAGAGTGCCGCCGAGGTGGTGGACTACCTGCACTCGACGTACAGCGACGCGTCGGTGCACGCAGTGTTGCGCAAGTACGGATACAGCCCGGCCGACGACAGCCCCTACGCCAATCGCATCTTCGATCCGACGGCCGTCGACGACTTCTATTCGTCGTCGCACACACTGCGCGAGCAACTGCTGCACTATCACCGCGGCACCAACTACTCCGCTGTCGACCTGCCGTTGATCGAGGAGTTGTACGCACGCGAGTACTCCGAGCGAGTCAGCGGGAAGCGCCGGTTGTTCGTGCACGGAGCGTCCCGGTTGATCGGAGCCACCGAGGAGCCGTCGGGCGTTCGTGTCTCGGTCGAGCACGGCCCGACGGGGCTGGCCGAGGACATACTGTGCGACGCTGTCGTCTATGCCACCGGCTTCACGTCCCTCGATCTACCCGAGATCCTCGGTCCGCTGTTCGACGACGTCGAATACGACTCCCGCGGGCCTCGCGTGACGCGTGACTACCGACTCGTGACGCGTGAACCGAGTGCGGGTTCGATCTACCTGCAGGGCGGCACCGAGCACACGCATGGCCTGACCTCGTCGTTGCTGTCCAACATCGCTGTCCGCAGCGGTGAGATCGTGAAGTCCGCTGTGGGCGCGAGGGTGCGATCGGTGGTGTGAATCGGGTGAGGACGAGCGTGGGCGACGAGCCGGAACAGCGAAGCGTTCCGGCCGAAGTCGGTGGTCTCGCTCGCACCGATGCCCGTCGGGCCGCGGGGTTGTTCTTCGTCACCGGTGTGCTGGCGGCGCTGTGCCTGATGAGCATCTCGGTGGGAACCGAGTACATCCCGATCGGCGAGGTGTGGCACGGTCTGTTCTTCGGCGACGGATCCACCGAATCGGTGATCGTTCGTGAACTGCGGCTTCCGCGTACCGTTCTGGGGTTGCTCGTGGGAATCGCTCTCGGGGTGGCCGGTGCGCTGATTCAGGCGATGACGCGAAATCCGCTGGCCGACCCGGGAATCCTCGGCGTCAACGCCGGGGCGGCGTTCTTCGTTGCGATCGCCGTCGGCGTGCTCGGTGTCACCGGCATCGGGTCCTACATCTGGTTCGCGTTCGCCGGCGCGGTGGTCGCCACGATTGCGGTGTACGCGCTGGGGGCGATGGGGCGAGCGGGAGCCACTCCGATTCGGTTGACGCTGTCCGGAATTGCGCTCGGAGCTGTACTGGGCGGCATCACCTCGGGCATGCTGCTGCTCGATCCGGATGCGTTCGACAGGATGAGGTTCTGGGGAGCCGGGTCGTTGGCCGGTCGAGGTATGGACATCGCGTCCGAAATCGCCCCGTTCATCGCGCTCGGAGTTTTCCTGTCCGCCCTGATCGCTCGTCCTCTCAATGCGATCGCGCTCGGCGACGATCTGGCCCAGTCGTTGGGGGCGAACGTGATTCGTACGCGAATCATCGGCGTCGTCGCAGTCACCCTGCTCGCCGGCGCCGCGACGGCCGCGGCCGGGCCCATCGGATTCGTCGGACTGATGATTCCGCACATGGTGCGGTGGTTCGTCGGACCGGACCAACGATGGATTCTGGTCTACACGGTGGTCGCGGCACCGGGTTTGCTGTTGCTCTCGGATGTGGTCGGACGCGTCGTGCTCAGGCCGGGGGAACTGCAGGTCGGCATCGTGACCGCGTTCGTCGGCGCACCGGTGCTGATCCTGCTGGTTCGCCGGAAGAAGGCGAGCGGACTGTGACCCGTGAACAACGCGGCGGAGACATCGATTTCGGCCGAACGCTGTGGGTCGTGCGAGTGCGGGATCGAGTGGACGGCCGCATCGACATTCGAACGGTCGGCGTCTGCGCGGCCTTGCTGCTCGTGACGGTGGTGGTCTCCGTCGTCGCGGTCGGTACCGGCGACTTCTACATTCCGCCGAACGAGGTGCTCGCCGCGGTGTTCGGCGACGCGCCACGCCTCACCGAGATCGTGGTGATGGAGTGGCGGTTTCCCCGAGTGGCGCTGGCTTTCCTGTTCGGAGCCGCCCTCGGCGTATCGGGCGCGGTCTTTCAATCCTTGACGCGAAATCCGTTGGGCAGCCCGGACATCATCGGATTCGCCACCGGTTCCTACACCGGCGCGCTCGTCGTCATCCTCGCTCTCGGTGGTGGCTACTACCGGACCGGAGCGGGCGCGCTCGTCGGCGGACTCGCGACGGCGGCGGTGGTCTACCTGCTCGCGTACCGGCGCGGGGTGCAGGGCTTTCGGCTGATCATCGTCGGGATCGCCGTCAGTGCCGTCCTGGCCTCGGTCAACACCTGGCTCGTGATCAGGGCCGACCTCGACGACGCGATCGCGGCCGCAGTCTGGGGTGCGGGCACCCTCAACGGGCTGGGGTGGTCTCAGGTGGGACCCGTACTGGCAGTGTCGATCGTCATCGCGTCGTGCCTGGCGGTGCTCTCGCGTCGGCTGCCGATGTTGGAGATGGGGGACGATGCGGCGAGGGCGCTCGGTGTGCGCGCCGAGCCGACCCGTCTGATGCTGGTGTTCCTCGGAGTTGCGCTGATCGCGATGGTCACCGCGGCCGCGGGGCCCATCTCGTTCATCGCGCTCGCCGCTCCGCAGTTGGCGCGCCGCCTCACCGGCACCTCGTCAGTGGCGATGGTGCCTGCCGCGTGCATGGGAGCGCTGCTGCTGGTCGTCAGCGACGTTGTTGCACAGCGCGTCTTCGCTCCCACGCAGCTCCCGGTGGGTGTGGTGACCGTATCGGTCGGCGGCGCATACTTCGTGTGGTTGCTGGCGCGGGAAGGCAGGAAGCAGTGACGAAGCCTCGGTTGCACACCGACGACATCACGGTCGGATACGACAAGAGCGTGGTCAGCGAGAACCTGACCGTCGAGATTCCCGACGGCAAGTTCACCGTCATCGTCGGACCGAACGCCTGCGGCAAATCGACTCTGCTGCGGGCACTCTCGCGGCTGCTGAAGCCCTCTCGTGGAACCGTTCTGCTGGACGGGAAGGCGATTTCGACGTATCCGGCGAAAGAAGTTGCCCGACGCCTCGGCCTGCTGCCGCAGACCTCCGTCGCACCCGACGGTATTTCGGTGGCCGATCTGGTTGCGCGGGGTCGCTATCCGCATCAGAAGCTGATCCGGCAGTGGTCGACCGCAGACGAGGCCGCGGTGATCGAGGCCATGAACTCGACCGGAGTGACGTCACTGTCCGCTCGTCCGGTGGACGAACTTTCCGGCGGTCAGCAGCAACGCGTCTGGGTGGCAATGGTTCTCGCGCAGCAGACGCCGCTGCTGTTGTTGGACGAGCCGACGACCTTCCTCGACATCGCCCACCAGATCGAGCTTCTCGACTTGTTGGCCACTTTGAACCGCGAGAACGGTCGCACTCTGGTCGCAGTGCTGCACGACCTCAATCACGCCTGCCGGTACGCCGACCACATCATCGCGATGAAGGACGGCGCAGTGGTCACCGAGGGTGCGCCCGCCGACGTCGTCACCGCCGAGCTGGTGGAGGCGGTCTTCGGGCTGCCGTGCCGCATCATCGACGATCCGGAATCGCACACACCGTTGGTGATTCCCAAGGCGGGTGGTCGCAGGCTAGGCAAGGCTTAGTTTAGAATCGAGGAGGAATGGCTGCCGAGTCGGCCTGCGGGTTCTCT
Source organism: Rhodococcus sp. IEGM 1370 (assembly GCF_033142325.1). Taxonomy (NCBI): domain Bacteria; kingdom Bacillati; phylum Actinomycetota; class Actinomycetes; order Mycobacteriales; family Nocardiaceae; genus Rhodococcus; species Rhodococcus sp. IEGM 1370. Next base: position 13,221 of record NZ_JAWLRY010000011.1, on the reverse strand, counting down.
CGAGAGCCACGTCGAGATATGTATCGAGGGCGAAGATGAACGAACAACCGCGTGGTTACTACTACGCCGACGTCGTTGCAGTGGAACGTCTCACGGTGCACATGGTGCGCGTGACGTTCGGCGGCGAGCACGTCGCCGGCTACCGCACGCTCGGTGTGCCCGACGAATGCGTCGGAGTCTATTTCCCCAGGGCAGGCGAGGCGATCCCGCCGCCGATGACCGAGGTCGACGGGTTCTGGTGGTTCCACGGTCTCGACGACGCTCCCGAAGGGCGCAACTACACCATCCGCCGTCTCGATCCGGAGCGCGGTGAGCTGACCATCGACTTCTTCGCCCACGAGGGTGGTGTCGCATCCACCTGGGCGCAGCAGGCCGTCCCGGGGCAGACGGTGCTGTTCACCCGGCCGCGATCCTGGTATTCACCGCCTGCCGACGTCGAATGGCTGCTGCTGGTCGCGGACATGACCGGGCTGCCCGCACTCGGCCGACTCGTCGAGCAGTTGCCCGCCGGAATGCGGGCGCATGCGATCGTCGAGGTTCTCGAACGCGGCGACATCCAATCCTTCGAAACCCAGGCCGATGTCACGTTCGACTGGCGCATCGGATCCGGAAACGGCGACAGCGCAAGCGTTCTCGACGACGCGGCGTTGGCGTACCCGCTGCCCGAGGGACGCGGCTACGTGTGGTTCGCCGGCGAGGCGTCGTCCTCGCGTCGGGTGCGCAAGTACTTCCGCAAGGAATTGGGCTACGACATCGCGTACTTCGACATCATCGGGTACTGGCGAGCCGACTCCGAGAAGTGGCTCGAGAAATACAAGCAATACCAGGAGGAGGCGCTCGCGGTGTACAACGGCGTCATCGAGTCCGGCCGCTCCGAGCAGGAAGCCAGCGAGGCATTCGATGCGCTGCTCGAGCGGGTGGGGCTCTAACCTGCGTTGTCGAACTCGTAGTCCGGCAGCTCGAGTGTCGCCGCGTCGGGGCCGAGGAACTTGCTGCTCACGGCCTGTACCGGCTTCGATCCGGCCAGCCGCAGTGCGGTGCGGAATGCGGCGACCCCCACCGACGTCTTCGGATGAGCGACGCGAGGCACGCCGGGCGGTAGCTTCTGCGCCTGATCGACGAACGGACGCATACGCGTCTCGAAGGCCTCGAACCCGGCGCGATGATCACTCGCCCGCGCGAGCTCGCCGGCGAGAACGTACGCGCCGGTGACCGACAACGTGGTGCCCATGCCGCTCAACGGCGTTGCGCACCAAGCGGCATCGCCGAGCATGCCGATTCTGCCTTCGGACCAGCGCGGGGCCTTCACCTGCGCCAGATAGTCGACGTACAGCTCCGAGTCCGGTCCCAGCGAGTCCAGGATTCGGGGCACTTCCCAACCGGCGTCGGCGAACGTCGAACGCAGAGCGGTGATCACGCGTTCGGTGGACGCGCCCTCGTAGCCGCTGTCTTCGGACACCCAGGACAGGCTGAATCGTGTCGTGCCGAGGTTGTCCGGTCGTAGATTGACCACTCGGGATCCGGGAGCGTTGTACCAGCGCCACCAGCCGTCGTCGCTCGGTCCCTTCGGCAGTACGCCGTAGGCGGTGTACAGGCCGACCGGGGTGGTCTCGGCCTCGCCGGCGAACACCAGTTCTCTGCTGCTGGAACGTATTCCATCGGCGAAGAGAACGAGGTCGAACCTCTCCGCTGTGCCCGTCGCGAAGGTGACATCGACGCCGGCGGCATCCTGAGTCACCCCGACGACGCGATCGCCGTAGCGATACTCGGTCCGTGGGCCGGCGGATTCGACCAGAATCCGCGCGAACTCGCCGCGCAGAATTTCCAACTCCGCCGTCGGGCCGTCGTGGGATCCGTCGCCGGCCGGGAATGCCGCGATGGTGGCGTCGGCGTCGTCGACGAATCGGGTGCCCTTCTCGGTGGTGCCGTTCGCGAGGAGGGTCGCGTCCAGACCCATGCGCCGCAGCACCTCGCGGCCGGAGCCGCGGACGTCGATGTTCTGGCCACCCAGTCGCAGGTGCGGTGAGCGTTCGAGGACGGTGACCTCGAAGCCGGCTCGGTCCAGCCAGAACGCCACGGTGGGGCCGGCGATGCTGGCACCGGTGACGAGTACGCGAGAGGTCATGGAGTGGGAGTGCCCGGGCTTGTGACCGTTCAATCCCGGAGGGAAAGTAGCTGAGCCTCACCTTTGTGGTGTACTTTCATCGAATTGTCCGAATGACCCGTTTTCGTCAGGAGAACCGTGTTCACCGTTCGCCGTCTGGCGCTGCTCTCGTTCAGCGCAACCCTCGCCCTCGGTCTCGTCGCATGCAGCTCGGAAGGCTCCTCCGACGAAGGCACGTCCACCTCCGAGTCCGCCACCGCAGAGTCCTCACTCGTGGTGTACTCCGGCCGCGGCGAAGAGCTCGTCGACCCACTGATCGAGCGCATCGGTGGCGGTATCGAGGTCGACTACTCGGGCAACACCAACGCCCAGGCCGCCAAGATCCTCGAGGAAGGCGACGCCACCCCGGCCGACGTCTTCTACGGTCAGGACGCAGGCGCACTCGGTGCCCTCGACGAGGCCGGTGCTCTCGCGCCGCTGCCCGAGGACATCCTCTCCCTCGTTCCCGAGCAGTACCGCGGTGCCGACGGCACCTGGGTCGCCACCTCGGCGCGAGCCCGCGTGCTGGCCTACAACTCCGATTCGGTGCAGGCCGCAGACCTGCCCACCGGTATCGACGGACTGCTCGACCCGCGCTGGCGCGGACAGATCGGCTACGCACCGACCAACGCGTCGTTCCAGGCCTTCGTCACCGCCCTGCGCGTGCAGCGCGGCGAGGACGGTGCTCGCACCTGGCTCGAAGGCTTCGTCGCCAACGAGCCCGTCGCCTTCGAGGGCAACGGCCCGCTGCTGACCGCCGTCAACGACGGACAGGTGGCCACCGGCCTGCTCAACCACTACTACTGGTACCCCTTCAAGGAAGAGAACGGCGACGACGCCCCGGTCGAGCTGCACTACTTCGAGCCCGGTGACCCCGGTGCGCTGATCAACGTCGCCGGTGCCGGTGTGCTGGCTGCCTCGGACAACCAGGAAGCGGCATTCGATTTCGTGCGCGAGTTGCTCTCGGCCGAATCGCAGACGTACTTCGCGAACGAGACCGCCGAATACCCCGTCATCGACGGAGTCACCTCCGACTACGACCTGCCGCCGCTGTCCGAGCTGGGCTCGACCGATCTCGACCTCGGTCAGCTCTCGTCGCTCGAGGCCACGCAGACCCTCCTCACCGACGTCGGAATCATCTAGTCGGGTGCTCGCGTCTGCACTTCAGCCGCTTCGGCGGCGCCACTTCGGCGGTCGTCCCGTTCTCGGGACGACCGCGTTGTGCGTGGGAGCGCTGACGCTGACACCCCTGGTGTACCTGTTCGTTCGAGCGTTCGACGGCGGAACCGAGAAGGTGCTGCGACTGCTCCTGCGGCAGCGCACACTCGACCTCGCCATCCGTACGGCAACACTGACGATCACCGTGCTCCTCGCGTCGGTCGTGGTCGGGACGCTGCTGGCGTGGCTGACCGTCCGTACCGATCTACCGGGGCGACGCTTCTTCGCCATGGTCCTCGCAGCTCCACTCGCCATCCCGTCCTACGTCTCGGGGTACCTGTGGATCGCCGAATTCCCCTCGTTGGCAGGCTTTTCCGGTGCAGCTCTCGTGCTCACGTTGTCCTGCTTCCCGCTGGTGATGCTGCCGGTGTCCGCGGCGTTCGCCACCGCGGACCCCTCGTTGGCCGAGGTCTCGCGAACCCTCGGTCGAGGCGCAGTGCGCACGGCGCTGACCGTCGAGTGCCGTCGCGTCGTTCCGGCCGCGGCAGCGGGCGCACTGCTGGTTGCGCTGTACACCATCAGTGACTTCGGGGCGGTGGCTCTGATGCGATACGACGCCTTCACGCTCGGCATCTACAGTGCCTACCGCGGGGGACTCGATCGCACCGCGGCCGCTGTTCTCGGGCTGGTGCTCGTGGTGGGCGCGTTGGTGCTCACCCTCCTCGAACGGCGTGCCCGACGCGGTGCCACGGCGAGGGTGGGATCGGGAACCGACCGGATGGCCGAGCCTGTCGTCCTGGGCCGGTGGCGCGTGCCCGCTCTGGCCGTTGTCGTTGCTGCCCTCGGTGTTTCGGTGCTGGTACCGATTCTGGCCCTGGCGCGGTGGCTGAGTCGATCGCTGCGCTTCACCGTCGACTGGGTGGACGTGCTGGCCGTGACGGCCAAGACCGTTCAGTACTCCGCGACCGCCGCGGTGGTGGTGGCCGTGCTCGCGTTGCCGGTCGCGCTGTTCGCGGCCCGATCCACCTCGAGGGCCGCTCGCGGTGCCGAGTTGTCCACCTACATCGCGCACGGACTACCGGGAATCACCGTCGGACTCGCCACGGTCTTTCTCGGAATCCGGTTCCTGCCGTCGTTCTACCAGACGGCGGTTCTGCTGGTACTGGCGTACGTGGTGCTGTTCCTGCCGTTGGCCGTCGGCAGCACAAGAGCAGTCGTCGACGCCACTCCCGTTGTCCTCGAAGATGTTTCACGAACCCTCGGCGCGGGCCGGCTGCGTACCGATCTTCGCGTGACGATTCCGATCGCCTTGCCCGGCATCGCCGCCGGGGCCGCTCTGGTCTTTCTGACCGTCGCCAAGGAACTGCCTGCGACGTTGATGCTGCGCCCTCGGGGAGTCGACACGCTCGCGACCACGCTGTGGTCCACCACCGAGGCGTTCCGATACGGCGAAGCGGCTCCCTACGCCCTTGCCCTGATCCTGATCTCGGTGGTCCCGACGATCGTTCTGACACGAGCGTTGGGACGCACGACGCGGAAGCGAGTAGCACTGCCATGAGCATGGTGATTTCCGGTCTCGTCGCCTCGTACGGCAGTACGGAGGTGCTGCACGGTATCGATCTCGACCTCGGCGACGGCGAAATGCTTGCCGTCCTCGGCCCTTCCGGCTGCGGCAAGACGACCCTGTTGCGATCGATCGCGGGACTGCACCCCATCGACGCGGGCCGGATCACCTCCGACGGACGGGACATCTCGGTGGCGGGGCAGATTCAGGTGCCACCGGAGAAGCGGGGCATAGGCCTGATGCCACAGGAAGGTGGACTGTTTCCACACCTGACGGTACGAAGGAACATCGAATTCGGTTTGCGTGCAGGCTTTCTGCGACCCTACCTGTCCGGTCGCGACGAGCGCGCACGACGCGTCGACGAGATGCTCGAGCTCGTCGGACTACCCGATTCCGGTGGGGTGAAGCCCAGCGAACTCTCGGGCGGTCAGCAGCAGCGCATCGCATTGGCGCGTGCGCTGGCACCGGCTCCGTCGGTGGTGTTGATGGACGAGCCGTTCGCCGCGCTCGACGCTGGGCTGCGTACCTCCATTCGACAGGACGTACGAGAGTTGTTGCAGTCCAGCAAGACCGCGTCGATCCTCGTCACCCACGACCGGGCCGAGGCACTCGGAACAGCCGATCGGGTGGCCGTGCTGCTGGGTGGTCGCTGCGCCCAGATCGACACACCGCGGGAGGTGTACGAGCGGCCCGCTACACCCGCCGTCGCGCGGTTCGTGGGCGACGCCTACTTCGTCGACGCCGTAGCAAGGGGTGGCCACGTCGACACCGTCCTCGGCCGTCTCGAGTCCACCACCCGAGGAACGGGAAACGGGCAGGCGTTGCTCAGGCCCGAGCAATTGGTGGTCTCGGAACGCAAGGACGGCGCATTCGTCGTCGAACACGAGTTCTTCACCGGCCCCGAATCCTCGGTCACTCTGCGGCACTACGACACCGGGCTGCGGCTTCGGGCCATCGCCCGAACCGCCGACCGATTCGCTCCCGGTACCGCCGTCGAGGTTTCCGTGACGTCTCCGGTGCACTGGTTTCCGCGTCAGGTGAGTTGAGGGTTATCGCGTCGGTTCCTTCGCACGTTTGGGCATGAACAGTGCCGCGACGGCCATCACCGCTGCCGCCGCCAGGACGCCCAGAAAGACCGGATGGATGGCGTCGGACAGTTGTTCGGGGCTCGGGTCGTCGGAGATGCGTGAGTTGACGATGGCACCGAAGATTGCGACCCCGACTGCACTGCCGATGGAGCGGGCGAACATGTTGGTCGAGGTGGCGACGCCGCGCTCGGACCATTCGACGCTCGACTGGGCGGCGATGAGGGTGGGGCTGGCGATCAGGCCCATACCGAGGCCGATCACGAAGCACACCGCACCCACCTGCCACACCTGGGAACCGGCACCGAGGCCGGTGGCGAATGCCGCTCCGACGACCGCGATGGAGGCACCGATCAGTGCCGTGGTGCGGAAACCGAACCGGAGGTACACCCGCCCGGAGAGTGATGCCGCGATGGGCCAGCCGAGTGTGAGGGTCGACAGCGCGAAGCCGGCGACGATCGCGCCGGTGCCGAGCACGCCCTGCACGAACGTCGGAACGTAGGACGTCAGGCCGAGGATCAACGCACCGACGAGCAGCGAGATGAAACTGCTGACCACCAGGACTCGACGGGTGAACACCCACAGCGGCAGGATCGGCTCCTCGACTCTGGTCTGAACCACTGCGAAAGCGGCGAGCAAGGAGACTCCGGCGGCGAAGATGGCGATGCTGACGGGGGAGTTCCATGCCCAGGACTGGCCGCCCTCGAGCAGTCCCAGTAGCACCAGGGCTGCGCCCACCGTCAGCAGCACGGCACCGAGGTAGTCGATCTTGGGCTTGGTGCGTTCCACGGCTCCCTCGTCGAACTTGCGCCACAGCATTCCCGCGGCCAGCGCGCACAACGGAATGTTGACGAAGAAGATCCAGCGCCACGACAGATATTCGGAGAAAATTCCGCCGAGCGCGGGCCCGAGCACCGAGGACATGGCCCATACGCTGGCCAGGTAGCCCTGCACCTTGGCGCGCTCGGCCAGCGTGTAGATATCGCCGGCGATGGTGATGCCCATGGGCTGCACGGCGCCCGCGCCGAGACCCTGAACTGCTCGGAAGGCGATCAGGGCGGGCATGCTCCAGGCCAGGCCGCAGAGTATCGAGCCGAGCAGAAACACCGCGATGCCGAACAGCATGATCTTCTTGCGGCCGAACAGGTCGGCCAGTTTTCCGTACAGCGGCACCGATACTGCCTGTGCCAGAAGATAGATGGAGAACAGCCACGGAAACTGCGTGAAGCCGCCCAGGTCGTCGACGATGGACAGCACCGCCGTGGCGATGATGGTCGCGTCCAGGGCTACCAGCGACGTGCTGAGCATCAACGCAATCAGTATCGGCCCGCGTTCGGAGCGGAATCCGACTTCCGATGTCGTGTTGTTCGTTGCCACGGCTACCAGTCTGATGCCTGCCGACACCCCCGCCGCCACCGGCCCAGATAGTGTTGAACACCGTGCGACCATCACTGAGTAGCTACGAGCATCTGGCCGGCGGCAAGGTCCGCGATCTGTACACGATCGACGACGCGCATCTGTTGCTCGTCGCGAGCGACCGAATCTCGGCCTACGACCACATCCTCGACACCCCGATCCCGGACAAGGGACGCGTGTTGACGGCGATGAGCGTGTTCTTCTTCGAGGAGCTCGGCGGCGTCAATCATCTGGCGGGCGATCCGCTCGACGAACGCATCCCCGCCGAATTGGTCGGCCGCGCCCTGGTGGTGAAGAAGCTGAACATGGTTCCGATCGAATGCGTCGCGCGCGGGTACCTCACCGGTTCCGGGCTGGCGGATTACAACGCGACGGGAAAGGTGTGCGGCGTCGAACTTCCGCCGGGGCTCCTGGAATCCAGCAAGCTCAGCGAGGCGATCTTCACCCCCGCGTCCAAAGCGGAACTGGGCGACCACGACGAGAACATCACCTTCGACCAGGCCGTCGAGCAGGTCGGTGCCGAACTTGCGTTCAAGTTGCGTGAAGACACCATCGAGATCTACACGCGGGCAGCCAACTTCGCTCTGGAACGCGGAATCATCCTTGCGGACACGAAGTTCGAGTTCGGTACCGACGCCGACGGCAACCTCGTCCTCGCCGACGAGGTACTCACGCCCGATTCCTCGCGCTACTGGCCGGCCGATTCGTACGAGGAAGGTCGCGTTCAGCCCAGTTTCGACAAGCAGTTCGTTCGAGACTGGTTGACCGGCGAGTCCGGTTGGGATCGCAACTCCGACACTCCACCGCCACCGTTGCCGGACGACATCGTCGCCGCAACCCGCAGCCGCTACATCGAGGCCTACGAGCGCATCTCGGGCCTGAACTTCGACGATTGGGTCACGCCATGACGATCACCCCACCCATTGCCAAGAAGGTGCCACTCGAGCGCACCCATCACGGCGACACCTTCATCGACAACTACGAATGGTTGCGCGCCAAGGAAGATCCCGAGGTGATCGCCTACCTCGAAGCCGAGAACGCCTACACCGAGCAGCAGACCGCCGGCCTGGAATCGTTGCGGGGCAAGATCTTCGACGAGATCAAGTCGTGGACCCAGGAAACCGACCTGTCCGTGCCGACGCGTATGGGGCAGTGGTGGTACTACTCACGCACTGTCGAGGGGAAGTCGTACGGTCTCCAATGCCGTTGCCCCGTCGACTCTCCCGACGACTGGACACCGCCCACGCTGTCGTCCGACGTGGACGTTCCCGGTGAGCAGGTCCTGCTCGACGCGAATGTCGAAGCGGAGGGTCACGACTTCTTCTCCCTCGGCGCGTTCTCGATCAGCCTCGACGGCACGCTGCTGGCGTACTCGACCGATACCGAGGGCGACGAGCGCTACACGCTGCGCTTCAAGAACCTGGAGACCGGCGAGCTGCTCGCCGACACCATCGAGAACGTCGCGCCCGGGGCCACCTGGACTGCCGACGCCACGCACGTGTTCTACCTGACGGTCGACGAATCCTGGCGTCCCGACACCGTCTGGCGACACACCCTCGGCAAGTCCGGGGACGTCAAGGTCTTCCACGAACCCGACGAAAGCTACTGGGTGGGCTTCGGTTCCACCCGCAGCGAGAAGTACCTGATGATCTGGGTCGGCTCGAAGATCACCTCCGAATGCCTCGTGCTGGAGTCCGCCGATCCCGAGGGCGAGTTCCGCGTCGTACTGCCCCGCACGGACGGCGTCGAATACAGCATCGAACATGCCGTCGTGGCCGGTGAGGATCGATTCCTCATCACCCACAACGGCTCGGTCAACGGTTGGGGCACCGAGGGGGAGAAGGCCGAGAACTTCCTGCTCGCCGAAGCTCCGGTCTCGGACCCACTCGATCAGCGCATTCTGGTTCCGCATCGAGACGACGTCCGCGTCGAGGACATCGACGCCTTCGCCGGCCACCTGATCTTCACGTACCGTCGAGAAGCCCTGACCCGCATGGCGATCTGGCCGCTGACCGATCAGGGATACGGCGAGTACCGCGAGCTCGAATTCGACGAGGAGCTCTACTCCGTCGGAGCCGGCTCCAACCCGGAATGGGATCAGCCGCTGCTGCGGATGGTCTACACCTCGTTCATCACCCCCGGCCAGGTCTACGACCTCGACATCGCCAGTGGTGAACTGCTGCTCCGCAAATCGCAGCCGGTTCTGGGCAAGTTCGACGCCGGTGACTACGTTCAGCACCGCGAGTGGGCCACCGCGCCGGACGGCACGCAGATTCCGCTGTCGGTCATCGCACGCAAGGACGTGCCCGAAGGCCCCGCACCGACGCTGCTCTACGGCTACGGATCGTACGAGGCCTCGATGGACCCGTCGTTCTCGGTGGCGCGGCTCTCGCTGCTCGACCGCGGCATCGTCTTCGTCGTCGCCCACGTACGCGGCGGCGGCGAGATGGGCAGGCACTGGTACGACAACGGCAAGACGCTGAAGAAGAAGAACACCTTCACCGACTTCATCGCTGCCGCAGAGCATCTCATCGACACCGGCCGCACCTCGCCGAAGCATCTCGTCGCCGACGGCGGCAGCGCGGGCGGATTGCTGATGGGTGCGGTGGCCAACCTCGCGCCGGAGCTGTTCAACGGCATTCTCGCCAACGTTCCGTTCGTCGATCCGCTCACCTCCATCCTGGATCCGTCGTTGCCGCTGACGGTCATCGAATGGGACGAATGGGGAAACCCGTTGGCCAGCAAGGAGGTGTACGACTACATGAAGTCGTACAGCCCCTACGAGAACGTCGAGGCCAAGGACTACCCGTCGATCCTGGCAATCACGTCCATCAACGACACCCGCGTTCTGTACGTCGAGCCAGCCAAATGGGTTGCTGCACTGCGAGCAACGAAGACGGGTGACTCGGACCTGCTGCTCAAGACCGAAATGAGCGCCGGCCACGGCGGCGTCAGCGGACGATACGAGAAGTGGAAAGAAGCGGCTTTCGAGTACGCGTGGATCGTCGACAGGACCGGCACCCACCTCGGTTCGAGTTGACTCGATTGGATTTGCCGTTTGAGTATGTCGCACAAACGGCAGATCGGTGTTCGCGTGGCACAGAGATGGCCGGTCCCGAAGGTCCGGCCATCTCTGGTTCCAGAATTTGCAACTTTGGGTAGCGCTTCTGCCGAACTAGTCTTGGAAGCCAGGGTCCATCCATAGCGTCCAAGCATCCTCGGGGCTGTCGGGGGAAAGTGTGTACCCGCATCCCCAACCGCTGGCCGTGATCCAGCCTTGCGGACCATATTTGGCAGTTCCGTCGTCCATGCATGCTTGCTTCGACGGGTAGTACCCCATCACGTAGCCGGATGCGGATGCGGGTGCCGCACCAATCAGAGCGGCGGCAGCACCGCACGCCATTGTGGTTGCGGCGACCGTTGTGAGGCGTCGGATGTTACGCATAGAATCCCTACTTTCGATTTATGTTTCGCAGCCTAACGAACTGAACGTTACTGGGCTCGCGGCGGCAAAGCAAGGGGATCGGTCGGTTTTTTCGATGATTTGACCGAGCGCTCCGTCGAGCGATAGACGAGAATCGTCACTTCGCTGATGTGGCTGTACCCAGTTGAGCAGGCGGCGTTCGATACGGTGTCTACCCGGTGTTGGGTAAGAACTCGGTGCGATCGGTGCAGGAGCTCATCAGCTTTGTATCGTTTGAGCAGTCATGGCAAGTCTCTACCTCCAGGTGTATCGCACCTGAGGTCGCCCGGCCTTACCGTATTCGGTGTGCCGGGCGACCAGGCCGTCGTCGGCGAGGCGCTCGAGGTAGCGCCATGCTGTCACTCGGGAGACTCCGACGACCTTTGCCGCCTCGGATGCGTTGAGTCCGTCGGCCGCTTCCTTGACGCTGGCGGTGATGCCGTCCATCGTCTGCGGGGCAATGCCTTTGGGTGTCGAGACGCGTTCGTCAGCCGTCCGTAGATGCGCCATGGCGCGGTCGATGTCGCGTTGACTCGACGCGTTCTCCCCGGCCGGCAATGCGGCGTGGAATTCGCGATAGCGCTCGAGTTTGTCGCGGAACGCAGCGAATGTGAAGGGCTTGAGCAGATACAGCACGATGCCGTGCGCCACTGCCGAACGCACCACCGACAGATCCCGCTCGGAGGTGATGGCGATGACGTCGGGACTCGGCCGCAGACCGCCGAGAGCAGCGGCCACGTCGATGCCGCTCGCGTCGGGCAGGCCGATGTCGAGCAACACCAGATCGACGGCCTCGGTACTGGCGAAGCGCATGGCCGAAGCGCCGGTATGCGCCACCCCGGCCACCTCGAAGCCCGGGGTGCGCTCGACGTACGTCTTGTGAGCCTCGGCGATCAGCGGTTCGTCGTCGACGATCAGTACCCGGATCACGAGGCGGCTCCCGGAATGGTCGCAACCAGGACCGACCCGTACGTCACTTCCGAGGTCAAGGTGCCGCGATGGCGACCGATCACCTGAGTCACCAGGGCGAGGCCGAGGCCGCGTGAGCCGGACTTGGTCGAGTAGCCGCGCCGCAGAGCGGCTTTGAGCGTCTCCGGTGGCATTCCGGGACCACTGTCTGCGACCCTGACGACGAGTTCACCGTCGGCGTCACGGACCGTCACTTCGACCCACGGCTGGTCGGATTCTTTCGAGGCATCGATGGCATTGTCTATCAGATTGCCTACCAGCGTGACCAATTCACGTGCAGTGAGCACGCCCTCGTGCTCCATTGCCGTGTCGTCGGTGATCGTCAGCTCCACACCCTGCTCGGCGGCCTGGCTGACCTTGCCCAGCAGCAGTGCAGCGAGTGCAGGTTCGCTGACCGCGTTCATCAGGCGATCGATGAGGGCCTGCGAGAGTTCCAGATCGGCCGTCGCGAACTCGACGGCCTCCTCGGGTCGGCCGAGTTCGACCATCGTGATGACGGTGTGCAGCCGGTTCGCCGACTCGTGAGCCTGCGAACGCAGCGACTCCGCGAAGCTGCGTACCGAGTCCAATTCACCCATCAAGGAACGCAATTCGGTCTGATCGCGAATCGTCAGCACATTGCCCAGGCGTCGGCCCTCCCACATCACCGGATCCTGGTTGACGACGAGGACGCGATCCTTCGTCAGATGCAATTCGCCGCGCACGATGCCGGTGTCCATCTGCTGCATCGACTCCGGCAACGACTCGAACGAGACCGGGCCCTCCGGTAGATCGAGGAGGCGTCGGGCCTCGTCGTTGACCAACTCGGCCTCGTCGCCGCGGCCGAACACCAACAAGCCTTCACCGATCGAGTGCAGCACCGCGTCGTGATGCTCGTACATCGTGCGCAGTTCCGCCGGTGCCATTCCCAGTGTCTGACGCCGGAGCCGTCGACTGAGCAATGTCGAACCAGCTGCGGCGACGACGAAGGCGGCGAGCACGACCCCGATGATGAGCGGAAGGCCCTGAAGAAACTGGTCGCTGATCTTCTGACGAGTGACGCCGGCAGAGACGAGGCCGACGAGCTCACCGTCCGAATCGGTGACCGGCGTGACGGATCGGATCGACGGCCCGAGAGAACCGACGTACGTCTCGGTGAACGTCTCGCCCTGCAATGCGCGATCGATGTTGCCGCTGAACGGTTTACCGATCAGGTCGACGGTGGTGTGCGTGAATCGGGTGCGATCCGGAGCCATGACGACGATGAAGTCGACGCCGGTGACCTGCCTGATCTTCTCGGTTTCCGGTTGCAGACGCGACGTCGGGTCGTCGGATTCGATCGCGATAGGCGTCGACGGTTCGTTGGCGAGGGAGTGTCAGATTAACGGTGGATCCGACCTTGGCGTCGGTTAGTTTCCGTTCGGGGTGATGCGTCCTTCGAAGG
>NZ_JAWLRY010000010.1:0-149494 GCF_033142325.1 Rhodococcus sp. IEGM 1370 | reverse complement strand
CCGCCCCTGCACACCACAACCGCCCGCAACAGTCGGAATCAACAACAACCGACTCCAGACAGCTTGACATTGAGCGTCAGGGGGCCGAAGCAGGTCAGGGGGCGGGAGCGGGGCGGGGGCGAGATCGGCGTACTGGGCGAGGTCGAACTCTGGACGTCGAGGTCAGTTGTCGGCGGTGATCGAATCGACGAACGGGGTCAGCAGCAGCGCCAGATCGTCGGCCGCTGCAGCGATGTCCTCGGGCGGTTCGGGGATGTAGCTCAGGGCCAATCGGACGATGGCTTTGCTGACCACGTCGGCGTGTCGTGGGCTCGCGCCCACCCATCCGCGCTGGAAGGTCTCGGACAGACGCTCACCCGCCCGCTCGATGAGCACTTCGCTGTCGGTGGTGATCAGGCGCAGAAGATCTTCCGGTGCGTCGCCGCTGTGCAGCGACCGGACGAGCGGATCCAGGCCGCTCAGCTCGAAGAACGACGAGAAGCCCTGCCGCAGAGCGGCCGACGCGTCGTTCTCGTGCTGATACAGAGCCGTTTCGCACATGGCCACGAAGAGGTCCGTCAATCTGATGGCGTACCCCTGCGCGACGCCGCGTCGTGAGCCGAACTCGTTGTACAGGCTCTGCCTGCTCAGCCCTGCCGCCTTGGCGATGTGGCTCATCGTGACGTTGCGCCAGTTGCGCTCGTTCAGCAGCTCTCGCAACGCGTCGAGCGCGGTATCGCGCGCGAGAGTGGACGCGGCTTCACGGTATCGACCGGGGGTCGACGTCTGTTCGGCTGCGGGCATGAACACGACTCTATCGAACGACCGCATGGGGCCGATCCAGCCAATCTTCTCCGAGGAGTTCCCGATCGATGGGGTCTGCGCTCGCGATGAGGGATCTGATCTGTCGGATGTCCTTGGGGTAGCCGACGCCTATGGCCCCGACGAGCGTGTCCCCGCGCAGCGCACAGGCGGTGAAGCGGCGATCTTCGATGGAGCCGCGAACCACGACGTACTCGTCCTCGGCACCGGTCCACCCCGCGAACTGCAGGTTGAGCCCGTGCTGAGTCGACCAGCCCCACGGCACGTCGAGGCTGCCGACGTCGAGACCGAGTATGGACCGTGCCGCCCGGGTCGCCTGATCGACGGCACCGTTCCAGTGCTCACTCCGATAGGTGCCGCCGAGAATGGTGTTGGGAACCTCGGCGACGTCGCCCGCCGCGTAGACGTTCGGCCTGGATGTCCGCATAGCCGCGTCGACCAGGATTCCCGACGCGGTCTCGAGGCCCATGTCCACCCCGAGCTCGACGTTGGGGACAGAACCGGCCGACACCAGGACGGTGCCGGCCGACCATGAGCGTCCGTCCTGAGCTGTGGCACGGAGGGTGCCGTCGTCCTGCTCGTCGAGACTCGTCACCGTGACGTCAGTGTGCATCGCTATACCGTTGTCCGCGTGAAGGTCTCGGTACATCTGCGATATCTCCGGCGGCGCGATGCGGCTCAGCGGAGCCGATGCCGCTTCGAGCACCGTCACGTCGGCACCGAGTGACCGGGCTGCTGCGGCCGCCTCACACCCGATCAATCCGCCGCCGATCACCAACAGCGACCCGGTGCGGAGGATGTCGGCATGCAGCGGTGCGACATCGGCGGCGCTGCGGAGCGTGAACACGTGACCCGGGAAATCGAGTTGCCGAGCCCGAGAACCCGTTGCCAACAGCACGGCGTCGTACGGGATCGGATCGCCCTGATCGAGCTCGACGGCCGAGTCGGTGACGGCGACAGCGGTGACGCCCGTGCGGACGTCCACGTCCTCGATGGCTGCACCCAACCGGACCTGATCGACCGACTTGGTGCCCATCAGCAGCTCCTTGGACACCGCCGGACGACGGTAGGTGGGCTCCTGCTCGCTCCCGATCAGCGTGATGGAACCCGTGAAGCCCTCGGCCCGTAGCACTTTGGCGGCGGTGTACCCGGTGGCACCGGTGCCGACGATCACGACCTCGGCGGGTTGCCCAGTAGTCACCCGCGCTCTACCTCGACCATCTCGAAATCGGCCTTGGCCGCGCCGCAGTCGGGGCACGACCAGTCGTCGGGAATGTCGTCCCAGCGCGTGCCCGGCTCGATGCCGTCCTCGGGCCAGCCCAGTTCCTCGTCGTACTCGAATCCACACTGAACGCAGCGGTAGAGCTTCATGCCTTACTCCTGAAGTCGATTTTCTCGCGCACTCCGCAATCGGGGCACGGCCATTCGTCGGGTACGTCCGCCCACGGTGTTCCCGCCGGAAAACCCTCTCGCGGAGCACCGTTGGTCTCGTCGTAGACGAACTCGCACACCGGGCACTCGAACGCGGCCATCACTTCGCTCCGTGCGCGGCGAGGATCTTCTCCCGCTTGGACGGCGCAATGTTGACCTTCGTGATGTCACCGTCGTAGTGGTCGAGAACGCGGTGGTCCATCACCTTTCGCCACACCGGTGGGAAGTAGGCCAGTGAGATCATGCTCGCGTAGCCGCTCGGCAGATTGGGTGCCCCGTCCATGCTGCGCAGAGTCTGGTATCGGCGGGTGGGATTGGCGTGGTGGTCGCTGTGGCGCTGAAGGTGGTACAGAAAGATGTTGGTCACGATGTGATCGGAGTTCCAGCTGTGCTCGGGAGTGCAGCGCTCGTAGCGGCCGTTCTCCTTCTTCTGACGCTGGAGGCCGTAGTGCTCGAGGTAGTTGACCGTCTCCAGCAGTGAGAATCCGTAGATGGCCTGAATGATCAAGAACGGCAATACGATCGGACCGAACACCGCGATCAGGACCCCGTACAGAACCACCGACATCAGCCATGCGTTGAGCACGTCGTTCTGAATGCTCCACGTGCTCTTGCCCAGTCGCTCCATGCGCGTCTTCTCCAGCTCCCAGGACGACTTCAGGCTGCCCCACACGCTTCGAGGAAGGAAGGCCCAGAAGCTCTCGCCGAACTTCGAGCTCGCCGGATCCTCGGGAGTGGCGACGCGAACGTGGTGGCCGCGATTGTGCTCGATGTAGAAGTGGCCGTAGAACGTCTGTGCCAGAGTGATTTTCGATAACCAACGCTCGAGGCTGTCCTTCTTGTGGCCGAGCTCGTGCGCGGTGTTGATACCGACTCCGCCCATTACGCCGATGCTGATGGCCAGGCCGATCTTCGAGATCAGGCCGAGTCCACCGTCGATGCCGAGCCACGACAGGTTGTTCGCTGACCACAGGTAGCAGGCGAACACCAGACTGGCGAGCTGGAAAGGAATGTAGGCGTAGGTGCAGTAGCGGTAGTACTTGTCCTCCTCCAGCGCCTTCATCACCTCGTCGGGTGGGTTGTCACCGTCGGGACCGAAGAAGCGATCGAGGATCGGAAGCAGTCCGTAGACCAGCAGCGCGCCGATCCACCACCAGACCGGCGACACGGCGGTCCAGCCGAGCTGGTTGAAGGCCCACACCAGGCCGGTGGCCAGGAAGACCGCCGTGGGTGGGATCAAACCCATCAGCCAGAGGTATCGCTTTCGGTCGTGCCACTCGGCGACCGGCGCCTGCGCCTGATCGTCGACATTCGATGCGGTCATCGTTACTCCTCGTGTAAGGCCGATCACTGTAGATTGGACAATACACGGAATTTGTCAGGATGTGTACAAAATCAGAAATTTGTACAAACAATGCTTGGGACTGTGGCGGCGCCCACAGCGCCACCGTTTGGACAGATCCAGCTGCTACCTTTCGATTCGTTGTGGCCGGTCACAAACGGTCGCAACGCTCGTAGGTCCGTCTGTATCCCGTCGGGGGTACTTCACAACAGGAGTAGTTATGGACGCATTCATCGCCAAGATCATCGTCGACGTCATCCTCGGGCTCATCGGCAGCGGAAGCGCCGAGAGCGGCAGCACCGCAGTGAGCGCATTCCTCGGTTCCTGACGTTCGAGGGCTGCGCCGGTGCGACGCCGGCGCAGCCTGCTCCGACAGAGTCGTGTCGCGCTGCGACGGCACCGTTTGTACTCTTGGCCGGAGCGAAAGGGGCCCGCACCACGCCATGGGCTACGACAGCGACAACCTGGACGGTGACGGCCCTCGCGGTCGCAGTAGGCATCGACGAGCCGGGAAGAAGAACTCCGGTCGACGCATCCTGCTCGGTTTCGGTGTGTTCGTCGTCGTGGCGCTCGGACTCGGTGCCTGGCTCGCTTACACTGCCAATGCCGCATACACCTCCCTCGATCAGGCCCGCGAGCATGCCCAGGCGGCAAAAAGTGCACTATTGACCGGGGATACGCAGAAGGCCGACACCTCCGTGTCCGACGCGGTGCGTACCTCGACCCAGGCGAAGGACGCCACCGATTCGTTGATCTGGACGGCGGCCGCCGCAATTCCGTACGTGGGCCAACCGCTGGACGTCGTCTCGCAGATCACCGACGTCGTCAACGGGTTGAGCGTGGATGTGCTGACACCCTCGGTGGAGGTGGGCACCACCCTCGATCCGAGTCGGCTGCGTGGGCCCGACGGTTCCATCGACATCGCCGCCCTGCGCGACGCCTCGCCTGCGCTGTCTCGGGCGGCGGCTGCAGCGGAGGTACTCGATGCCCAGGCCGAGGCAATCGAGGAACCGACATTCGTCGATCGGGTCGGTGAGGCGCGAACTCGGTTGCAGGATCAGACGCACGAGCTGACGTCCCTGCTGACGAACACGAACATCGCGGCCGAGGTTCTTCCGGCGATGCTCGGGGCGGACGGCCCGCGCAATTACTTTCTCGCCTTCCAGACACTGTCGGAATCCCGCGGAACAGGCGGATTGATAGGCGGATTCGGCATCGTGCGCGCCGTGGACGGGAAGGTCGCGGTCGACTCGCTGGCCAGCAATGCCGAGCTTCGGATTCCGTACGACCCCATCGATCTCGGCCCGGACTTCTTCGACTTCTACGAGAGCCGCTTTCAGCCCACCCAGAACTGGCAGAACAGCAACGTCAGTCCGCACTTTCCGTACGCGGGTCGGATCTGGCAGTCGATGTGGGAGCAGGAAACAGGCGAGCGTCTCGACGGCGCGTTGGCCACCGACCCGGTCGCCCTCGGTTACATCCTCGACGCCGTCGGACCCATCACGATGGGCGACGGCGAAGTGATCGACGGATCCAACGTCGTCCGGATCACGCAGTCCGACGCCTACTTCCGCTTCCAGGACGACAATGCCGCACGGAAGGCCTACCTGCAGGACATCGCCGCCCGGGTGGTCGCGAAGATGCAGGGCAACATCGGCTCTCCCAGTGCGCTGCTCGAAGCGCTCGGCAAAGCCACTAGTGAGGGCCACATCTCCGTGTGGAGCGCGGACCCGGCACTCCAAGCGATCCTCGGTCCGACCGAGATCGGCCACGAAGTTCCCGACAGCCCCGACCCGTACGCCGCGGTGGTGGTGAACAACGGTGCGGGCGGCAAGCTCGACTACTACCTGCAGCGCAAGGTCACCTACTCCGCGCAGTCCTGCGACGGCCCGACGCGTACCACCCGCGTCGTCGCCGAGACTACCAACAACGCTCCGCTGCAGGACTACACCACCTACATCGCCGGCAGACAGAACGACTCCACCCGATACGACGGACCTCCGGGAACCAACCGATCGGTGGTGGCACTGTACGCAACTCGGGGCGCAACGTTGACCGACGCCACGATCAACGGAACTCCACTGTTTCTGCTGACCGCTGCCGAACGGGGCCATCCGGTGTTCTACGTGCCGGTCGTCATCGAACCGGGACAGACCAAGACCATCGAGTACAACCTCGTCGAACCGACTGTCGCCGGCGAAGCGCAGGCACCGGTTCAGCCGCAATCGGCTCCAGCACCGACGGAAGTGGACTTCCCGGACTGCTCGTGATCGCCGGTAGGGCAGAATCCCCGGCGTGCGAAGAACTCGACTGTGGATCGCCGGGGCACTCGGGGTGGCTCTGGTCGCCGCGCTCGTGGCAGGACCACTGAAGAAGCCGGCGCTGACGGTCCGCAACGCACACTGCTTCGGGTGGA
Source organism: Rhodococcus sp. IEGM 1370 (assembly GCF_033142325.1). Taxonomy (NCBI): domain Bacteria; kingdom Bacillati; phylum Actinomycetota; class Actinomycetes; order Mycobacteriales; family Nocardiaceae; genus Rhodococcus; species Rhodococcus sp. IEGM 1370. Next base: position 143,504 of record NZ_JAWLRY010000010.1, on the reverse strand, counting down.
GCGTCAACGACACCGGCCCACGATTGGTGACGCTGGGCGACTCGATGGCGCAAGGCAATTCACGCGTCGACTGGGGGATTCACGGCAACACGTCGTGGTACTCGTATCTCGTGTGCGGAGACGATGCCCGCGCAGCCGACGGTGGCAATCTGGGAATCAACGGCGCGACGACGACGCAGATCCTCGCCCGAACCGACGACGCACTGGCGGCGAACCCGGACATACTCGTCGTCAACGGAGGCACGAACGACCTCGCCCGGTCGGTTCCGCTTCCCCGGATCGTCGACAACCTACGCACGATCCTGGACCGGGCACGCGACGTCGACACGGTCGTGATCGCCACGGTGCCGTCGTCGCGCACGGTCAGCGCCGACGACCTGAACGACGACATTCGAGCACTGGCCGCCGAGCGCGGCATACCCGTCGCCGAATTCGCGCCGCTGCTCGACCGGCCGGGAGCCACCTTCGACGGGGTGCACCCCACCGCGAGTACGGCTGCGGCCATGGCGGCCGCGGTGGCTGCGGCAGTGGACGCATCGCGGACGTAGCCGGTTGGCAGCGTTCAGAAGCGTGCGCCGAACGCGGGATTCCGCCGATGAGAGTCGGTACTGAACGCTGAGGTGCGGGCTGCCTGTGGATAACCCCGAACTATCCACAGGTTTCGAAAACAGCACTGGCGCAGGCGTCGTCGATCGTTCACCGTATCGGCATGGGGGTACACACAGCGGTCGACCTGATGGCTCGGGGGATGAGCCGCAGCACCATCTCTCGGAGAACGGCGTCCGGGCAGCTGATTCGAGTGCTGCCCGGAATCTATGCGACCAGCAAACCCGAGTACATCGACCTGTGCACAGCGGTTGCTCTGTGGAAGCCCGGCGCTGTGCTCAGTCATCTGACCGCTGCGTGGGTGTGGGGGTTGATCGACGAGGAGCCGACGCAGGTCACGGCGACAGTGCCGCCCTCGACCCGGCAGCACGCGCCGGAGTGGGTGAAGATCCATCGACGACGCGTCCCCGAGGCGGACCGGTGCCGAGGTCTTCCGGTGGTGACGTTGGCCCAGGTGTTCGTCGACGTGGCGGCCACTCTGACGGGTGAGGAGTTGGAGCGGTTCTTCGACACGGCGATCGCGCGGCCGGCTCTGCGACGTCGAATCGCGACGGAATGCGAACGATCTCGCGGGATGCACGGCATGAAGGCAGTACGGAGACAATTGCGACTGTGCTGCCTCGGCACCCGATCCGAGGCCGAGCGAGTGGTGGCTCGGGCACTGTCCGCTCGACAGTTCTTCATGGAGATCAACGCGCGGGTTGGTCCGTATTTCGGCGACCTCGTGGACTTCCGGGCACGGGTGATCGTCGAAATCGACGGACGCGAGTTCCATACGTCGAGCCGAGCGTTCGACGGCGATCGTCGACGCCAGAACCGGCTGGTACTTCAGGGGTGGCTGGTTCTGCGCTACTCCGCTGTACAGGCCTTGGGCGAAACGCGACGCGTGGTCGACGAGATCATCGAGGTGGTCCGGCGTCGTCGACGTTCGATCGATGCAGTCGGCCGAGCGCTGCCGCGGACGTGAGCGTTCAAAAGCGTGCGCCGAACGCGGGATTCCGCCGAGGAGAGTCGGTAGTGAACGCTGAGGTGCGTGATCAGAGGCGGCCCTGTTGGACCGCGATGACGACGAGGGCGATCACAGCAATCGTGAGGATTGCTAAGAGCGCCAAATGAACTGGATCAGTGGAACCTGGCGGTCGAACCCCGTTCGAACCCCTTTTCTGGAGCATGTCACAGACTGTAGGTCACTTTCTCGGTTTGTGCACAGTATGAGTGGTACAACCGAAAACCACTCCTTTGCGAGCTCGCACATATGTTCGACAATAGGTACAGTCGAGTGCGGCGGAGCTGGGAGGGAAGCCCGGCTCCGCCGCCCGATCCGTGCCCCGCAGGCAAGTTCTCGAGTTCGCAGACCGGGTGATTCGTCTGTGGTTGACTTGGCCCTCCAGGTCGGGATACCAGGAAAGCTCTGCAAGGTGAACGGTCTTCGTCAGTGGTGGTCGCTTCCCGTCGACTACGGGTGGAACGTTGCGTATGCGCGTTCGCAACGAGGATTGGACATCACCAGGGTTCTCATCGGAATCCTGTGTTGGCTCTACGGCGGTGCCGCGGCGATCGCTCTGACCATTCCGGGGTTCGCCGACAGCAACTTCGCGCGCTGGCCCCTGTGGTTCACCGTCGTCACAACGGTCCCGGTGGGGTTGATCTGGTTGATCGGCGGCTGGCCGAGCTGGCGCGTGTCGATCGCATTCGTGCTGTACGCCGACATCGTGCTCGCGGCTGTTCTGCTCACCACCGATGGACCGTCCGCAGTCCTGCCCATTGCAGCCCTGTTCACGGTCATGGGCGCTTATGTCGCGGGGTTTCACGGGCCCAAGTTGTTGGCGGTCCATCACGGCTTCGCATTCGTCACCGCCGTCACCATCTACGTCTCGGCAATGGTGAACGACCCGGCGGAGCGTCTACAGACCAGTCTCTACTTCGTCATGCTGATCCTGGTGATGTTCGCGGGACCGTTGATCGGGCATTCCTTCCTCATGCTGTTGCGCCGAGACGCCACCGGCGCGTTCTACGATCCGCTCACCGGCCTGCGGAACCGTCGGGGATTCGATGCGGCGATCGGCAACCTGGAATCTCGATCCGGTGCGAACATGTCGCTGGTCGCCGTGGTCATCGACATCGACAACTTCAAAGCGGTCAACGACCGATACGGCCACGAGCATGGAGACGCGGTCATCCGGACGACCGCGAATCGCATCCTCGAGGTCTTCCCGGCACCGGCAGTCACGGTTCGACTGGGCGGCGAAGAATTCGCGGCCGTGTGTGTCGACGGCCTCGATACGGTGGTCGAACAATCCGAGCGATTACGAGTTCGTCTGTGCGACGGCACCGACCCTGCACCGTTGACCGCGTCGTTGGGCATTGCCCGTGCCGTGGTCGAGACGGGGGACGTCGAGTCCGCTGTCAACGAACTGCTGGGCCGCGCCGACGAGGCGATGTATCAAGCGAAAAGGCTCGGCGGCGACCGCGTCGCCCTCTACGGAGGCGATTCGCTGTCGAGCGGTGACGTGAACGAACTGCAGTGACGACGCCGAGCCGAGGTCCGCGTCGAAATAGTCACAATGCGGTCGGTACGTTTGTTGTTTGCCGTGGTAACAAAATTGGGCTTCGGTTCTGAAAGTCCACTCCGTCATGGGTTTTCGGCCCGATTTCGAGCCCTGAGGGTTCCGAGCCGCGCGGTCGACTCTGGGAAAGTTCCGTTATCGGAGCGTTATGCAAAGTTATCCAAACGAGATAGTTGTGGTGTCTGTCGTGACACCTCCGTCGTCCACCATTAAGACAGCGAGAAGAAACTACGGAAATCAGGTTTGAAGATCAGCCAACCCCCACGTGACGGGGGTCGTTTTTTCGTGTCAAACTGTGGTGTGACGTTCGCGCTGGCCGAAGCAGGATCTGCAGTCGACACGGACACGGGAGAGCTGACGGTGCAACCGTATTTCGCCCCGGTCTGTCGGCTGGACAACGGCGCGCTCGCAGCGATCGAAGTTCAACTGCGAGGTCCGCAGAACGGCCCGCTCGCCTCCGCCGACGCGCTTAAGCGCGCCGCGAGAGCAATGGACGCCAAGCGGGAACTCGACGCCCTCGCGTGGGGAGTGGCTCGGATCAATCAGTCGGTGCGGTTGCCGATGCTCGTCTCCATGGACGTCGACTCCCTTGCTGCACTCGATTCCGCCACCGAGGAACAGTTGCGCCGCGACATCGTGGTCGTCACCGAGGCGGCACTCGTCGACAGTCCGGCCCGCACCCTCGCCGCGATCGACAAGGCCAGGCGTGACGGCAAAGTGGTGGCCGTAGACGACGTCGGTCGTCGGCCGCAGTCGATGACCCTGCTGCCGCTCATCGAACCCGATGTGATCATCCTCGCCGGATCGATGGTCTCCCGGCGTCCCGATCTCGCCACCGCACGTACCGCGCATGCCGTCTCGGCTCAGGTGGAACGAACCGGCGCGGTGGTGGTGGCCAGCGGAGTCGACACTGCACTGCACCGCACTCGCGCACTCGGACTCGGAGCGACCTACGGGGTGGGTGAGCTGTATCCGGCGGCCGAGACCACCGAGGAGCTCCCCGCGGACGCCGCGGAGGTGATGCCGCCGTTCCCGACCTCGAGTACGCCCGCTGTCGCCGCCGAGTCGCCGTACGCCATCGCGTCCGCAGGAAAGACAGCCACCCGCAGCACCAAGCGTCTACTGGTGGCGATGAGTACGTCTCTCGAGATGCAGGCTGCGGCCGCAGGGCCGGAAACGTTGGTGCTCGGTACTTTTCAGCGAGCAGAGCACTTCACCTCGACCACCCGTGCTCGTTGGGTCTCGATGGCCGAGCAGATCTCGTACGCCGGCGTGTACGGCGTTGGCATGGGCTACGTACAAGAGGGCGGCATCATGCATGCGCCCCTCGATCCGACGGATCCGCTCGTGGAGGAGTGGAACGTGGTGGTGTTGGGTCCGCACTTCTGTGGAGTGCTCGCAGCGATCGATCTGCACCGCGGGGAAATCGACGCCGATCGTGAGTTCGACTATGTGATGTCGTACGACCGCGCGACAGTAGTTCGTTGTGCGCGTGCGATTCTCGCGCGTTTCTGACACGACGACGACCGCGTTCCCGGACGGAATGTTTCGGGCAGCCATGGCAGGGCATACGGCACAGCAGGTAATGAAGTAGTCCGGACTGCCGCATTGCTCAGGCCCCGTGCGTTGAAAAAGCAGCGTACGGGGCTGCCTGAACAGTTACCGCGCCGACGAAGCCGTGTCCACCAACTCCTGCGCGATGTCGCGAAGCTTTCGGTTTGTGCCCTGAGATCGGTCGACGAGCAGCGCGAACGCCGCATCGGCGGTGATGCGATGTATTGCCATCAACATTCCCTTGGCCTGTTCGATCGGTGCTCGTTGCGAGAGTGCCCGTTGAACATCGTTCGGTAGCCCGAAGTCGGTTGCGTTCGCTGCGGTCATGCAGACATTGTTGCGCGACTTGCTCCGACGCAGGTCAGGCCCGAGAAGACGCGCCGAAGACCTGCCGAACAGAGCTGTCCACGTTACCGACTTCGTATTGTTCCGTGATCGCGGTGTTACAGAACCTCGGCGCTGTCAGGCGGCGGGGTTGGACAGCGGCCGTCCGATCAGGAACTCGAGAGTGCGGTAGGCGTCGGTCCGCCGCCCGTTGCTCGCATTGTCGTGATACGCGGCACCGGCGACGACCACGCCGACCGGAATACGGCCAGACTCGATATCGCGCGCGGTCTGCTCGGCGCAATTGCGCAACACCGGGCAGTCGGCGCACAAGCGCCATGCCTTCTCTGCGCGCTTGCGTCCGTGCCGAGGAAGTTGTTGCGAGTCGTAGGCATCCATGTCTTCGATGCACGCACCCTTGAGGCGCCAGACCTGGTCATCCGTCATCGTCATGATCCGTTTCGCGTCGTGCCGATCGTTCCAGGACCCATGTTCCCCGTCACGCGGAACTCGAAACACCCAAATGCCTTGCGCCGCCGCAGGCCCGCAGGGTCAGACAGGACGACGAGCGGCGACCCGCGACGCTGCGGCGGCCGCCGCGATGGTCACCAGTGCGCCGAGCACGATGGCAGGGCCTTCACCGGGAGCCAGGACTCCGCTCTGCGCGCCGAGTGTCACGGCCGAGACCGGAACGCCCAGCTGGGCTGCCGCGAGTATCCCGAGTCGGGTGGGCTGGCCGGTCAGGCGCATCGCACCGTGCACCGCGATGGCACCGAAGCCCAGGACGAGTCCCAGCACGATCATGTTCGGGTGACTGGCAAGTGCACGCAGATCGAGGGATGCACCGAGCCAGACGAAATACAGTGGTCCCAGGAATCCTTCGGTGATGGCGAACAGCTGTTTGGCAAGGCGTCGCGGTTCTCCGATGGCGGCAACCGCAACGCCGAAACCGAAACCGGCCAACATCACCGAGGCGTGGGTGTGGACGGCGAGTGCCGCGAGGCCGAAGAGCAGAACCAGGTTGAGTCGCAGTTCGAGCGCGAGTTTGCGCTGAGCAGACACCCGATGCACGCGGCGGCGCAGTCCCGAGATGTCGAAGTGTCGCAGGACGACGAAGATCACCGCGGCAGCGAGCAGAACCGTCGCAGATCCGAATGCGGCCGGACCGGCCCGCTGTGGATCGATCACGAGGGGCAGCGCGACGATGCAGACGGCATCGGCGAGCGCGATCTGCGGCAGGAGGGCCATCAGGCCCGGAGCGGTCATCGCGGTGGATTCGACGATCGGCATGATGACTGCGGCCGAGGACGACGCCATCAACACCGCGTACAGACCGAGGTGAGGCGGATCGAACGCGGCGGACACAGCCCAGCCGAGCGCGGTTGCCAGCAGCCCGACGGCCACCGCCCGTGCAGTACCGACCCCGAGGCCGATGCGCAGTCGCGGATCGCGAATCGGAACCTGACTGCCGGCCACGAACATGACGAGCGCAAAGCCCACCTGCGCGAGGAAGCTCAGCGTCTGCTCGCTCGGGTCGACTACGCCGAAGCCTGTGTAGCCGAGTGCAATTCCGGCGACGAGTTCTCCGATGACGACGGGTATCCGAAGCCCGCGTGGAAGCGCCAGCAGTGGGCCGAACAATCCCACCGCGGCACACAGGGCGAGCGTCTCGAAGGTCATGCGCCCGCGCCGGTGTCAGGCAGAGTTCAGCGTCGGGCGTCGACTCGACGGCAGCGCCGACGCAACGAGATCACGAGGATGCAGCGCCCCCTGCTCGGTCATCATCACCCGCATCCGATACTCGACCACACGCAATTGCGCAGCCAACGGGCTACGCATCAGCGCGAACTCGTAGTCCGTACCGGCGGAGCGGAATTCGGTGTCGAGATCGGTCATGTCATCGTCTCCTCGAACGTGGGTGATTCGTGTCGACGAGTTCAAGGACGACAGTCTCGAGCGTACGACGGCACACGCGCCGTGCCGTCGGCACAAAGGCTCTCTTTTCGAGGACACTCGGCCCTTCTCGTGGTGATCGGCGTTGCCGACGTTCACATCACGATGACTGCGGCGCCCGCGAACCGGCCGTGCCGCAGATCGCGCAGGGCATCCGGTGCTCGCGAAAACGGGTACTCCGTGGTCTGCACCGTCAAGTCGATTCGACCGCAGATCTCGAGGAATGCCCGTGCATTCTCCCTGGTGTTCGCCTCGACACTGCGCAAACGTTTTTCGTGGAACAGGTGCCGCTGGTAATCCATGGCAGGGACATCGGTCATGTGGATACCGGCCAGGACGACGGTTCCGCCCGGCACGAGTGCCTCGAGCGCTGCGGGGACGATCTCACCGACCGGAGCGAACACGATCGCTGCATCCAGTTGCTGCGGCGGGGCGGCGTAGGTGTCCTGTGCCGAGTCGAGACCGAGGGACAGCGCGAACTCGCGCGCAACAGGATCCCTGGTCATCACATGCACCGTGGCACCGGCCGAGCGGGCGAGCTGCGCGACGATATGGGCGCTGCCGCCGAATCCGTAGAGGCCGAGTACGCCTTGTTCGGGGAGCTCGGCAAGCAGCAACGCTCGGTAACCGATGATTCCCGCGCACAACAGGGGCGCGAGTTCGGCATTGCGGTATCCGTCCGGCAGCGTGAGAGCGTAGTCAACGGGGACAACCGCCCACTGCGCGAAGCCTCCGTCGTGATCCCAACCGGTGTAACGGGATTCGGCGCACAGATTCTCCTTTCCAGCGGTGCAGAACGAGCAGGTCCCACACGTGTGCCGAAGCCACGGAACCCCAACTCGATCTCCGATGCGAAAGGCAGTGCCGCACTCCTCGCCGAGGGCGGCAACGACCCCGACTATCTCGTGCCCGGGGACGACGTGAGGTTCGTGTACCGGAAGATCGCCCTCGACGACGTGTAGATCCGTCCGGCACACCCCGCAGGCCTGCACCGCGATCAACAATTCTCCCGATGTGGGGACGGGACGAGGTTCGTCACACAGATGCAGCGGAGAGTCGTCGACGGAGCCAGGAACGCTGGTGCGCCAGAGCTTTCCGCGTTCTTCCGTACCGGGGATCGAAGAGTTCACGAAGTGGCCACCGCGGCAAGTGAGTCGGCAATCGTCCCGGAGGTGTCGATCACGGTTGCACTCGGCCAGGGGCGTCGGGCACCGGCCATGGCGTCGTACACGGCCTGCGACGCGTCCGAAGCGCCGCGTGGGCGGGTCGCAATACGTTCGAGGGCAACATGTTCGGGCGTTCGGCATTCGAGCTCGACAAGATCGCTGTGGGTGCCGGCGGCCAGTTCGAGCGCGTGCTCGCGCGACTTCTCGTCGTTCCACGAGGCGTCGATGACGACCGAACGGCCCATCCCTACCTGCTCGCGCGCTCGGTGCATCAATTCGGCATAGGTGGATGCTGCCTTCTCGGGGGTGTACAGCCCGCATCCGACTGCCGACGGATGCGGAGACCGTGGATCGAGTCCCGCGCTCTCCTTGCGCACCACATCGCTCGACAGCACCACCGCCCCGGTGCGTTCCGCGAGTGCGGCGGCCACCGTGCTCTTGCCGGTGCCGGGCAGGCCTCCCACCAACGTGATGGTGATGGCCGACGACGCCAGGTGGTCCAGCGCGAGTCGCATGTGGGCGAGCGCGTCGGTCTGCGAGGCCGGATGACCCTGATGAAAGCGAAGGCAGGCGACCTTCGCGCGAACCGTTGCGCGGTAGGCGATGTAGTGATCGATCAGAGAGCAGGGAGGATTGTCCTCGGTCGCCTCGAGATACGACGCCACGAAGCGGCGAGCCGCGTCGGGGCGTCCTTGGAATTCGAGATCCATTGCCAAGCAGGCGACGTCGTCGATTCCGTCGAGGAAGCGCAGTCGGTCGTCGAAATCGAGACAGTCCAGTATTCGTGGGCCGTCCGGTAGGCAGAAGATGTCGTCCGAAAGAAGGTCCCCGTGCCCGTCGACTATGCGGCCCCGCGAGATCCGATGGTCGAAGAGGGCCGCACGACCGGCGACGTAGCGAAGAGATCGATCCTCGAGCTCGTCGACGAGTGCGGTGTCGATGACGCCGACCGCGAGTGTGCGCAGCTCGCGAATGTTGTTGCGCCACCGCTCGTCCAGAGCGCTCTGTCGCCCCTCGTCGTCGATGCGGGTACTTCGAGGACTGTTCCGATGGGCAACCGCGACAGTCTGCGCGACGAGGTCGACGACGGTGCCGATATCGTCGCCTGCCGCGGCGCGGGTGGACAACCGGGTGGAATCGGGGAGGCGTCGCATCTTCAGCAGTGGTTCGGCAGGCCCGCCGCCCGGATCGGTGAGCTCGGCGATACCGATATATACATCGGGCGCGAATCGGGAATTCAGTACGAACTCGCGGTCGCATGCGGTCCATCGGGAATCGACGGTACGGAAGTCGAGGAAGTCCGTCTCGATCGGCTTCTTCATCTTGTAGGCGACATCACCGAGTAGAAACACGTAGGCGCTGTGCGTTTCGTGGACCTCTGCGGTGCCGACGACCGCCGGGCCTGTTCGGTCGCAATCAACTACTGCAGGCATTGTGCATCCTTCGATGGTTTATGGAAAAGAACAAGATCGACGGCACTACCGCGAAGGATGGTCGCGGTCCTGTAGAAAGTGTTGCCAGTCCCTGTCCCACTGCCGCATTCGTGAACGTTCGCCGGCCCTGGTGGTGAGATAGACGAGACCACCGACGACGACTGCACCGAGGAACCACACGAACACGGCCGTGGCAGTTCCGTTGACGACGGCACCGGCGGCGGTCTCGGGAGCGCGTACGCGGTTTCCGTCCGCGTCGCGCCAGATCGGAGTCGTCTCACCGATCTGCACAGCGGACGGCACCTGGGCCGATCCCGACCGGATGGAGCCGTCCGGCGCGCTCCACTGCACAGTCGCGGTACCGCTGGCGGGCACGGCACCGTCCGTCTCGGACCGCTCGGTCCTGACGGAGTCGACCACCCGGGCATCGACTCGAACGTATTCTGCGCGTTGCTGTTGCGCCCGCAACGACAGGTCGCTGTACGTCACCGAACCGATCGTCGCTGCCACGGGAATCAGCAGCAGGAGCACCGCGATCCCGACGGCGAAAGCCGCTCGTTCGATCCTGTCCGGCAGCCGCATCAGTGGATTGGAGATCCACGGACTGTGTCGCCACCACCGGTGCGCGAGTTCCGAGAACATGGCCGTCACCTACTCCCACCCGAAGTGCATTCGTCTACTACGAGTCTCCGGCGTCGAGCAGCGGATCCGGAAGGGCACAAGGTCCCGATGACCCGGGGGCTGTCGGCAGTTCGAGGACTCAACGCACCACGAGAATCGGGCAGCCCGACGCATGCACCAGCGACTGGCCGACCGATCCGGTGAACGGACCCGTCCATGGCCCTGGCCCGCGGCTGCCGACCACGAGGAGGTGTGCGGTGGCCGATGCGAGTCGAAGCTCGTGCTCCGCGGACGCGTCGAGCAGATGCAGGTGCACGTCGACCGTGGGATGCATGGACTTGGCAGCGTCGAGGCGTCCGCCCAGCCATTCGAGTGCTCGGATCTGTTCCAGCTCAGCGTCGTTCGTGACAGGCCGACGGTGGGGCGATCCGACGTGCAGCGCGGTGAGTGGGACCTCGAGTGCATCGGCGAACCAGAAGGCCGCCTCGATCGCTCGGGTGCACGAGTCGGAGTGATCGACGCCGACGACAACCGGAGAGGTCGGCGTGAGATCCGCGTGCTGGGGGCGCCACACCAGGACCGGACACGACGATTCTTCGACGATGCGAGTTGCATTGCGGCCGAACAGCACATCTCGGATCGGGCCCGATTCACGACCTCCGATGACGATCAGATCAGCAGTGTGCGACAGCGCGCCGAGAACGGAGGCGATGGGATCGTCCGTCAGAATCGAATCGATTGCGATGCGGGGATCGAGACCGAAGAGTTCACGGCGAGCCGATCGGAGAAGGCGTCGACCGTGCAGTCGCTCCAACGACCGGGCCGATTCGCGGGAGGTGAGTGCGTGCACTAGCCGAATGCGTGCCCCGGTGACAGAGGCCAGGCCCGCGGCCCAGGACAGGGCGTCGCGGGACTTCACGGTGCCGTCGAGCGCGACGACGATGTCACCCCACTCGTGCTTCGTCCAGAAGCCGGGGGCGACCGGGTTGTCCGTGGGTTGGTGTCGCGGCTCTGCGCTCACCATGACCGGCCTGCCATGGGCGCCAGGGTACGGCGTATCTCGGCCGAAACGGTCTTCAGATCGTCGTCGATTGTTCGTTCCGCGTGCAGGCGCTCTAGTTCGACACGGGCACGATTGGACGTCAGTGGGAACAGGTGGCCGTGGACGCGCGCGGTGGCGTACAGGCGGTCGTAGGTGGTGCGGACTGCGTCGTCGACGACTGCGCGCGTCAGATCGGGGAACCTCGCGGCGAGCATCGCGGCAATCGATGTCAATTCGTCGTGCAGCAGTCGGGTGGTCGGTGGTGCGTCGGTGATGGTCATGAAGATCGGTTACCTCGCGCTCGTGGAGATGGAGTGCTCCTGCCTCGAGCGTGCCCGGCGCGCGTCGTGCGATGTAGGGCCTTTTGTCGACGAGCTCGTTACCGAAGGCCCCTCTGTCCTGTGATGCCGCCTCGTAGCGTCGTCCACGCTGCACGATGACCCGCGCCTCACGAGCTGTACCGACCGAAGGGCCCGTCATGGGAACGAACAGAGTTTTTGCACTCGTCATCGGATGTGTGGTCTCACTCGTCGCCTTCGCCGTGCTCGGCGTCGGCGTGCTCCTGTTCTTCGGTTACGTCGCGCAGGACGACGAGGGGCGAATCAGTTTGCCGACTGCACCGTTGACGACGGCCTCGAGCGCACTCGTGTCCGAGGATGTCTCCCTTGTCGATTCGATCGACCCGCAGGTATCGGACCGGGTGACGGTCTCGGTCCGAGTCGCTTCGTCCGATCCCGCGCGTGAGGTGCTGATCGGGATCGCTCCCACTGCCGATGTCCGCGACTACCTCCGCGGTGTGGCACACACCGTGGTGACCGATGTCGAGTTCTTTCCCTTTCGGGCCGGATACGACAACGTCACCGGAAGTGACACCGCTGCTTCGCCGCTGGATCAGCCGTGGTGGTTCGACCGTGCAAGTGGCACGGGGACAACAGAACTGGAGTGGAGGCCGCAGGGCGGCTCGTGGACGATGGTCGTCATGAATGCCGACGGGAGCGCCGGCGTCGACGTGGACGTGAGGGCAGGCGTTCGAGTGCAGTCACTCGGACCGGTGGCTGCTTCCGTACTGGCAGCGTCGGCGCTTCTTCTGGTGCTCGGTGTCGGGGCGATCGTCTTCGGCGCCTCCGGGCTCGGCAGGCGAACGGCTTCCGAGACCGCGGCTGAATCGAAGCCGCTCGACGAACCGGACACCCTGCTCAGCGCTACCGAACAGTCTCGATATCCGGTGGTGCTCACAGGCACACGCCCGGAGTCGCTGTCCCGGGGGCTGTGGCTCGTGAAATGGATTCTGGCAGTGCCGCACTACATCGTGTTGGTCTTTCTCCTGGCAGGCTTCTTCGTCACGACCTTCGTCGCAGGGTTGGCGATCCTGTTCACCGGGAGGTACCCGCGTGGGTTGTTCGACTTCAATGTGGGAGTTCTCCGCTGGGTGTGGCGTGTGCAGTTCTACTCGTACTCCGCGCTGGGTACCGACCGCTACCCGCCGTTCACGCTGCACCGTACGGATCATCCCGCCGACCTCGTGGTGGACTACCCCGAAAAGCTATCGCGCGGCAAAGTTTTGGTGAAGTGGTGGCTGCTGGCGATCCCGCACTACCTGGTGCTCTCCCTGCTGGCGGGAGGCTGGTACGCGGGCTTCCGCATAGCGGGTAACGGCGGGGACGCCGGGGTTACGGGCCAGCCGTACATCTTCGGCTCCGTTCTCGGCGTGCTCGTCCTCATCGCCGGAATCACGCTCCTGTTCACCGGGCGCTATCCGCGAGGCCTGTTCGACCTGGTGCTCGGCATCAACCGGTGGGTGTTTCGCGTCGCGGCCTATGCGGCTCTGATGACCGACGAGTACCCGCCGTTCCGGCTCGATCAGGGGCCGGACGAGGTCGAATCAGCTCAAAAAGACCGCGTCGACGACGACGTATCCGGCCACGGCGAACACGAGGTAGGCGAACAAACGTTGTAGCCGTGCGGTATCGACTCGACTTCCGAAGTGCGCGGCCACGAGGGAGCCGACGATCGCGGTGCCTGCGAAGGCGAGGGTGATCGACCAGTCGATGGTCGTACCACTCAGGTGTGAGAACAGACCTGCGACGGAGTTCGCGACGATGATGACCAGCGAGGTTCCGACAGCGACCGACATCTCTATGCCGAGCATCAGCACCAGTACCGGAATGATCAGGAAGCCGCCTCCGACGCCGAACAGCCCGGTCATGAATCCGACGGCAAGACCGGCCGGAATCGAACGTGGTGCGCAGCGTCTCCAGTTGATGCCCGATGTCGATGTCTTGCAGGCTGTTCCGATATCTCCCCGCTCGGCGAGCATCCGCGCTCCTGCGGCAACCATCACGGCGGCGAAGCCGAGCAGCAGAACCCTGTCCGGAAGCAACCGGCCGAGTGCACTGCCGGCGAACGTGGCGGGAATGCCGGTCGCAGCGAACACGGCCGCCAGCCGCCATTCGACTCGGTGGGCTCGCAGCTTCGGTATCACTCCTACTGCGGAGGCGGTGCCGACGACGATCAGCGAGACGGGGATCGCTTCCTCCACGCCGAGGCCGAGGGCGAACACGAACACCGGGACCGCAAGAATCGATCCGCCTCCACCGAGTAGGCCGAGCAGAATTCCGATCACTGCACCGAATCCGAGCGCCAGCGCCAACGTCATCGTGTGTTCACTCCCATGGTTGCTGTTCTCTTTATACCCCAAGGGGGTACTTGACATACCCTAGGGGGTATTGCACACTGTGTCTACCGCCCCGCGAAATTCGCCCGGAGACAGCCAGATGGAGGAAATCATGATTCTCGAGCAGTACTACCTCGAATGCCTTTCCCACGCTTCGTATCTGATCGGTGACGAGAGCACCGGACGCGCGATCGTCGTCGATCCTCGTCGCGACATCGCCGAGTACCTGGACGATGCGGCGAAATACGGCCTCACGATCGAGGGCGTCGTCAACACCCACTTTCATGCAGACTTCGTCTCGGGTCACCTCGAATTGGTCGACGCGACCGGCGCGTGGATCGGCTTCGGTGAATCGGCCGAGACCGACTACCCCATTCGAAGACTGCGCAACGGGGAACGTCTGTCCCTCGGCGAGGTCGAACTCGAGATCTTGTCCACTCCGGGTCACACCTGGGAGTCGATCTCGGTCTTGGTTCGCGAGCATCCCGGGGCCACCCCGACCGCCGTGCTCACCGGAGACTCCCTGTTCATCGGCGATGTCGGGCGACCCGATCTCGTCAATCTCGGGGACGGGTCCACCACCGACCTTGCCAGAGCGATGTATCGGACGGTCCACAACACACTGCTGACGCTGCCCGCCGAGGTCGTCGTCATGCCCGCCCACGGAGCCGGCTCGTCCTGTGGCAAGAACCTGTCCACCGAGTTGACCTCCACCATCGGCGAGCAGCGGGCGACCAATCCGTCGGTGCAGCCGATGACCGAGGATGCTTTCGTTGCGCTGGTCACCGAAGGTCAACCGGCGGCTCCGTCGTACTTCTCCGCCGACGCCGCGATGAACAAGCAGGTGCACCCGCTGCTGTCTCCGAGCCGCACAATTCCTGCGCTGACGCCGGAGGAGGTCCGAGGCGAACTTTCCGCCGGCACCCGAGTGCTCGACGCGCGGAGTGTGGACGACTTCGCGGCCGGTCATCTTCGGGGATCGGTCAACGTGGGTTTCGACGGTCGCTTCGCCGAGACCGGCGGCATGGTCGCGGAGATCGGCGGACGGATCGTTCTCATCGCGTACCCGGGGGACGAGCAGGAAGCCGCGCTGCGGTTGGCCAGAGTCGGCTCGGACAACGCGATCGGCTACCTGGTGGTGGACCGAGACGGAACCTTCCCTGCGGAGCTGACCGAACTGGTCGAGACCGCTCCACGCACCACGGTGGAGCAACTCGACGCCATGCTCGCAGCGGACGAGGTGACATTGGTGGACATCCGTAATCCGGGTGAACGCGACCTCGGCACGATCCCGGGAGCGACACCGATACCCCTGGCGCAGCTGCGAACTCGACTCGAACAAGTTCCGACGGGTAAGCCGATCGTGGTGCACTGTGCAGGCGGCTGGCGTTCGAGTGTGGCCGCATCCTTGCTCCGTGCTCAGGGATTCGAGGACGTCTCGGATCTGCTGGGTGGCTACAACGCCTGGGCCGACGCCCACGTTCCGGCCTGATATTTCACCGAATCGTAGAGGAGAGAATCATGTGTTATCCCGTCACTTGCAACACCTGCAACAAGACCGGCTGGGGTGGTTGCGGCAACCATGTCGACGACGTCATGGCCACGGTGTCCGTGGCCGACCGCTGCACCTGCGGTGAGGCATCAGCGTCACCCGTCTCTGAGCGTCCGAGCATACGGTCGTTGTTCGGTCGCTGAATCACCCTGGGCAGCAGGGACCTTGTGCCCTAGTTCAGGCGGTGCGCTGCAGCCAAGCTGAACCGATGATATCGACAACGCGGGTGGCCACCGAACGCACTCGACGCTGGCCGTGGCTCGGCGCAGTCTGCGGAGGTGCATCGATCAACGCGTTCGGTGCCGCGATCGGATTGGTCTCGGGTGCAATCGATCCAAGTCCTTACGTGCAGGGGACGTTGCCAGTCACGCTCACAGCGCTCTCACTGGTGTTGGTCGTCGGCATACCGATGGGGCTTGCTGCGGCGTCTGCCTTCGCAGGCGGCGGACGGTCGGGCCCGATGGCTCACATCGCCGGCGTGCTCCTCGTGGCCTGGATTGTGGTTCTAGCGGCCGTGACCGGTGAGACGAGTTGGCTGCTGGGATCGTTCGGTGTGCTGGGTCTCGTCATTGCTCTGCGCGGTTGGCGGATGACGGTTGCCGCGGGAAAGTCCGCGTATCTTTTGTCGGACGACGTATGAGGTTGCTGATCTGCACCGCGGGTCGGCATGGCGCGACCCACAGTCTGGGCCAGGAAATGGGGCGAGTCTTCGAGCACGAGGGCGTCGACGTCGACATCCAAGCCCCGGAATCCGTGACCCGCGTGGACGGTTACGACGCGGTGATCATCGGAAGCGCCGTCTACTCCGATCGCTGGGTTCCGGCCGCCAAGGCTTTGGTCGACAGGGTGTCGAGATCCGAACATCCACCCATCTGGCTGTTCTCCTGTGGACCGCTGCACTCGAGCGACCGGCCGGTCAACGTCATTTCCGACGCGGCACACGCGGTGTCGGTGTTGCATGTCATCGCTCACCGAACGTTTCCCGGAAGGCTTGATCCCGACAAACTTTCGGTGGGGGAGCGTCAGATCTTCGACAACTCCGGTGCAGTCGCCGGAGACTTCCGCGACTGGGTGCTCGTATGCAACTGGGCCCGAGAGATACTCGCCTGTCTCACGGCTGGGACACCGGGCTCGTGACCTTCTGAGATCTGCCTGTACCGAGACGCTGAGCGGATGGGCAGACGTGCTCGTGTATCTCGGCTGCCAACTGCGCCACCGATTCGGTCAAGACCGTATTGGCCTCGATCATGTCCTGGAGTAGCGCGGTGTTCGAAAGGGTATGTACGGCAACCTCACTGCTCACCGAGTCCGCACGTTTTGCCGAGATCAGCAGAATCGCTCCCTGTAGTCCCGCGATCATCGACAGGAACAGGTTGAGCAGGATGAAGGGGTAAGGGTCGAATCCGTCGCTCTGGTTGTAGGCGGCCCACAGCGCCATGGTGCCCAGGAACAGGAACACGAACGGCCAGGAGCCCATTCCGTTTCGGACGTAATCCGCCGCTCGCTCACCGGTGGTCAGTGCGTCACCGGTTCGGACCCCGGGGTGTCGTCGCCACAGGTTCATTGCTCGCAGGTGTTCGATCGGGAGTGTGCAGCAGTATCCATGCTGCCGAGTGTGGCCGAGGTCGGCGACCAGTGCCAGGGACGAAAGCCCCTGCTTCTCGGGCCTTTCTGCTCCCGACCTGTCGGTTCGGGATACGTCCCGAACCTGCGGTGACTTCCGGCCCTACATGCCGAGTGTCGCAGCGCCGACCATCGACGGTGTGCATTGCTCGATGGTCGAGAACGGCATTGGTTTCGATAGTTGGAGGAAGTCCACGATGAAAGCTGCTGTTGTCACCGAGTTCGGCGGACCCCTGGTCGTCAAGGACATCCCGATTCCGGAACCGGCACCCGAGCAGGTGCTGGTGAAGATGGAGACGTGCGGGGTCTGTCACACCGATATCCATGCTGCGCAGGGGGATTGGCCGGCCAAGCCGACCCTGCCGTTCGTTCCCGGGCACGAAGGCGTCGGAGTGATCGAAGCAGTCGGATCCCAGGTGTCGAAGGATCGAATCGGCGAGCGGGTCGCGATCGCGTGGCTCGGTTCGGCCTGCGGCGAATGCGATCATTGTGTATCGGGCTGGGAGACACTGTGCGAGAGGCAGCAGAACAGTGGCTACTCGATCGACGGGGCATACGCCGAATACGCTGTGGCCCATGCGAAATACGTCGTCCGCGTTCCCGACGGCATCTCCTCGTTCGATGCCGCTCCGCTGACCTGCGCCGGCGTCACCACGTACAAGGCAGTCAAGGTCGGTGGCGTCACACCGGCACAGCGCGTGGCCATCTTCGGCGTCGGCGGACTAGGTCACATGGCAGTGCAGTACGCCAAGATCGCCGGAGGATTCGTCACCGCCGTGGACATCGAGGACGAGAAGCTCGAACTCGCTCGTGAACTCGGCGCAGACCACACCGTCAACTCGGCGACGACCGATCCGGTGGCGGCCATCCAAGATCTCGGCGGAGCCGACGTCGCCATCGTGCTGGCCGTCATCCCCAGCGTGTTCGATCAGGCATTCCGGTCCCTGCGACGCGGCGGACGGCTGGTGTGCGTGTCGATGCCCGCGCACGGTGTGTTCCCGGTTCCGATCTTCGAGACGGTGGTCGGCGGTATCTCCGTCCTCGGTTCGATCGTCGGCACCCGAAAGGACCTGCGTGAGGTGTTCGCATTGCACGAGGCCGGGCGCACCACGGTATCTGCCGTCTCGCGCAAACTCGACGAAGTGAACGAGTGCTTCGACGACCTCATGGGTGGCCGCGTCACCGCTCGTCAGGTGTTCGAGTTCTGAGCGCGCATGGCCCCGATCTCGGGTCGATGTTCCCGTAATGTCCGAAACGCCGTAGGGTTCGGAAGGGCAGACACGTGCTCGATCAGCATGTGTGCTCACTACGAATCGAGCAGCGATGCACGCGGAGAACCCCGCCCCGGAGCAACCCGTCACCGACGAGTTCGACGACGATTTCGCCGCCGCCCTGGCCGGGCTCGGTCGGTTGGCGATGAGCACGATGTCGCTACCGGAAACCCTCTCGCACGTCGCGGAATTCGCGGTGCGTGCCATCCCGGGTGCCGATGGAGCCGGGTTGACGTTGTTGCATCCCAACCTTCCCGCCACGATCGTGGCCAGCGAGGATTTCGTCCGTGTGGTCGACGACATCCAGTACGGACTGGGCCAGGGTCCGTGCATCACCGCAGCGAAGGAGGGCATCACCGTTCGGTCGGGTTCGCTCGACGCCGATCCGCAGTGGCCCGAGTTCGGACCTCAGGTGGGCCGGCTGGGTGTGCACAGCGTGTTGTCGCTGCCGCTGATCACCAAGTCGGTGGTACTCGGCGCGATGAACGTCTACGCGCACAAGCCGAACGCCTTCGATGATCGAGCAGCCGAACTGGGCGAGTTGTTCGCAGTGCCCGCGGCGATTTCGGCTCAGAATGCCCGTGCGTTGGACAGTGCAGTGCAGCTGACCGAGCAACTGGAAAAGGCATTGGGCAGTAGAGCCGTGATCGATCAGGCCATCGGCATACTGATCAGTAGAACCGGATGCAGTGATGCCGAGGGATACGACAAGCTTCGAGACATCAGTCAGACCGAGCACAAGAAGATAGCTGTAGTGGCCCAATCCATGGTCGCCGAGGCGATGAAGGTGGCACGCGCGCGTCGCCGACGCACATAGACCGGACAAAAGCGCGTAGCGTCGACTATGCGGGTGCAATCGAGGCATGGACTCCGACTTTGGCCTCGCGCCTGCACCGGACGATGGAGATCCATCGTGGCAGGATTCACGGAAGAATCGAACAGGCGGTCGGGCCGCACGGGATTCTCGATGAAATTGCAGCCTCGTCTGCTCGCCGATCTGGCGCGATTGACCACAGCACTCGACAGCTCCACCGTCGACCTCGCACAACTGGTGGACCGACTGTCCGCGGATATCGACGCGGCCGTATCGGCCGTGGTCTCGATAACCCTCACCGTGATCGTCGAGGGTGAGTACTTCGAGGTGTCGGCGTCGACCGGGAACAGTGCCGACCACGAGCCGGCATCATCGCTCAGGCTCACCCTCACCGACCCGCTCAGCATCGGGACCGAGAAGTATCTGCTCATTCTGTCCGGCACCGCAGGCGCTCTCGTGGACTTCGCCGCCGATGTGAGTTTCACACTCGGACTCGGCGGCGACTCCGCAGTTCTCGATCGACACCTGCGCGGTGCGGGCGAAGAGGGGTCCGCTCACGCGCTCGCGTCGGTGAGCGAGGTGAATCAGGCGATCGGAGTGCTCATCGCCGGCGGGCGCAGCGCGGCGGAAGGCCGTGCCGAACTGCACCGATTGGCAGCGCAATCCGGGACGCCCACAGCCGAAGTGGCTCGAAGAACCCTGCGTGACGCACGCGGATGGTTTCCGCCGCAGGGTTCCTGACCCACAGTGTCACCGCCGGGATTCAGCGGAAACGATGCTCGATGACGCTGCGAGGCAACTGCAATGGGCTCGGGTAGGCCACGAGAACCCTGTTGCCGTCCGGATCGCACCCGTGGACGAAACTGACTCCGTCGGCTGTGTGAATGTACGTGGACGGATAGTGCTTGCGGAGCCGAGCCCCGATCTCGTTGAGTGACTCGGCGCGTTGAGCCGACCACATGATCTCGCTGACTCCCAGAGCTGTCACCGGTCGCGGCAAAGACAGTGGGTCGGCGTGCAGATAGATCTGAAAGCCGTTTCGCGCCAGCAACAGTGCGGCGTCCGCTTCTCGGAGGGAGACGGTGAACTCGAACACCGAGCAGTAGAAATCGATGGACCGCTCGAGTTCCCGCACCCTGATCAGCGCCGATGCCACGGCCACCGTCGCAATGTGCGACGGTGTGGGCACGGCGGCCCCGCTAGTGATGGTCCCTCGCATGAACCACCAGCACTGGGCAATGTGCATGCTCCGCGCACTGCGAGCTGACAGATCCGAGGAGCAGTCCGACGAATCCGCCGTGCCCTCGGCTGCCGACAACGAGAATCTCGGCGTCATGGCTGGCCTCCAGCAGGACTTTTGCTGCAGAACCCTGTCTCACAACCTGTTTCAGGCCTGCGGGCAGATCGGTGCCGAACGCAGCAGCGGTAGCCTCGGCGAGAATCGTCTCAGCGTTCTTCGCGGGCTCGACCTCGACGACATAGCCGGTGTCCATGTACGGCTGGTACTGCCAGACAGTGACTGCCTCCAACGTGGTCGACAAGGCGGTGGCCAACTGCTGCGCACGTTGCAGGGCGAGGATCGACGAAGGTGATCCGTCGACTCCCACCACGATGGGTCGGCCGGTCGGCTCGGTGTCGGTCATGAGGATGGGCCTTTCTCGGGTGATGAATCTCTGTCGACGGCGGAGGTGGAGGGTGAAAGCCGTTTTGCGAGGACACCGCTGATGTCTCCGGCCCACTCGTCGACCTCGGCGCGTGATCTGTCGTCTCCGTCGCCGGCGTTGATCATTCGGACCACCGCGCGCTCGAACAACGACAACGTCGATCGATCGAGCTTGCCGCCGAACACCTTGTGTTCGATTGCCCAGGACGCCTCGCTCCACTTCGACTTCGCAGTGGGCGGTGTCCCGCTACCTATGGGCCCGCTGGAGAACAGCCACACCGGCCTGGTCTCGAGTTCGGATTGCTCACGGGCGACGAGCGATCGGGCATCACCGAGCCAGCGGCCCATGTAGACGCCACTCCCGAGTACGACGGCGTCGTATTCGGCGATGCTGTCCACATCGGCTGCGTCGCGGACGTCGACCGTGGCCGCCGTGGCGGTGTCGGACAGTCTCGCGGTCAGCGCCGAGCCCAACCACTGTCCGAGCTCGCGGGTGGAACCATGACGGCTTGCCGTTGCGATCAGGATGCGCATGATGCCTTCTGCTTTCATTCTCGAGGTTCGGCGTTCGGTCAGCAATGGAGTTGTGCTGTCAAGAGATCCACGGACTTGCGGTACTGAGCGAAGTCGATATCGCCGCGTGCGTACCGGGCGGCGAACAACTCCTCCAACGTGTCGGGACCGGCAACGGCGCGCGCTCTTGCCCAGGCGGGAGTGCGAGCACCGGACCGCAGCACTGCGAGCAAACACAGTGCTGCGACAGCGAAAGCGAATGTGAGGGAGAGTGTCATGCCGGTCGGTCCTGTCGGTGGTTGCTCGTGAGGATCACTGACGACGACTCTGCCGCGCGGGAGCGCCTGGAAACAGGGACTTAGGACCCTCACCGGTCGCCGAAGGTGTTCGCCGTGAGCGGCCGAATGGATCTGCACCACCGGGTGTTCCGCCGTCCGACGCCGGTCCCTGGCGATTGGGTACTTCGTACCCTTCCGGGCCCGGTCGACGCCTCGATAGCGTGCAAGGGGACTACAGAACACCCCACAGAGAAGGGCCCGTCATGACAGGAGCAACATCGAGCGACACAGATCAGGCCCGATACTCATTGCCCTCCGACAGCGATCGACGACTGACACTGACCCCACCGGACCCGACGGTCCGATCCGCCGGCGAGGTTGACGGTGCCTGGCTCTCGGTCAGTGACGACCTCGACTTCGAGGCACCCGAGCTCGTTGCCGCCCTCGCTCGGCGACTCGGTCCGATCGATCGAGTGCTCTACCGCCTCGACGAGTGGCAGAAGGCACCCCGGCGCGTCACCGTAGGCGCACGAAGCATTCACCTGGACGGCTACCGGTTTCAGCCACATCACACACTCGGTGTTCGCACTCGCGACGGTGACAGTGTGACGCTGCTCGTCGTCCCGCCGTTGATGAGTGGGCCTGCGGCGCAGGTACTGCTGCACAGTGCCGGTGAGCGCGGAAACACCGAGACGGTGCAACAGTTGCTCGGATTGACGTTGACCGACGCCTCCGGCGGCAACAGCGAAGACAAATGACAGTTCTGGTCCCGACCGAGGACGGCCGCAGCCTCGAAGTACTCGATACAGGGCCGGCCGATGCGCTTCCACTTGTCTATCACCATGGCACCCCGCAGGGTGCAGTACCGTTCCCGACGCTCGAACGGGCCGCTGCTGCACAGGGATTGCGGGTCGTCTCCTACTCGAGGCCGGGGTACGGAGCATCCTCCCCACGTCCGGACGGTGCGACCACCGCTACGGTGGCGGACGACGCCGCCGACACGGCGGCAGTGCTCGACCACCTCGGCATCGGCGAATTTCTGACGATCGGCTGGTCGGGTGGCGGGCCGCGTGCATTGGCCTGTGCGGCAGTGCTGCCCGGGCGGTGCCTCGCTGCCGCCTGCTGCGTCGGGATCGCACCCGCCGCCGACTACGACGGCGACATCCGCGACGGAATGGCCGAGGAGAATATCGACGAGTACACGGCCGTGTTCGCCGGCGTCGAAGCCTTGGAGTCGTTTCTCGATATCCGAAAAGGGTTCTTCGGTGTCACCCCGGACCAGGTAGCGGCAGGATTGGGAGCGTTGGCTCCACCGGTCGACCGCGCCGCGCTGACCGAGGAACTCACCGAGTACCTCGCCGCATCGGTCAACGCGGCCGGACGTCAAGGCATCGTGGGCTGGCGTGACGACGACCTGACCCACACGCGCCCATGGGGATTCGACCTGAGCGAGATCAGCACACCGGTGTCGATATGGCAGGGCAGTCTGGACACGATGGTTCCGTTCGCCCATGCTCGTTGGTTGGCGGCGAACGTCGCAGGAGCGCAGGCCCATCTGATCGAAGGAGAGGGACACATCTCCCTGATGAGCCGGGTCAACGACATTCTGGACGATCTCCGCCGACTGGGCGGGGTGTTCTCGAAAGGTTAGGCGTGTTGGGCCGTCGCAGCATTTGCTGCGATGGTGCGCAGCATCTTTCTGCTCATGACGAATCCGATTGGCTCGACGAAGTAGCGCCCGAAGACCAGGCGACTCTTCAATGTTGCAGCGTGCGAATATCGTCCGCGCTCGATCAGTCGAGTTCTTCCACCGGGCAGGGCGCGCAGATGAAACGACCAGAGCGCTCGATCGGCCGAGTCGGGGTCTGCACCCAGCAGCACGAAGGCGGTGCCGTCGTCGATCAGCGTCACCGCCAGAGGTGGTGACTGCGGATGCAGGAGCACGGAGTCGCCGACCTCGAGAGTCTGGAATCGAGGGTCGATCCCCGTTGCCGAGGTGATGTTGCAGCCGACCAGGTTCTCGAGTCCGCGATAGCTGTAGAAGCCTGCACGTTGCTGACCGAGCTGAATCAACCATGGCCACACGAGATCAGGCGTCGTGTCGACATCGATTGCATGGGTGTATGTCCACGCCGGGTGTGGCACGCTCTCGTCACCGGGCAGTGTTTCGTTCACCTCGGCCGGCGTCGCGCCCCACGTCGTGCGCCACTTGCGCAGAGGAATCGAGGCCAGGACGTGGAACGCGATGAGGCCTGCGCCACCGGCCGATTCGGCGAGTTCGTTCATGGTGATTTGTCCCCCTGTTGTGAGATCGATGTCAGGCATCGCGTCGGCGAAGGAGATATGCCGCGAGGGCGAGCAGCAGGACCGTCCACAGCGCTGCGACTCCGAAACCCTGCCAGGGAGTGAGCAAGTCGGAGGGAGCTTGCCGGGGTGAGGCGATCAGACTGCCGGCCTGCGAGGGCAGGTACGCCTGGATGTGCCGTCCGACGGTGCCGGGGATCAGTTGGGTGAGCGGTGCCAGTACGAGAACGAATCCGATCATGCCCGTGATGGCTCCCGCGGTGTGTCGGACGATGGCACCGACGGCGACCGCCATGGCGCCGAGCAGCGAAAGGTACAGGCCGGCACCGATCACCGCTCGCAGCACGCCGGGATCGCTCAGCGACACAGATGCTTTGGAGTCCATGATGGCCGAACCGAGGAAGAATGTGGGGAATGCCGTGATCTCGCCGATGACGAACACGACGGCCATGAACACACCGGTTTTGGCCGCCAACATCGGTATTCGTGAGGGCACCGCCAGCAGACTGGCCCTGATCGTGCCGCTCGAGTATTCGCTCGTGACCACCAGGACGCCGAGTACGCAGACCGCCAACTGGCCGAGTTGGAACCCTGCCCCCAGGATCTGGCGTGCCGGGTCTGTGACGATCTGAAGCTGGGAAACCGGATCGACGTTGTCCCAGTAGGCGACGGTGAACCAGGTGAAGAAGCCGGTGAAGCCGATGGTGAGGATCACCAGTGCGGCCAGGGACCAGATCGTCGATCGCAGTGAGATCAGCTTCGTCCACTCCGATGTCACCAGTCCGAGGACATCGTCGCGATGGTGTTCTCGCTCGGGGGGCTTGGTTGCGGTGCGCGGTGCGGTGATACTCATGATGTCGCCTGTCCGCGAGAGTGAGTGACGAGGGGGCGGTCGTGTTCGACGTCGTCGAGGTGGGTGAGGGTCATGAACGCTTCTTCCAGCGATGCCTCCTGCGGGGTCAGCTGATAGATCGCGATGTTCTGCTGTTGGGCGAGCTCCCCGACCTGGTGTGCCGAGAGATCGTGGACGGTGAGTCCGTCGTGGCCGAGTACGTCGGTGGTACCTCCGGCTGCGTCGACCACCGTTGCGAGCCGCGCAGAATCGGAGGACGAGACCAGCACCGACGCTCGACTGCTGCGGGCTATCAACTCCGCGGGCGTGCATTCGGCGATCAGCTTGCCGTGATCGATGACCACAAGATGGTCTGCGGTCTGAGCCATCTCGCCCATCAGGTGGCTGGAGACGAGGACGGTTCGTCCCTCTCCCGCCAGGTTCTTCATGAGGTTGCGCATCCAGTAGATGCCGTCCGGGTCCAATCCGTTGATCGGTTCGTCCAGAATGAGCACCGCTGGGTCGCCGAGCAGGGCTGCAGCAATCCCGAGTCGCTTCCGCATGCCGAGCGAGAACGATCCGGTACGTTCGCCGCTGACGTCGCGAAGCCCGACCAGCTCCAGAACATAGATGATACGAGACGTTGGAATGCGTTGCGTACGAGCCAGATACAGCAGATGGTTGTAGGCCGATCGCCCTGGGTGGACGGCCTCGGAGTCCAGCAGGGTTCCCACGGTGAGCAGCGGCTTGTTCAACTGGGCATACTCGACGCCGCCGATCAGTGCAGTGCCGGCGTCGGGACGATCCAAGCCGACGATCAACCGCATCGTGGTGGACTTGCCGGACCCGTTCGGTCCGAGGAATCCTGTGACAGTGCCGGGTTCGACAACGAACGACAAGTCGTCGATGACGAGCTTGTCGCCGTAGCTCTTGCTCAGTGCGCGTACTTCGATCGGATAAGGCATGGTGTTCGTTCCCCTGTGGCGGCGAGTCGTTCGGAGTGAGCAGAGGTGCGCTCAGGCGGCGGGACTGTGTTCGTCGACGCGGTGGACCTCGATGGTGCAGTCGTCCAGCACTGCGGCGATCGCAGCGACCGCGACGAGGACGGGTGCGACGATCGCGACCGCTACACCTGCGGTCACCGGTATCTCGATGACGGTGTGCCCCTGATCGTTCTTCACCACGATTCGCCGAATGTTGCCGTCGTGCAGCAACTTCTTGACCGTTTCGGTCAACTTCTCACCGCGAACCCGGAGAGTGTCGGTGGTCGGGGTGGATGGGGTGCTGTCGGATTCGCTCATGGCTACAGCCTGCAGTTCCAGGCTTCGCTCGCGTAGGGCATTTGTACCCTCGTTCGTGGGCGAACGACAGTCCGCGCGCGTTATCACTCGGGATCTGCCGCTGCCGTTGCGGTGATCCGCGCGAGGCGGCGGCCGGGCGACGGAACGACGGTGACCGGGCAGTGCGCACGCGCCAGCACCGACCGGCTGGTGGACCCGAGCATCATCTCTCCGTAGCCGCCGCGCCCGTGACTGCCGATCACCAGAAGTTGAGCGCCCTGCGCGTGATCGAGAAGAGCCTGCACCGGCCGGTCCTTCACCACCACGGTGCGCACCGACACCGTGGGATGACGACGTGTGTGCGGCTCGAGCATCCGGGTCAGTTGATCCGCCGCTGCGGGCCGATTGGCCGGCCATTCCAATCCTCGAATCGGAAGCCCGACCGTCAGATCCGCGTCGGACCAGCTGTGCACTGCCGTGAGCGGAGCCGACCGCACGGAGGCCTCCTCGAATGCCAGCGCCACCGCCGCCGCGCTCGCTCTCGTTCCGTCCACCCCGACGACCACCGGATGCGTCGTGTCCAGACCGTCGCCCGACCAGCCACGGACCACCGTGACCGGGCATCGAGCATGGGTGGTGACGGCGAAACCGATCGACCCGAGTGATCGTTGCTCGGCCCCGCCGAGACCGCGGGTGGCGATGACGACCATGCGGGCGGTGGTCGACAGGTCGAGCAACGTGGCAACGGCGGGGTTCTCGGACGAGACGGTGTCGATTCCGATCGGACCGGCTGTCGCGCTCACGCGGGACGCCAGCGCCCTGGCCTCGTCCAGAATCGCTCTGATTTCCGATCTCGATTGTTCGACAACGGGTTCGGGGAGTATCCCCACCCCCGTCAGCGCCTTCGGAAGTGACATCGCCGAGACGAGAACCAGATCGGACCTGTGTAGGTGTGCGTCGAGAACTGCCCAGCGCACTGCATCCAACGCTGCAGCTGATCCGTCGACTCCGACGACGGTCGGTGGTGAACCCATCGTGCGACCTCCTCGGTCGTGGTGTCGGAACATCCATCAGACGCCTCGCACAGCCTCGGGCGCGGCAGGACAACAACACCGACACGAAGGACTTTGGTCCATTGATTCGGTGACGAAAGGTCAGGCCGGCCGTACCTGCGACCCGTAGGCTCGGAAGTCGAGGCGCCCAGTGTGGACGCAGGTGAGGGGTGTCGCCGTGGTCACGGTGTTCTTGGTGGACGATCACGAGATCGTGCGGCGTGGTCTGATCGACCTGATCGACTCCGATCCGGACCTCGAGGTCATCGGTGAGGCGGGCAGTTGCGCTCAGGCGCTGGCCCGAATCCCGGCCCTGCAGCCGGACGTTGCCGTGCTCGACGTGCGCCTGCCAGACGGCAACGGCATCGAACTGTGCCGCGAACTCCTCGATCGCCTGCCGCTCCTCAAGACCATGATGTTGACCTCGTTCACCGAGGATCAGGCCATGCTCGACGCCATCCTCGCGGGCGCGAGCGGCTACGTCGTCAAGGACATCACCGGCATGGAGCTCACGCGCGCGATCAAGGACGTCGGGTCCGGTCGGTCGCTACTGGACAATCGTGCAGCAGCGGCGCTCATGGACAAACTACGAGCCGGAACGGCGACTCCAGGACCTATCGACCACCTCACCAGCCAGGAGCGCACGCTGCTGGATTTGTTGGGAGAAGGCCTCACCAACCGGCAGATCGCAGCCAGGATGTTCCTGGCGGAGAAGACGGTGAAGAACTACGTCTCTCGGTTGCTGGCCAAGCTCGGGATGGAGCGCCGTACCCAGGCTGCGGTGTACGCGTCGAAGCTCGCTGATACCGCTCCGTCGGCCGGACAACCGGGGTCGCGGGATGGATGACCACCGCGCGGAGACCACGTCCTCGTTGCCGCAGTTGCGACTCGGTGAACTGTTGGCCGAGGTTCAGGACCGGATAGGCCGAATCGCCGATGCCAGAGTCCAGGCCGACGGGCTGCTCGACGCCATGCTCGTCATCACCTCCGGCCTCGATCTGGAAGTGACACTGCGCTCGATCGTGGAATCGGCCGTCGATCTCGTCGATGCTCGGTACGGCGCACTCGGCGTTCGCGGCGACGGTCACGGCTTGAGTGCGTTCATCAATCACGGCATGGACGAGGACACGCGGGTGGCGATCGGCCCGCTCCCCACTGGGCGCGGGGTGCTCGGACTGTTGATCGACCAGCCGAAAGTGCTGCGCCTCGAGGATCTCTCGGCGCACCCGGAGTCGGTGGGATTTCCGCCGAATCACCCGCCGATGAAGACTTTTCTCGGCGTTCCGATTCGGGTTCGTGACGAGATATTCGGCAACCTCTATCTCACCGAGAAGAAGGACGGCAAGCAGTTCACCGAGGACGACGAGGTCGTCACGAAGGCGCTGGCGTCCGCGGCCGGCATCGCCATCGAGAACTCGCGACTGTACGAGGACTCACGGGTGCGCCAGGCTTGGATGGAGGCAACTCGGGACATCGGCACCGAGCTGCTCGCCGGGACGGACATCGACGAAGTGCTGCAGATGGTGGCGCGGAAAGCATTGCACCTGACCGGTTCCGATGCGGCGTTCATCGCGGTTCCCGAGGACGGCGACCAGCCGTTCGAGGATGTCACCGAACTGGTCGTCACGGTCAGCGAGGGGCTCGTATCCGATCGCATGATCGGAGCAGTCATTCCGATCGAGGGCTCGAGCTCGGGATCGGCATTTCGACGTCGAACACCGTTGCGCAAGGAGCGACTCGAGTACGGTGCCAAGGAATTGGGCTCGGCTTTCGGGCCCGCACTGATTTCACCCTTCCGCGTCGCCGAGGGCGTGAGCGGCGTCCTGGTCGTCCTCCACACAGAGGGGCGGGGGCCGTTCGACGATTCCCAACTCGAGCTGGTCTCGAACTTCGCCAATCAAGCTGCATTGGTGATGCAGATCGCCAATTCCAGCCGCCGGATGCACGAACTCGAGGTGTTGTCGGACCGAGATCGAATTGCCCGCGACCTGCACGATCACGTAATTCAGCGAATCTTCGCCGCCGGTTTGGCTTTGCAGAGCACTCTGCAACGCACCGAGTCGGAGGAAATCCGGGTGCGTCTGACCAGGACGATCGACGACCTGCAGGACACGGTGCAGGACATCCGGACGACGATCTTCGACTTGCAGAGCACGTCCCACTCGGCCACGCGATTGCGTCAACGCATCAATGCGGCGGTACTCGAACTCACCGAGAACGTCGATATCCGTGCCGTCGTGCGGATGTTCGGGCCTCTGTCGGTTGTGGACACCAAGCTCGCCGATCATGCCGTTGCCGTCGTTCGTGAGACGGTCAGCAACGTCGTCCATCATGCGCAGGGCGACACTGTGACCGTAACCTTGTCGGTGGGCGACGAGTTGCAGATCGTCGTGTCCGACAACGGGATCGGGATGCCCGAGGACACCACCGCCAGCGGACTGTCCAACCTCGGTGCCCGTGCTGTCGAATGCGGTGGGTCGATGAACATCGGTCCCGGCTCCTCCGGACGCGGAACCGATGTGACCTGGTCGGTACCGCTGCCCTGACGGGTGCAGTCGTTCGTCACCTGTTTCGGTGACCTCCGGCCGCTGCGTCGGGTGGGTGTGCGCTCGTAGCGTTCTCGGTGAAGGTGCAGAACCTATCTTCGCACCACCGAGAGGAACCCGATGAACAGTGCACACACCGCCGGACCCGTCGTGGTCGGTATCGACGGATCGGAGACCGCGCTCGATGCGGTCCGATTCGCCGTGCAGGAGGCACGTGGGCGGGGGACGTCGCTTCGTTTGATCCACGTGATCGCCGGCCACGCCGAGCCCGAAACCGTCTACGGCGCTCCGGATGTCGACGGCGACTATGCCCGCACGGCATTGAGTCGCGCAGCGCATGTGGCCGCAGCGATCGATCCGGCGATTGCCGTGGAATCGGTCGTCGTACACGGGCGGCCCGAATCGGTGATGTCGACCGAAGCGGGATCTGCGTCTCTGCTCGTACTGGGGACCACGACCGGCAGTGCAGTGACCGCCTGGGTACTCGGATCGATGGTCGGAGCCGTGGTCGAAGCATCGCCCAACCCCGTTGCGATCGTCCGGCACTTCGACGCCGAACGCCGCGGACCGGTCGTCGCGGCCCTGGGTGATGCCGACGTCTCACAGGCCGATGTTGTTGTCGCTCAGGCATTCCGCGAGGCGTCGATCAGGTCGGCCAGCGTGTTGGCGGTGCACACCCAGGCCGTCTCCTCCATTCTCGCGTCCGCCCTCAGTAGCCCCGGTGACGGGCTACACCCCGAATCGGCAATGGACGTTCGGCTCGAACCCTTCGGCGCGGACTACCCAGACATCCGCGTGGCGTCGGTGTACGCCGAGGCCGACTCGGGATCGGAACTGGTAGCGGTCTCCGAGACGGCTCAGCTGATGGTGGTCGGTCACGAGCGAGACAGAGTGCCGGGACGAACACTGACCGCCGTACTGCGGCATGCCCATTGCCCCGTCCTCGTCGTCCCGCACGCATGAGTACCTCGAGGCAGTCTCCGATCGTCGTCGGTGTCGACGGCTCCGGCTCGTCGCTCGACGCAGTCGGGTGGGCCGCTCATGCGGCCGAGTTGCGTGGGGTACCGGTGAAGCTGGTGTCCGCCTATCAAGTCAAGGCTCTGTACACCAGCTTCGTCGCGCTGCCGTCTCACATCGGCTCCGAGGAGCACAAAGCCGCCGAGTCGGTCCTGGCCTGGGCTTCGCTGGTTGCGCGACGGTCGGTGAAGGACCCCGACGGTCTCGAGATCGTGAGCGAATCGATTGTGGGACCGACGATCCAGGCCATGCTGGAGCAGTCCTCCAGTGCCTCGATGATGGTGGTGGGCTCGCGCGGCAACGGCGATTACTTCGCCGAACTGCTCGGCTCGGTGAGCACCGCGGTGGCCGTTCAAGCACACTGCCCGGTGGTCATCGTGCCGAAAAGTGTGGAGCTGCATTCGTCGGGAGGCCCTGTTGTCCTCGGAGTCGACGGGTCGCCGCACAACCAGAACGCCGTTCGGTTGGCATTCGACGAAGCCTCGCTCCGAGGAACGGAATTGGTTGCAGTGCACGTGTCGACGGACGAACCGATCTCGTCGCCCGACACGTCCGCGACCGACAGATCCGATGCGATCGTGTCGAACGGCCGAACCGTGTTGGCGGAGAGCCTGTCCGGCTGGAGCGAACAGTATCCGGACGTCGTGGTCCAGCAGAAAGTGCTGCGCGGCAATGTGGTTGAGAAGATCCTCGAGGTGTCACCGCGCGCCCAGGCCGTGGTCGTCGGTTCGAGCGGACGCAACGGTTTCAGCGACCGACTTCTCGGATCCACGGTCCGTTCACTGGCCCACCGCGTCGACTGCCCGTTGATCATCGCCCGCGGGTAGCTCGACGGGTCCGGCAGTCACGACCACCGCCACTGCCGGATCTCTGGGAGGTCCTCGAAATGCTCTCGGATGTAGGCGTCGTGTCGTGCCAGTTGGTCCTGGCAGTGTTGCCGCAGTTCCTCGGCACCGGCCGGCGTTGTGCGTGCCCGGTCGAATGCCGCGAGGGCGAGATGGTAGCGACTGATCTTGTTGAGCACCACCATGTCGAACGGTGTTGTCGTGGTGCCCTGTTCGATGAACCCGCGCACGTGGAACCGCTGAGCGTCCGGTCGGCCGTGCACCAGTTGGTGCACCGCACGGGGATACCCGTGGAACGCGAAGACCACATCGACCGAGGTGGTGAACAGGTCCGCGAACTGCTCGTCGGAGAATCCGTGGGGATGATCGCCGACGGGGAGCAGCGCCATCAGATCGACGACGTTGACCACGCGAACCCTGAGCTCGGGAGTCCACGTACGCAACAACTCTGCGGCAGCGAGGGTTTCCTCGGTCGGCACGTCGCCTGCACACGCCAGAACGATCTCGGGATCTTCCTCGGCGTCGACCGCTTCGGTGCCGGCCCAGTCCCAGCGGGACGCACCTGCCGCTGCATGCGCCCGCGCCTCGGGAAGCGTCAGATACTGCGGGTGACTCTGCTTGTCCACCACCAGAACGTTGACGTGACCTCGACTGCGGAAACAATGATCGGCAACCGCGAGCAGCGTATTGGAATCCGGTGGCAGCCACACGCGCACCATATCCGGTGCCAGAGGAATGACCGCGTCGATCAGTCCGGGGCCCTGATGGCTGAATCCGTTGTGGTCGTTGCGCCAACACGTGCTGGTGAGCAGCACGTTGAGCGAGGCGACGGGTGCCCGCCACGCGAGTGTGGCCGCGTGCTGAAGCCACTTGGTGTGCTGGATCAGCATCGACACGCTCACCATGGCGAAGGCCTCGTAGCTGGCAAACAGGCCGTGTCGACCCGACAGCAGGTACGCCTCCAGCCAGCCCTCGCACAGATGCTCGCTGAGCACCTCCATCACGCGACCGTCGGGACCGAGATCGTCGTCGAACTCGGTGGTCGGCAACTGCCAGCATCGATCGGTCACCTCGAACACGGCCTGGAGCCGGTTGCTGGCGGTCTCGTCGGGACAGAACAGGCGAAAGTTGCCGCCGCCGTGGGGTTGTGCGTTGTCGAGGTAGATATCACGCATCATCTCCCCGAGCACGGTGGTCGTCTCGTGCGACGTGCGCCCCGGGGACTCCACGGTGAGCGCATAGTTCTCCAGATCGCGAATGACCAAGGGCTGCAGAAGTAGTCCTCCGTTCGCATACGGCGTGGCACCGAGACGTTGGGTGCCCGACGGAGCGAGCTCGCGAATCGAGGCGACGGGAGCGCCGTTGTCGTCGAACAGCGATCGGGGGTCGTAGGAGAGCAGCCACTTCTCGAGCTGCGCCAGATGCGACGGGTTCTCGCGGACTCCGGACAGTGGTACCTGGTGCGCCCAGTGCGTGCCCTCGATGAGCTTGCCGTCCACCTCGTGCGGGCCGGTCCAGCCCTTGGGGGTGCGCAGAACGATTGCGGGCCATTCGATGTCGTGCTGTGGTTCTCCGTTGCGGGCGGCGTGCTGGATTGTCTCGATCGCGTCGTGAGCTCGGGTGAGGGCAGCGTGGAGCGCCGGGAACACCTCTCGTGGGTCGTCGCCTTCGACGAACAGGGGTGCCCACCCCTGGCCGCTCAGATAGTCGGCTACCGATTGATCGGTGCTGCGTCCGAGAACCGTCGGTCCGGAAATCTTTCCGTCGTTCAGATGCAGGATGGGCAAGACGCCGCCGTCGCGAATCGGATTCAGAAAGGCCGGGAGCTTCCACGAACCGGACAGGGGGCCGGTTTCGGCCTCACCGTCCCCGACGACACAGGCGACGATCAGATCGGGATTGTCGAACGCGGCACCGGCGGCGTGGACGAGGGCGTAACCCAGTTCGCCGCCCTCGTGAATGCTGCCCGGGGTCTGGACGCTGACATGGCTCGGAATGCCACCAGGAGTGGAGAACTGACGGCACAGCCGTCGGACGCCCTCGTTGTCGAGTGAAATGTTCGGGTAGATCTCGCTGTAGGTTCCCTCGAGGTAGGTGTTCGCCACCAACGCCGGACCGCCGTGGCCGGGACCGGTGACGTACAGCCAATCCGAATGGGTTCGACGAATCACCCGATTGAGGAGGGTGTAGATCATCGAGAGTCCGGGACTGGTGCCCCAGTGCCCGAGCAGCCTCGGTTTGATGTGCGCCACCTCCAGAGGACGACGCAGCAATACGTTGTCCTGCAGATAGATCTGCGCCACCGTCAGATAGTTCGCCGCAGCCCAGTAGCGCAGGTCGGCGTCCAATTCATCTGAGCTGTAGGAAGACTCGATCGACTCCACGCTCATCGATCGGTGGGAACGACGACGACGGGAACATCCACCGAATGCAACACCGCACGCGAGGTGGAACCGAGAAGCATCGATGCGAATCCACCCCGACCGCGGCTTCCCACGACGATCAACTGCGCTGCCTCCGACGCACGGACCAGCTCACGAACAGGCCTGTCCTGAACCACCACTCGATGGATGGTGACGTCCGGGTAGTCCTCCGACCAGCCGGCCAGGCTCTCCGCCAACGACGTCTTCTCGGCGAGTTCGGAATCGACCCACGGACCCTCGTCGTCGCGCGTCAACACGCTGCCGAGTTCGAGGTCGCTCCAGGCGTGTACAGCGACGAGGTCGACTCCGCGCAGTGACGCTTCCTTCAGAGCGAATCCGATCGCAGGCTGACTGTTGGCGGTGCAATCCACCCCGACGACAACCGGACCGTCGCTGACGATGTTCGATTTGACTACTGCAACAGGGCATTTGGCATGCGTGACCACTGCGGTACTGACCGACCCGATCAACCCGCCGGTGAACTCGCCCAGACCCCTCGACCCCACGACGATCATGGCGGGAGCGACGTCGAAGTGCGTCAGATTCCGTGCAGCAGAGCCGTGTTCGAGGCGCGTATCGAGAATCAGCGAATTGCCGGCGGCAGTCTTGTGCGCAACATCGACCGCTGCGGTCAGCACACGCTTGGCCTCGACGTCCGGGTCCGAGAATGCACCGATCCGGAGACTGATGGCATCCCCGTAGGTTCCCGGCGCGAACAGAGACGACGTGACCAACTCAAGCGGAGCGTGGCGTCGAACGGCCTCGCGCGTTGCCCAGCGGACCGCGTCGAGCGATGTGGCAGATCCGTCGACTCCGACGACTACCCGACTCGATGCATTCATGACGAATTCCCGTCCATTGACTTGCGTGTGCAGATACCCACCGAGCATGGCTCGGATCGGCTCGCCGCCGACAGAGGCGGAAGTCCTTCGGTGCGAGGCGGAAGTCCCTGCCGGCTACCCCTAGGGGGTATATCTTGCTATCGTCGGCGACATGCATCGAGTGATCCGACGCCGTCGCCAGGGCATTGCCTCGGCGGCCGGATTGCTGATCGCACTGACGATCTTCGGGGTGCTGCTGATGCACTCGGCGACGGCGACCGCGTCGGCGAGCAACGAACACGCTGCCATGGCGTCGGCGATGCACCATGAGGGGCCCGTGCAGGTGGCGGTCGGTGAACACGACTGCCCGGCGGCGCACCAGATGATGCATCCGTGCGCGGGAACCACGGTGTCGTGGGCTGCTCTGTCGGTTCCGTCGACGAGCGTCGACATCGGCTACTCGCTGATATCGGCGGACGGCATCGGTGGGCGCACCGACTCCATCTCGGAGCGTGCTCCGCCGTGGACCCTCTGGGAGCTGGACAGATCGGTGACCTTGCGAGTGTGACAGGGAGCCCGGTGAACGTACGACCACCGGCGGATTCACTCATCCCTGTATTTCGCACTCGTTCAAGGAGTTTCACATGCGTACAACACTCGTCGCTTCGCTGGCTGCTGCCACCGTGAGCGCATTTCTCGTCGCAGGCTGCAGCAGCGACACCTCCGACTCGTCGATGGACGGCCATTCGATGGGCTCGTCGAACTCGTCGTCGGCGTCATCGACCCAGTCCGACGCGTCGGCAGAATTCAACGATGCGGACGTGATGTTCGCGCAGATGATGTACCCGCATCATGCGCAGGCGGTCGAAATGGCGGCAATGGTCCAGGGCCGCACCGACAATCCGGACGTCGTGGCGTTGGCGTCGGCTATCGAGGCCGCGCAGCAACCGGAAATGGACCGGATGACCGCCTGGCTTGCCGAATGGGGTCAGCCCGCGCCCTCGTCCGACATGGGTGAGATGGGCGGAATGGACCACAGCTCGGGCATGGGCATGATGACCCAGCAGGACATGGACGCGTTGAGTGCGGCCACCGGTGCCGAGTTCGACCGCCAGTGGCTGACGATGATGATCGAACATCACGAAGGCGCGATCGAGATGGCGAACAGCGAGATCGCGGACGGGTCGAACACCGACGCGCAGGATATGGCCCGCACGATCGTGGCCACGCAGCAGCAGGAAATCGACACCATGCGGGCGCTGCTCGGCTGACCCGGATCGACACCGAGGGCCGCACTCCTGACCAGGGGGTGCGGCCCTCGAGTAGGCTTGCCACTCGGAGAGTCCTTCTCTGCGGTCGGTCCGAGGGAGAACGTTCACATGGCACGTCCACGGGTATTGGTCATCGGCGGAGGATTCGGCGGGCTGCGCGCGGCCCGGCGTCTACGCGGTGAGGACGTCGACGTCACCGTGCTCGAGCGCGGCACCTCCCACGTCTTTCAGCCACTGCTCTATCAGTGCGCCACCGGTCTTGTGTCCGAGGGTTCGATTGCCAGTCCGCTGCGGCACCTGCTGCGTAAGCAGAAGAACGTGTATGTGGCGCTGGGTGAAGCGACCTCGGTGACCGCGGTGGGTGACGGTGGAGTGGTGACGGCCAGTCGGTTCGACGGCTCGACCTTCGAGCTGCCCTACGACTACCTCGTCGTCGCTGTCGGAATGCAGCAGGCCTATCACGGCCACGACGAATACGTGCAGTGGGCACCGGGGATGAAGACCCTCGACGATGCCCTCGCGATCAGGCGAAAGCTGATCTCTGCCTTCGAGATGGCCGAATCCCTGCCCACCGCCGAGGAACGCCGACCCTGGCTCACGTTCGCCGTGGCAGGGGGAGGCCCGACCGGAGTCGAATTGGCCGGTCAGATAAGGGAACTCGCCTCCAGGGCGTTGGCGAAGGAGTTCGACACCATTCACCCGTCGGAAGCGCGTGTGCTGCTCTTCCACGGCGGTGACCGCGTCCTCGAATCGTTCCCCGATTCCCTGACGAAGAAAGCGCAACGCACCCTCGACGCGGTAGGCGTGGAAACCCATCTCGGAGTTCACGTCACCGACGTCACGGCCACCGACGTCGAGGTCACGGCCAAGGCCGAACCCAAGACCGTCACTCGCTACGACACCCACACCGTGCTGTGGACCGCAGGCGTCGAAGCCGTTCCGTTCGTGAAACAACTCGCCGACGCGATGGGCGTCGAACAGGATCGCTCCGGACGCATCGCTGTGCAGCCGGACCTCTCGATCCCGGGACACCGCAACGTCTTCGTCGTCGGAGACATCATGTCGCTGAACAAGCTCGCGGGAGTTGCGGAAGTGGCGATGCAGGGCGGACGCGCGGCGGGCGCGGCCATCGCAGCAGACCTGTCCGGTTCTGCGCGAAAGGATTTCAAGTACCGAGATCTCGGCACCGCGGCCTACATCGCCCGCGGTCACGCACTGGTGCAGGCCGGGCCGCTGAAGATGTCGGGCTTCGTGGGTTGGGTGTCGTGGGGAGTTATCCACATCGCATTCCTGGCCGGCAACCGCAATCGCGTCGGGACGCTGATCAACTGGGCCGCAACCCTGGCCACCGGCACCCGACGCGAACGTGCCATCACCTACGGCGACCCGGAAACGGCGCGTAAGCCGTACAACTGAGCGAACGCCAACAACCAGGTGCGGGTCAGCCGATGCCGGGGATGAAGCCGGGGTAGACGAAGTGCCCGGGACCTCCGCCGGGCAGCAGTTGGCCCGTCGAACCCGGGTAGTTCATGTTCAGCAGAATCAGCTTGTGCGGGTTGCCATTCGAATCG
This sequence comes from Rhodococcus sp. IEGM 1370, assembly GCF_033142325.1. Taxonomy (NCBI): domain Bacteria; kingdom Bacillati; phylum Actinomycetota; class Actinomycetes; order Mycobacteriales; family Nocardiaceae; genus Rhodococcus; species Rhodococcus sp. IEGM 1370. The sequence goes on along the minus strand of NZ_JAWLRY010000010.1, from coordinate 105,888 downwards.
GCCTGCCAGCAGGAGGACAGCACTCCGTGAAATCCGGTGCAGACGATGCGAGTGCTGTTGCCGTAGGGCGAGGTCAGTCGATTCCTGCTGACGAACGGATTCCAGTAGTCCAGGTCCTGTGGGGTGAGGAATCCGGTGACATCCTGCGGAGCCGACGGACTCGGATACGGCGGCGGAGTGGGCCACTCGTCGGCTGCGGCCGTTCCCGTTCCGAAGGCAGCGGCACCTGCAATGACGCAAGCAATGACAGCGGTGCGACGAAACATCTCGATCGACTCCTTCGCGGGACGGGCACCCAATAGACCACAGACACTCGTCTCGTGGGAACACCTCTGGGTCTGCGTTGCCGAGAGCATCACGATCGCGTCTCGGATTCGTCCGGTCCATAACGCTCGGGACGTTTGCTCGAGGTAACGTCACCTCATCTTCGGCCGATGTAGAGACTCGACCGGTGTAACTCGACGAAAAGGTGAAACAGCGTGCCACGATCTCGACGACACGGCTTCCGGCGAATCGGTTCGGCTACGGCCGTCGCCCTCGCAGTGGCGATTCTCCCGACCGCGCTGATGACGCCCGTCGCGTCCGCGGAAGAGCTGCCTGCGGCTACGACGCAGTCGAGCAACGGATCGAGGATCGAGTCGGTGAACACCCTCGAGAACCGCCAGGTCCAGCTCCAGGTGTACTCGGCGTCCATGAACCGCACCATTCCCGTGACGGTGCAGAAGCCGGCCGACGACAGCGTGTCCCGCCCGGTGCTGTATCTGCTCAACGGCGCAGGCGGCGGCGAGGATGCCGCATCGTGGCAGTCGCAGACCGACGCCGAGGCCTTCCTGTCGGACAAGAACGCCTACATCGTGACTCCGCAGAAGGGCAAGTGGTCCTACTACACCGACTGGCTCCAGGACGATCCGAAGCTCGGCAGCAACAAGTGGAGCACCTTCCTCGGTGAAGAGCTGCCCCCGCTGATCGACGCCCAGTTCGACACCAACGGTCGCCAGTCGCTCGCAGCGCTGTCCATGACGGGCACCTCGGTTCTCAACATCGCGATCAAGTACCCGGGCAAGTTCACCGGCGTCGCGGCGTACAGCGGCTGCGCTCAGACCTCCGACCCCATCGGTCAGCAGTTCGTCAAGCTCGTCGTCGAGACCTACGGCGGCGGCAACGTCGAGAACATGTGGGGACCGCTCGACGGCCCCGTGTGGCGCGAGAACGACCCGCTGCTCAACGCCGAGAAGCTCCGTGGAACGCAGATCTACATGAGCACCGGCAGCGGCCTGCCCGGTGCCCCGAACGACACCTTTGCCAACCCGCGTCTGAAGAACGACCCGGCGACGCTTGCCAACCAGGTCATCGTCGGCGGCGGCATCGAAGTTGCCACCAACTTCTGCACCTCGAACCTGGCCAAGCGCCTCGATCAGCTCGGTATCCCGGCCACCGTGGACTTCCGCCCGGTCGGAAACCACTCGTGGGGCTACTGGCAGGACGACCTGCACAACTCCTGGCCGTTCCTGGCGGGATCGCTCGGAATCTGATCTTTTCAGCACCGAACAACGGCCACCTGCACCTCGTGTGCGGGTGGCCGTTCTTCGTTGTCCGGGGCGGTGGATCGACGTCCTGATCGAACGTATGATCGAACGATGGCACGGCGCGCACAACCTCGACCGGCGTCTGCCGTGCGCCCGTTCAAGCTGCTCCGACCACCGCTGAAGGTGTGGATCGACCTGAACATCCTCTACCCGCTGCCGCCGCACCACGCCTCGAAGTTCAATCCCGAGGGATTCGATGTGCGACGCGTCGTGCCGGGAGATCTGGTCGAATGGTCCATCACCGTGGACGGAGATTGGCTGGGCCGCGTCACGTACGAGTTGATGGCACGAGACCGCAGCGAAACCGTCACTCACTGGGTACCCAGCCGGGCACTCAAGCCGCTGTAGAGACGCAGAAAGCCCCGCCTCGATCGAGGCGGGGCTTTTCTGTGCAATTACCTTCAGAAGCTGTGCTTGCGGGCCTTCTTGGCGAGCTTGCGGGTGGTGCGCTTCGACGGCACGAACAGGTGCGCAGCGCTACGGCGACGGTTGCGTCGACGAATCAGTACGAACGCGACGGCACCGGCTGCGGCTGCGACGGCTGCGATGATCGGAGTGCCGACCTTCGCCGCCTGGGCGACATCCTCGGAGTCGATGTTGCGAACCGTGTTCTTCACGTCGTCGGCGACGGCGGAGGCCTTGTCGGCTGCCTTGTCGGCGACCTGGGAGGCCTTCTCCTTCACGTCGTCGGCATCGACGTTCGAGACCTTGTCCTTGACGGTGTTCTTGACGTCCTCGGCCACGTCGGACGCCTTGTCGGCGACATCGGCGGCTGCGTGCTTGGCTTCCTTGGCGGCATCGGCTGCGGTGTCGGCAACATTCTCGGCTGCGTCGGAGACCTTGTCGGCGGCCTGGTGGGTGTTGGCCTTGGTCTGATCGGCGGCACCCTCGGCGCGAAGGCTGTCGTCACCGGTGGCCTCGCCGGCCTTCTCCTTCGCAGTCCCGGCCAGTTCCTCTGCCTTGTGCTGAGCCTTGTCGATGAAGTCGGCCATCGGTGATTACCTCTTTCGTGTAGGTCGTCTCCGGATACCCGGAGCTGGGGGCGTCGCGGACGACGCCGTTAGGTATGAGTCGAAATCGACGCTCCGAAACATACGTCCGACGGGCGTGTTCCGGGTCACTATCGGTGGGGATGCTCGGTGGCGCGCAGTTCGCTGGTGCCGTCTGGCCCCGCATTGTCAGTTCACGTGTTGGAGAATCACCACGATCGAAGGGATGCCGACCAGCAGAGCGATGTTGGGCTTCCGGTAGCGATGCAGGATTGCGACGAACTCGCGCAGAAACGCCGTCGGTGCGTAGAAACGTGCCGTGTCGGCTCCCGTCACATGAGCGTCGAGACCCAGATCGCGAGTGAACGCGGCCGTTCGCAGGACGTGAAAGTTGCTGGTCACCACGATCATCGGCTCCGATCTCAGATCCGACGACTCCAGAAGGTCCCTCGTCATCGTCAAGTTCTCCCGAGTGTTTCGCGAGCGCGCCTCGGCGAGGATCAGTTTTTCGGACACACCCTTGCCGACCAGGTACTTCTTCATTGCCGTGGCCTCCGCAGTCTCCTCGTCGGACCCTTGCCCGCCGGATACGACGAGGGCCGGGCGATGTCCGGACGCCACTTCGGCGTTGTACACATCGAGGGCGCGGTTCAGTCGGCTCTCGAGAAGAGGCGTCACGGTTCCTCCCGAGCCCAGCCCGCATCCCAGAGCAACAACGGCTGAACTTCCTTTCGGTGGCTCCAAGTGTCCGTAGATCAGCGCGTGGACAGAGAACGCGGCGAGCTGGACGCCGAGGCAGACCGAGAACAGCACCCCTGTCCAGACCGCGGCCAGCAACCACAGGGGCAGAGTGTGCGTTTCCAGCACGGCCGCCACTGCGACGAACAGCCCGACGCCCAGCGTCACCGCAACCGCCAGAGCAAGTGGCAGTGCGGTCGAGAGCCGGAGCCCTTCGCGCCTGATCACCACCAGCCCATTGATGGCCGCTGCGCCCACGAGTCCGATCGCCGTCAGCAGGATTGCCGACAGCACCGCAACGACGAGAATCGCCTCGACCCGGGCGTCCAGCCGATGCAGCAGACTCGGCGATCCGATCGCCAGCGCAGCGAGAGCCGCAATGACAGTCAGGCCGTTGGACAGCCGACGCGGGTCTCGCCGGATACGGACGAACGACGTGACGACCAACACGACAGCCAACGCGAGTAGGAACATGGTTCGAACCTGGTTCCGGTCAGGGGAGTGGTGTCGTCAGTGCAGCGGTGACCAACTCGACGAGGGTGTCGATGTACGGGGTGAAGGTGTCATCGGTGGTTCCGACGTCGGAACTGCGGCTCAGGGCCCATTCCTGGGCGAAGATGTTGGCGGCACCGATGATGGCAAGAATGACCAGGCGATAGTTTCTGTTCGGCAGTTCTCCTCGTGCTGCGGCGGTGGTTGCAAGGGAGTCGAACATCTCGACGATGACGTCTCGCTGGTTCATGCGCCACAGTTCGATGTCGGTACTGACGCCGACCACCTCGACGTAGCAGACCCGAGCCGACATCCTGGTGCGACACGTGACGCCGAGGTACGCCCGGATTGCGGCGTCGATCGACGCCAACACCGGTTGCCGACCGTCGGCGGTCAGTGCCTCTCGTGCAGCGTGCTCGCCGTCCTGATTCATGGTGGTGACGATCTTCTTGAGCAGCTCCGACCGGCTTCCGATCTCGCGATAGAAGTGACGGGTCGACACGTTCGATTCCGCGCACAACATCCCGATCGTGGTCGCCGCGTACCCGTGGCTGCCGAACAGAGCGATCGCGGTGTCCATGAGACGGGCTATGCGTTCGGAGGATCGTTCCTCGGGCGACCTGCCTGCGTACTTCCGATCGCCCATGGGGTCGAGAGTACTGACCGGGCCCGCTGCCGTTGTCGACGTCACGGAACGGAATGGACCGCTCGCGAGCTCGTCACGTGCGTCGGCGCGTGACCGGTCGCTTCGGCCACGTCGAGCGGACCGGCTTGTATGCGCCGGACAGGGCACGTCGCTCGAAGTCCAGGCCCGATCCCCTCGACGCCAGGAGGACGAGAGCGATGACTGCTGCGGCCCCGACCGCCACAGCAGTCATCGGATTCTGGTTCCCTGTGCTGTGTGGATGCAGGCAACAGGTGATGTGTGGTTCATGAGGGGTTCCTGTCTTCGGTGTGCGGTGAACACTGTCATTGACATCGCCACTCGTCAATGACACATTGTGTGATGTAAGTCGCGATCCGCCGCACAGTCGGGCCGATCCGCGATGGTGTTCGGCGAGACAGCGAGGCACGACGTGACGACAAGCCGAGGTCGATGGCCCGAGTTCGACGGCTCCGTCGACAATTTCCAGGACGTTCTCATCATCGGTGCAGGCATATCGGGCGTCGGAGCCGCATATCGCCTGCAGCAGATGGCACCGGAGCTCAGCTACACCATCCTGGAAGGTCGTGAGCGCGCAGGCGGTACCTGGGATCTGTTTCGGTACCCCGGAATTCGGTCGGACAGTGACATCTTCACGTTCTCGTTCCCGCACACACCGTGGCAGGGAGACACCCTGCTGGCGCACGGCGAAGACATCCGCAATTACATCGTCGATACCGCGTACGCGAACGGCATCGACGAACACACCGATTTCTCGACGTCGGTCGAGGCCGCGAACTGGGATTCGTCGACGGACCTGTGGACCGTCGAGACGCTTTCGAGCGGTGTTCCGAAGACCTATCGCAGCCGATTCGTGTTCCTGTGCACCGGATACTTCGACTACTCGGGCGGGTACACCCCCGATCTTCCCGGGGCCGACGAGTTCACCGGGCAGATGGTGCACCCTCAGCAGTGGCCCGAGGATCTGGACCACTCGGGCAAGAGAGTCGTCGTGATCGGAAGTGGAGCAACCGCAATCACTTTGGTGCCCTCACTCGCTGCCGAGGCCGCGTCGGTGACGATGCTGCAGCGATCGCCCACCTACATCGCGTCGCTGCCGATGACCGACCCGTTCACCACGCTCACTCAGCGCGTACTGCCGGACTCTCTGGCGCACAGTGCATTGCGGTGGCGTAATGCGCTGTTGATGGTCGGCTCGTATCAATTGTGTCGACGCGCACCGAAGACGGCCCGCAGGGTGTTCCGGGCCATGACGAAGGCGCAATTGCCGCGGGGATACGACGTCGACAAGCATTTCGATCCGACGTACGCCCCGTGGGACCAGAGGTTGTGTGTGGTGCCGGACGGCGACCTGTTCAAGGCCATTCGTTCCGGTCGTGCGACCGTGGTGACCGACCGAATCTCCCGCTTGACCGCCGACGGCATTCTCCTGGAATCCGGAGACGAGATCCCGGCCGACATCATCGTCACTGCAACGGGATTGAAGCTCAAGGCTTTCGGTGGCATCGCGCTGTCACTGGACGGACAACCGTTCGCGGCGCACGACAAGTTCGTCTACAAGGGGCACATGCTCGAGGACGTGCCCAACGTTGCCTGGTGCATCGGGTACACGAATGCATCGTGGACGCTCAAAGCCGACATGACGGCCAAGGCGGTGGCGAAGCTGTTGGTGTATATGCAGTCTCACGGCTACACCCACGCGATCCCGGACCGTCAGGGCAAGGCCGTGGAATCTCGACCGGTCGTGGACCTCGCGTCGGGATACGTCACGCGATCCTTGGACGAGCTACCCAAATCGGGGACCGAGCGGCCCTGGTCGGTGAGGCAGAACTATATTCTCGACAGAATAGACGCGCGCTTCGACGATCTCACCGAATCGATGACGTTCGGACGGACCGTGCCTGCACGGGTGGCCGGCCCCGAAGCAGTAGACGCTCGCACCGGATAGACGAGAACAGATCGGACCGCAATGACTTTCGACATCGAGGGCCCCGCGCTCGCGCACACCATCCGCGGCGAGGGACCGACCCTGGTGCTGATCCATGGGATAGTTCATCGGCAACACGCCTGGGACAGCGTCATCGAGACACTCGCGCAGCACCGGCGAGTGGTGACGGTCGACCTGCCCGGCCACGGTGATTCACCCGAACTACCCACCGAGGAGTTCGATCTCGGCCCGTGGATCGTCGCCGAACTGGAGCGGTTCCTCGAGCACGTGGCGGTGGACGGCGAGAAGCCGCACGTGGCCGGAAACTCGTTGGGTGGATACTTCGCCCTCGAACTCGCCGCCCGCGGATCGGTTGCCTCGGCCACCGCGCTCTCGCCGGCCGGATTCTTCCGCGGACACTGGGATCAGACGCGTGCGCTGCTCGTGTTCCGATTGTTGCGCGCGTTGTCCCGAGTGATCAGCCCGATCGCACCGGCCGTCATGCGTTCGGTCGTCGGTCGCACGATCGCCAACGGTGTCTTCTACGCCAAGCCGTGGCGAGTTCCCGCCGCGACGGCCACCATCGACGCGCTCAGTATCACCACCAACCGGGCGATCGACGCAGCGGGTAACGCAGTGCCGCGCTTCAGCATTCCGGTCGACGAGGATGTTCCGGTCACCGTCGCGTGGGGCCGTCGCGACTGGGTTCTGCCGGTGTATCAGGCACCGCTGGTGCGTCGAACCTTTCCGCAGGCGGACGTGACGACGTACGCGGGGCTCGGGCACGTACCGATGTCGGACGATCCGGAACTGGTGGCGTCGATTCTGTTGAGGGGATCTCGAACCGTCTCCCAGTCGGCGTGAGCGTTCCGGAGAAGGTCGACGGCCGAAGCCACCGGTGGCGCGATCATCGGATCACGCGGCGGCGTGAACTGCTCGACTGCACTCTGGACACCATCCGACAGCAGGGTCACAACATCGGCATGGACGACATCGCCTCTGCGAACGGTGTCTCGAAAACTGTTCTGTACAAGCATTTCACCGACAAACGGGGCTTGACCGACGCTGCCATGGCGCGATACGTCGAGACCGAGCTGGTGCCTCGGATCAGGGATGCGATGTCCGAGGACCTCGACGAGTATCACCTCACCCGGGCAGTGATTTCCGCCTACGTCTCGACGGTCGACACGGATCCCGAGATCTACATCTACGTCCACGCCAACAACGCAGTCTCGGGCAACCACGACGTCATCACCGCCGCGGAGGGGCTGATCGCCGAGCTCCTGGCCACCGTCATCGCCGACAGATTTCGAGAGCGTGAGTTCTCCACGGCCGGCTCGATGCCCATCGCCTTCGCGATGATCGGTGCCGTTCGATTGGCGTCACACTGGTGGATCTTCGATCGAACCATGACGGCCGACGAGCTCGTCGACTACCTCACCATGATGGTGTGGAGCGGAATTGCGGGCATAGCGCGCGCCGCGGGCTCTGCTGCGCGATTCGCGTCGGAATCTCATCCGTTGATCGACGAGCCGTGAGGGCTCAGTCCGGGAGCGCGATGTTCCTCGCGGCCACCGCTGCGGCCACTTCCTCCGGGAGAATGTTTCTGAACAGGAACAGGTCTCGACCCAACACCCATTCCGGTGCGAGTGCAGCCGAGTAGCGCTCGAAGTAGCCGAGCTGCTTGCCGAACAACACCAGTTCCTCCGGTGTCGCGATACCCCAGCGCCTGCCTGTCTCGACCAGAGACGCGACGAGTTTGCTCAGGTCGACGCGGGCGGCTCCTCTACCCAGAATCGGCTCGAACAACTTCCTCAGCTGCAGACCGATCAGCTTGTCGCCCAGAGTTGTTCCCTCGGTGATGCCGAGCATGCGGATGCGTCGCGCAGCTTCGGTGTAGTTGCCGTCGAACAGGGAGGCACGGAACATCTCGCGAAGTACCTCGCGCCACTGCTCGGGTAGTTCCCCGACGATTCCGAAGTCCAGGAATCCCACCCGTCCGTCGTCCAGTGCCCACAGATTGCCGGCATGTACATCACCGTGGAAGGGGCCGTGCAGCACAACGGCTTCCAGCCATACCTTGACGCCGCGACGCAACTGCAGCTCGGAATCGAGCCCGGCGAGATCGCCCGGCGTGATACGGCCCACCGGGGTTCCTCGAACTCGTTCCATGCAGATCACCCGAGGTCCGCAATGGCTCCAGTAGATGTCCGGAACCATCACGTGAGAATTGTCTCCGAAGACATACAGGTTGTCGCGAAAGCGTTGCTGACGCAATGCTTCTGCTGCGCTGTCGAGTTCCTGGGCCGTCAACTCGTCGAGGTCACGGACAACGGCCGTCGCGTTGGCGATGCGGAAGACCTCGAAGAACCTCTCCAACAACGACGCACCGGTGAAGGCCACCCGTAGATCGACTCGCATGCGACGACGGATTTCGGGCCGCTGCACTTTGACGACCGCCTCGCGCCCGTCGGGTAGCACGCAGGCGTGGACCTGCGCCACGGATGCGGCCGAGAGCGGCACGTCGTCGAACGAGGTGAACAGTTCCGCGATACTGCCACCCAGGTCGCGTTCGATCACACGGCGAGCCTTGTGGGCCGGGACGGGTGGCACACCGTCGAGCAAGCGCAGACACGCATCGGCAAGAACCGGGGGGAACACACCGGGCGACGACGCCATGAGTTGTCCCAGTTTGACGAACGTCGGCCCCAGCGCCTCGAATCCTTTGACCACACCCTCGGCTAGGGAGACCGTGAAGCGACGGCGTTTGGCGAGCCAGGACACCGGCCAGCGAACGACGGCGATCGCTGCGGCAGCCAGGAGTACCACGGTGATCCACGCGGCCCGGCCCAACTCTTCGAGTCCGAAATGTGTGAGGTCGGGATACGCGATGTCGAGGGCCTCGGTAGGCGCTCCGTCGGAGTCGGTGTCACGGCCCATCGCATCGGGCATCAGCGGTCGAACACCGCACGGAGCGACTGGGATTCGGGCACGGACTGGCACGCCAATCGAACCCCGTGTTCGAGCTCGTGCTCGTCGAGTGTCTCGTTGGCGAGCATGGTCACAGTGCCCTCGGTGAGTGTGTACGCGCATCCGCCGCAGGTCCCTTCGCGGCACACGTACGGCGGATCGAGACCGAGTTCGAGGAGCCGGTCGAGAAGCTTGGTGCCGGAATTCCAGGCGAATTCGGTCTCTGTTCCGTCGATCTCGACCTGAGCGGCGACGGACTGTGCGTCCGATTCGTGAGCCGACGTGGTGTTTTCGCTCTGGAACGGATTGGAGTCGAAGGAGGAGAACACTTCTCGATGCGTTCTGCGTGCGACCGTGCCGGTGCGGCCGAGCCACTCCTCGGCGACGTTCATGTACTGCGTTGGGCCGCAGAGGAAGGCCTCGCACTCCGGCGGAACGGCCGCATTCATCGTGGCCAGCCCTGCAGCAGTGGGCAATCCCGAGTCCGACGTGTACCAGTGATGCACGTCGAGTCGATCGGGAAAACGAGACCGAAGTTCGGTCAGCTGTTCCGCGAAGATCACCGAGTCGCTGTTCTGGTTGGCATAGACGAGGGTGACGCGGTTCTCGTGCCGCAACAGTGCGGTTTTGATGATGGACATGATCGGGGTGATGCCGCTACCGGCGGCCAGAAGTACGAAATCGACGTCCCAGTTCTCCGGGCCGAACATGCCCGACGGCTTCAGCGCCTTCAGTCGCATCCCCCGAACTGCGTTGTCGTGCAACCAGTGTGACGCGAGCCCGTCCCGGATTCGTTTCACGGTCACGGTGGGAAACGGGTCGCGTACCGGGGAGCTCGAGAAGGAATAACAGCGGGCCACCGATCCGCCTTCGGTGCAGGGGATCTCCAGGGTGAGGAACTGTCCCGGCGCGTATCGAAAGTGTGTCTCCGCGTGCTCGGGGACCGCGAATCCGAGCGAGACGGCGTCCTCGGTCTCGTGGGTCACCTCGGCAATTTCCAACTCGAAGATTCCCGCCTCGGGATTACTGGTCGACGTACCGAGGTTTGCCGGTGGTGCGCTCCTGAACATCGTCACTTGTTCCCTCTTTCGGGCTCGTTGCGTGTCGGTCGTCACTGTCGCACACTTCGCCACCAATTAATAGGCCATTGACAAATGGCGAATAGCGGGTGAAGGTGACGAGGTGACTTCGACCACGAACGACCACTACCTGCCGCGCGGCGCATTCGGTGCCGGGTCTCGGCGAACCCGACTGGCAGCGTTGATGACTCGGCTGACGCTGCGCCCGATGACGAACCTGCTTCCGACGTCCCGCAGCGGCATCGAGTTCTCCCGACGCCTCGTCGCTACGTCGATGAACCTCTTCGGTCCGGTGCCGAAGGGGACGAGAGTGGACATCGTGGGCGACGGCCCGGTGCGCGGCGAATGGGTGCGAGCGCCCGGACTGACCCCTGGGCCCCGGGTGATTCTCTACATCCACGGCAGCGCGTACGTCATCTGTTCGGCACGGACGCATCGTGGTCTGACCGCGCGGTTGTCCTCCGCGACCGGCCTGCCGGTGTTCACGGTCGACTACCGGTTGGCCCCGGAACACCCGTTTCCCGCCGCCGCCGACGACCTCGAATCCGCGTACCGCTGGCTACTCGGCCAGGGGTACACCGCTGCGAACATCGTCATCGCCGGGGACTCGGCCGGCGGCCACCTCGCTGCCGACCTGCTCATCGAGAACGACCGGACCGGGACGCCGCAGCCGGGGGCGATGGTGCTGTTCTCACCGCTGATCGACCTCGACTTCGAGCTGTCGGCCCGGATGGAGCGCACGCGCAAGGACCCGATGATCTCGGCGAAGGCAGCGCGAGGGCTCGTGGCGCTGTACACCGAGGGCCACGACGCCGATCTGCCGCGACTGCGGCTCGATCTCGCACTCGCACGTGACCTGCCACCCACGCTGATCCAAGTGGGTGGAGCCGAGATGCTGCGAGGTGATGCGCGGCGGATGCACGCGATGATCGATGGGGCCGGGGGACGAAGCGAACTCGAGATCTGGCCCGACCAGATGCACGTGTTCCAAGCTCTCCCCAGATTGATTCCCGAGGCCGGCCACGCGCTCGAGCATGCCGCCGAATTCATCGCGCATGCACTCGACAATCCAGTTGTACAACATGATTCGAAGGAAAAGGTAAGTCGATGAGAAGCAAGAACGGAAAACCCTCGTACGGGTCGAGAGCGGTAGTGACCGGCGCGGGCAGCGGCATCGGCCGGGCGTTCGCACTCGAACTGGCTCGTCGCGGAGGAGCCGTCATGTGCGCCGACATCTCTCTGCCGCGAGCGCAGGAGACGGTAGCGATGGTGAACGCCCTCGGTGCCACCGGATACGCCGTCGAGTGCGATGTGTCGATACGCGAGAACGTCGAGGAGTTGGCCCTGCGCGCCGGCATCGAATTCGACGGACCGACGACGGTGCTGATCAACAACGCCGGCGTCGGGATCGGTGGAAAGCCCGTCGGAGACATCGGTTTCGAGGACTGGAACTGGGCCTTGGGGATCAACCTCTGGGGAGTGATCCACGGCTGTGAGGTGTTCACGCCTGCGCTGCGGGCCGCCGGTGAGGGCGGAATCATCAACGTCGCGTCCGCCGCAGGCTTTGCCGCCGCGCCTCTGATGGGTCCGTACAACGTCGGCAAGGCGGCCGTGATGTCGCTGTCGGAAACGATGGCGGCGGAACTGTCGGGTACCGGCGTGCGCATCTCGGTTCTGTGCCCCACGTTCGTCAAGACCAACGTGGCCGTCGACGGCCGCATCACCGCGAGTTCGTCCCGGCTGGCCGAGATGGCCATGCGCTGGACCGGACGCTCACCGGACAAGATCGCTGCCCGAACACTCGATGCTTTCGACAGGGGTCGGCTCTACGTCGTCCCCCAGTTCGACGCCAAGGCCGTATGGCGATTCAAGAGACTGCTGCCCGCGGTGTACGTGCGTTTCCTCGGGTTGCTCAATCGGGTGATGCCCGCCGACCAGGACACGGCGAAGAACGAATCCCTCACTACTACAACCACAGGAGCCTGACATGGCAATGGACTTCGAAGACATGCTGACCAAGATCAAGGACCGTCAGTGGGCGTTGGCGGACATCGATTGGGACGGCCCGGGAGCCGAGACCATCAGCCCCGAACTGCATGCCAAACTCAAGCCCTTCATGTCCGATCTGATGTGGATCGAGAACGTGGGCGCTCGCGGCTTCGCCGCCATGGCGCTCAAGGCACCGAACGAGACGCTGGCGGAGATCTACCGCTACTTCCACGCCGAGGAGCAGAAGCACGCCAACGCCGAGCTCGCTCTGATGCGGCGGTGGGGGATGCTCGACGGTGACCAGATGCCCGAACCGAACATCAACGTCAAGCTCGTCATCGACTGGCTGGACAAGCACTCGGACGGACTGTCACTGGCCGTACTGGGCACCGTCATTCCGATGCTCGAGGTCGCGCTGGACGGTGCGCTCGTGAAGTTCATCATGGACGAGATCGACGACCCGGTGTGTCAGGCGGTGTTCAAGAAGATCAACTCCGACGAATCACGGCATCTTGCAGTCGATTTCGCGGTAATCGAGCTGCTCGGGCATTCGCGTATGCGCAAGATTCTGGTCGACACCGTCGGCGCGTGGATGAACCCGGCACTCATCGTCGGAACGCTGCGGTACATCCCGCTGCTGAACAAGATGCGCGACAACATCGTCGAGATGGGCGTCGACGAGGAGCGGCTGTACACCGCGATGAAGCGGTTCAAGAGTGTCGGTCAGCGCAATCCCGTTGCGCTGCGGGTTCCCATGTACCGCATTGTGCAATGGCACGGCAGCATCGTGATCAATCGCAAGCACCCGTACCACCTGCTGGCGGACGGCCTGGTGAAACTCACGCGCCGGTACCCCACGAAGACTCTCAATTCCGAGCCGACCTGGGCCAAGGAACTGACCTACGAGCCCGTCGCATGAGCGAGTTCGATGTGCGCGACGGTGTACTCGATGCTGTGATCGTCGGCGCAGGGTTCGCCGGAATCGGTACTGCTATCCGACTGCGCAACAAAGGTATCGACAACTTCGTCATCCTCGAACGCGGAAGCGCAGTCGGAGGAACCTGGCGAGACAACACTTATCCGGGCGCCGCCTGCGACATCCCGTCCAGGTTGTACTCATACAGTTTCGCGCCCAACCCCAACTGGTCGCACACCTATTCCGGTAGCGGTGAGATTCTCGAGTACATCCACACGATGGTGGGGGAGTTCGACATCGAGTCGCGTATTCGATTCGGCCACAACGTCATCGACATCATCTGGAACGAGGCGGCCGGGCATTGGCACCTGAGCATCGACGGGCACGCCGACGTTCGGGCGCGCACGGTGGTGATGGCGTCGGGGCCGCTCGCCAATGCCAGTCTGCCGAACATTCGGGGCATCGACACCTACGAGGGACACAAGATCCACAGTGCTCGGTGGGACCACGACTACGACTTCGAGGGAAAGAAGATCGCGGTGGTCGGAACCGGGGCGAGCGCGGTGCAGATCGTTCCGGAACTGGTGAAGGTCGCCGATACGGTCAAGGTGTTCCAGCGCACGCCGGGCTGGACGCTGCCCAGAATGAACCGAAAGACACAGGGCAGCACCAAGCGTCGGTACGCCCGATATCCGCAGGCCCAGACCCTGGCGCGTTCGCTGTGGTTCTGGGGCCACGAGTCCGTCGCCCTCGGAGTCGTCTGGAAGACGCCGCTGACGCGCATCGTCGAACTGGTCGGTCGCGCGCATCTGCGTCGTCAGGTTCGCGATCCGTGGCTGCGGCGTCAGCTGACTCCTCGGTTCAGAGCCGGCTGCAAGCGACTGCTGATGACCAGCGACTACTACCCGGCATTGCAGAAGCCGAACTGTACGTTGGTGACGTGGCCGATCGCAACGCTCTCGCCCAGGGGAATTCGGACCGTGGAAGGCGTCGAGCATCAATTCGACGCCATCGTGTTCGCCACCGGATTCGACGTCTCCAACACCGGAACCCCCATCCCGATCACCGGGCGCGACGGCCGTGTGCTGGCCGACGAGTGGAGCGCAGGGGCCAAGGCGTACAAGAGCATTGCCGTATCGGGCTACCCGAACATGTACTTCACCTTCGGCCCGAACTCCGGGCCGGGACACAGCTCGGCCCTGGTGTACATGGAGGCCCAGATCGACTACCTCGTCGAGGCCATCTCCCTGGTGCTCGACGGCAACCTGCACAGCGCCGATGTGCGCCAGGACGTTCAGGATGCCTACAACGAGGAGATGCAGCGCAAACTCGCCAAGACGACCTGGAATTCCGGTTGCAGCAGCTGGTATCTCACTGAGGACGGCTTCAACGCCACCATGTTCCCCGGTTTCGCCACCCAGTACGTCAACCAGCTCAGAAGCGTCGAGCAGGGCGATTTCACCATGACTCCGCGCCGCGTCGAACGGCCGCGAGAACCGCTGCGGGTGCACGAGAGCACGCTTCCGTTGCGATGACGTTCGGCTTCGGGTCCGCCTTCCGCCGCGTGGTCGACGTATATCCTGTGGGTCGACGCGCGGCGGAGGTAGGGAGATCGGTGGAGTATCGAATCGACGACTTGGCCCGAGAGGCCAAGACGACCACTCGCAATGTGCGGGCGTACCAGGAACGCGGACTGCTTCCGCCGCCCACGCTCCGCGGTCGCGTCGGTATCTACGACGACGATCACCTGACTCGACTCAAGGTGATCGACTCGCTGCTGCAACGAGGGTTCACCTCGGCGCACATCGCGGATTTCCTCTCGGGCTGGGAGCAGGGCAAGGACCTGGAAGAAATCCTCGGCCTGCAGGAAATCGTGACCCGCAAGTGGTCGTCGGCCGAGACCACGGTCATCCCCGTCGAACTGATTGCGCAATTTCTCGGTGAGGACAACGACGACATCGTTGCCCGACTCATCGAAGCGAAACTGATCAGAATCGACGGAGATCAGGCCGAGATACTCGATCCCACTCTCCTCGAGGTGTTCGTCGATCTCAGCCAGTACGGCTTCACCCTGGAGCAACTGCTCGACCAGCACGAGCGAACCGCATCGAAGATGAACGCCATCGCCGAATCGATGGTGGGGAGCGTGACCGACCATCTGGCCGCGAAACACGGTCCGGGATGGCTCCCCAAGTCGGGGGAGGTAGCCGAGACCACCGAGATGTTCGAGAAGATGCGCAGCCTGGCGATGAAATCGGCACAGGCGGAGCTGGCGCGTGCCCTCGATCGCGTCCAGGAACAGGCACTGAGTGACTACCTGTCGCAGACACTGTCCAGGCGGAGCGAATGACCGCGGTTTGAACACTGCGACAATCGGACATACGTCACTCTCGACAGCCGAACGGCGGCTGACCGCCTTAGGGGGCACCATGAGATTCGTTACGTTGATCGTTCTGGTCTGGCTCATCATCGGCGCATTCGCGTCGTACCAACGTGGATACTTCGAGAGCGCACCCGAGAACTGCGGCGGAGCGGGCACCATCGCCCTCACTGTCGTCGCAGGACCGCTCAACTACTTCGGTATCAACCCCGAGGTCACCGACTGCAACGTCACTGTGCCTCAGCCCAGTGAGTGATCCGAGTCTCTGACCGCGCGCCCGCGGTGCACCTTCCCTAACCTGGTGAGGTGTTCCGCGGACGTCTGTTGCTGTTTCTGGCCTTCGCGATCCCGGTTGTCCTGGTGTCTGCGATCGGTGTCGGCGGCTACGTCGCGTTCACGAAGGCCCGCGTCGATCCGATGACCACGGCCGACGCCATCGTCGTACTGGGCGGCGAACACGACGGCCGCGAGGCCTACGGCATCTCGCTCGCCGAGCAGGGTCTGGCGAAGACGGTGGTGCTCTCCGATCCCTACGGTTCCCGCGATCCGACCATGAAGAAGTACTGCGCGGCATCGACGACCGAGTTCGAGGTGCTGTGCATTCCGCCGACTCCGTCGACCACACGCGGAGAAGCGATGTTCACCGAGGAACTCGCCCGCGAGCGAGGGTGGAATCACGTCATCGTCGTCACGTGGCGCTACCACCTACCCCGCGCCCGGTACATATTCGACCAGTGCTTCGACGGAACCGTCACGATGCGTCCGACGCCACGTGCCTACGACTTCTCCCTCGTCGAATGGGAGTTCACCTACCTCTACCAAATCGCAGGCTTCGTCAAGGCGGGCGTACAGGGACCGTGCGAGAACTCGACGGACGACTGATCCGAGCGGGTCAGAAAATCTTGTGATAGAGCGTGATGCCGGACTTCCACGCCAGAAATCCGAACATCACGGCAGCGATTCCGCCCACCACATTGGCAGCGAAAAATACTGTTGCGCTGCGATACTCCTGGTTTCTGGTGAGCCGAAGCGTAGCCAGCGCCACACTGGCCAGCGGGGCCACCGACGCCAGAAATCCGATGCCCACCAGCGAACGAAATCGGTCCGGTGGATCGAGAGCGAACACCAACCCCAACGCCGCACACGCCAGCAGATTGAGCGCGGACAACCGTCGCCTGGACCTGATGGCGTACGAGAACACGAACTGCCCGAGCGCAGCCAGCCCACCCCCGACGGCCACCAGAATCATGGTCGTCATCGAATGCTGCTCGGCCTCGGCTTGGTGATCGCCGCGCCGAGTGCCATGGCGATCAACGCGATGATCGGCGTTCCCACCAGATACACCACCGAATTCCACGCACCGCGATGCGTCACGGCTTGGAACGCGTACAGGCTGAAGGTGGTGAACCCGCACGCCAGCCCGAACACGGCGGCGCGGGCAACCGGGGCTGGCCGTCCCCACAGGTAGCCCAGGGCAGCGCCGACGACGAGGCACCCGAACACGTTGACGCCGAACGTGCTCATCAACAGCCACCTCGGCGATCCTCGCCACGTCCAGACCTCGTACCGCAACGCCGCGCCGACCCCGCCACCGACGGTGACCGCAAGGTACTCACCGAACGATCGACGACGGGCCGCTCCCTGCAGTGCCTCGATCATCGAAGCGAGCCTAGTGGGAGACGGGCCACTCGGCCGAGTGGAAGAAGGTCGGCCAGTGTGGGCCGGGGTAAAGTCGGCATGTGACTGCGGACGACACGGGCCTCGGGCCCCAGCACTTCGATGTGATCGTGGAATGGCGTGACCAGGACGTGGTTCTGGCGGTGTCCGGTGAACTGGATCTGGTGACTGCTCCCGATCTGTCCGAGTCGGTCGCTCTCGTGCTCGAGAAATCGCCGACGGCTGTGGTGATCGACCTCAGTGATGTGGGATTTCTCGCGTCCGCCGGCATGTCCCTGTTGGCGTCGACGCATCACCAACTCGGCGGCGCGGCCGGGTTTGCCGTGGTCGCGGACGGTCCGGCCACCGGTCGTCCCCTCACTCTCGTCGGTCTGGACGAGGTGTTCGGAATCTATGCAACGGTCGACGAAGCATTCGTTGCACTTCATGCGGGTAGATCCTGAACTTTTGGGTAGACAGGATTCATGATGGCGACTCTCTTCGGAGGTGACGACTCACGTACCGACAGTTCGATCTCGACGGCAGGTGCGCGAATGGAAGAACTGCTGTTCACCGGCGAACCTGCCGACGCCCATCGAGCGTCGGAGCTTCGTCGTGAGCTCGGTGACTGGTTGGGCAAAGTGGGCGTCGACCCCGATCGCGCGTACGACGTGGTGCTGGCCACGTACGAGGCGATAGCGAACAGCGTCGAGCACGCATATCGAGACCACACCGACCGCGGAACACTCGACATTCGAGTCTCGTGTGCCGCGGAGGGTCGAATAGAAGTGAAAGTGACCGATCGCGGAGACTGGGCATCGCACAACTCCGATCCCAACCGCGGGCGGGGTGTGCCGCTCATGCGGGCGTTGGCCGACAGCGCCGCCGTCACCTCGGACCAGAACGGTACGACCGTGCACATGATCTGGGACGCGACCTAGACCGACCGCCTACATCCGGCACACTGGTGCCATGGTCGACGTGCAGATCGCTACCGCAGAGAAGAAGAAGATAACGGTCCCGAATCTGCGTGTGCTGTGGCAGTTCGTCCGCCCGCACCGTCGCACCCTGTCGCTCGGCCTGACCCTCGGCCTCATCGGCACCGGAGCTGCACTGGCGACGCCGATGGTAGCCAAAGGAGTGCTCGACGGCCTCGGCACCGACGCCTCCTTGATCCAGCCGGTGCTGATTCTGGTGGCTCTGCTCGTGGTGGGTTCGCTGGTGCTGTACCTGCAGTGGATCGTGCTGGGGGTCCTCGCCGAGCGCGTGGTCCTCGACGCCCGCAAATCCATTGTGCGCAAGTACTTCGGTGCCACGGTGGGAAGTCTGGGCACTCGGCCCACCGGAGAGCTCGTCACCCGGGTCACCTCCGATACCGTTCTGCTGCGCGAGGCCACCTCGAATGCGTTGGTGGCCATAGTCAACAGTGTGGTCGGCCTCGTGGGCGCTCTGATTCTCATGGCTGTGCTGGATCTGGTGATGCTCGGCGCGATCGCCTCGGCCATCATTGCGATCGCAGTGTTGTTCGCTCGCCTGATGCCTCCTATCGCCGTCGCGCAGCGGCAGTCCCAGGAAGCGGTGGGCCGCCTCGGTGGAATTCTCGACGGCACTCTGCGGGCGATTCGTACCGTCAAGTCCAGCAGGGCCGAGGCCCGCGAATCGGAGCGGGTCATCTCCGAGGCGCGAATCTCCGCCCAGCACAGCGTCAGAGCGGTCAAGATCTCCGCGTTGGCCTGGACGTTCGCCGGGGGCGGAGTGCAGTTGGCGATCATCGGAATCCTCGGTCTCGGCGGCTATCGCGTCAGTACCGGGGCATTGGCCGTCTCAAGCCTATCGCATTTCTGCTCTACGCATTCCAGGTGATGGGCCCGGTGTCCACCCTGGCCACGAACATCACCGCATTGCAGGCCGGAATGGCCGCGGCCGCCCGTATCCGCCAGATCGACGACCTGGTCACCGAGAAGGGTGAGACGGGTCCCGCGAGGTCGGCGAGGACCGAAGCGCCCGCGCCGGCTCTCGAATTCCGCAGCGTCACAGCCCGATACGCACCGGGTAGGGAGCCGGCCGTGCGCGGTATGGACCTCGCGGTGCCTGCGCGTGGACACACCGCGATCGTGGGACCGTCGGGAGCAGGCAAGACCAGCGTCTTCTCGTTGATTCTGCGCTTCCTGACCCCCGAGTCCGGCGAGATCAGGCTCGGCGGAACCCCGTACGACGAGCTGACCATCGACGAGGTGCGAGCGCGGTTGTCCTACGGAGCAGGAGACGCCGGTGCTTCCCGGCTCGATCCGCGAGAACCTCCTGTTCAGCCATCCCGAGGCCAGCGAAGCCGACATCTGGGCGGCGCTCGAGTCGGTGCACCTGGACTCGGCGATCCGCGCGCTGGACGACGGGCTGGACACCGACCTGATCGGATCGACCGTCTCCGGAGGGCAGCGTCAACGAATTGCGTTGGCCAGAGCCATCGTTCGTCGTCCGGAAATCCTTCTGCTCGACGAGGCCACAGCGCAGGTCGACGGCCGCACCGAGGCGGCAATCCACGAGGTGATCCGATCGATCGCGACCGACTCCGCCGTCGTGACCATCGCGCACAGGTTGTCCACCGTGCTCGACGCCGACACGATCCTGGTGATGGAGGACGGAGTGGTCCGCGCCAGGGGCACGCACTCCGAGCTCATGAACACCGACTCGCTCTACCGAGAACTGGTGGCCGCGTTGCGAATCGGCGACAACGCCGCGCTGACGAAGCCGAGCCGATAACCCCCGGCCGGTGCCTTAGCGCCCGGAGTCGGATTCGGATTCGGTGGTGCCGCTCTCGTCGTCGGAATCGTCGGAATCGTCGGAATTTTCGGCGGAGGTGGTGGTGGTCGTCCGATCCGAGGACGGGGTTCGGCGCGGGCTTCGCGTCGTGGTCTCGGACCGATCTGGAGTGGTCGTCGTGGGACGAGCAGTGGTGGGTACCGCGACCTGCCAGGTGGGCGAGGGTGGCACGATGACGATCGTCGACGTCGGTGTCGTCTCGACCGAACTCAGACTGTCCGACTTCAAAGCGGGCGGACGAACGGTCTGGCTCGTATCGTCGAACGCGCCACCGAGAGCACCGATGGTCAAGCCGACTGCGACTGCCACTCCGGCGCTCGCCACTGCTGCCGACGCGATGACCTTGTCGCGCATGCACAGACCCTAACGCCGTGGCCGGACCCGGATGGTCGGCAATGATGCGAGAACGTTACCTCAGCGGGCGGGGCGGTGAGAGATGGACGTTCACTGCGTCGACAACCGCAGAACACGGGGCAGCGCCTCCGCGATCGACTCCCCGGCCTGCTCGTACACCGAATGGTCACGCCGGTACGGATCGCCGATGTCGAGTGTGTCGACACGGTGCACCGCCCGTGCGTCGGCCAGGGTCGCAATGGACTGCGCGCCCGATGCGGCGACGAGGCCCGACGCCTCCAGCAGAGTGAAGGTGCGACGCATCTGCCGCGGTGCGAGAGCCAGGACGGCGTCACGATGTGCCGCCGTCATCGTCAGCACGAGATCGGCGTCGGACGCGATCGCGGGCGTGAGGCGTCGGGCAACGAAACCGTCCGGATCGCCGCCGAGCTGAGTCAGCACCGTCGCCGCCGTCGGATCCATGGCGTGCCCGGTCAAGCCCTGCGTTCCGGCGCTGCTCGCGGTGAGCTCGAAGCCACCTTCTCGCGCGAATGCAGCCGCAAGGCGCTCGGCTGTGGGCGATCGACAGATGTTCCCGGTACAGACGAACAGAACGCGCATGCCCGCAACTCTAGTGCTGTGCTCGGGTGCCGCACTGAGCACCGAGGGACGCGCTACAGTGTGCCATTGGCGGGGGATCGAGACTGGTTCGTGACATCCAGTCTCGGCGTGTGTTCACGGGGAAGTCGACCGAAGGCGGGTAATGACCGAAGTTCTCGGTGTGTCGGTGGGGGCCAGTGCTGTGCGCATGGCTCGTCCCGACGCGCGCCCTCAGGATTCGGGTCGCCTCGATTTCCATCACGACACCGTCGACGCCTACTGGGACCGCGCGGAGGAATTGGCCGCCGAGTCGATCGGAGTCGTGCTCTCGCAGCCGGGCGACGGCGGACCGGTGCAAGCGACAGGTGTCGCGTATCGGGACCAGCAACAGTTCGGCGAGATCCAGCAGGCCATGGCGAGCCAGCGGCTCTACAACTACCGACTGGTTCCCGAGGCACGAGCGGCGTTGCAGTACCTGGAGGCCTCGGGCGAGCTGGGCCACTTCGGCACCATCGCCCTCTATGATCTGGGCAGCTCCGGATTGACGATCAGCGTTATCGACCGCGGTACCGGTCAGGTTCTGCTCGCCGAACGCACCATCGACATCAGCGGCGACGACTTCGATCGGCTCATCTCGGACAATCAGCTCGCCAAGCAGGGCGTCGACATTGCCGACAACCAGGAGCTGAGCGAGTTCACCGCGCGGTGCCGGGTGGCCAAGGAGCAGCTGTCGACCAGTGGCGCGGTGTGCCTGCCCGGTGACGGCGGCGTCATCCTGATCTCGCGTGAGTCGTTCGAGTCTCTGGTGACCGTCCCGATCGAGTACTCGGCGCGGCTGGTGCGTGACGTGATCGGTCGTTCGCCCAAGCACGTCGACGCTCTCTTCCTCATCGGCGGCGGAGCGCGCATTCCTCTGGTGGAATCCATTCTCGGTGCGTGGATCGGCCTCCCCGTCGTGACCCCGGCGGACCCGGAATCGGTGGCCGCACGCGGTGCAGCTCTGCTCGCGACCCCGGTGGCCGATGCGCCGCGTCGACCGAGCCCACAACCGGGCGTTCGGCAGTCTCCGTCCGATCCCGCGTCGTTGACCGGGGCTCCGGATTGGTTGAGCCCCGAGCCCACCGGAGACAAGCCCGCCGACTCCAAGCGCAAGGTGCGCGGCGCAGTGCTCGTCGCTGGGGGTCTCGTTGCCATCGCCGCACTCGGGTTGTCCCTGGGGTACGGCGGCAGCTCGACGGAGCCGACGAGTTCACCGGTCGAGACCAGCGCGCCCGTCACCGCGGTGCCCACGACGCCGAGGACCACCGCACCGCCCACCACCGTGCCACCGACGACCACTGTGCCGCCGACCACCGAGGCCGCTCAGGCCCCGGCTCGCACCTATTCCGAGCCGGAATACGTACCGCCCGCTGCACCGGCACCGGCTCCCGCGCCGCCGCCACTGATTCCCGGCCTGCCGCAGATTCAGCTGCCGCAGATTCAGTTGCCACCTGCACCGGTCTTCGAGTTGCCGCGGTTCTGACCGGCATCCGCGGCCGCCCGGATCAGGGCAGCTGCAACTGCGCGAGAACCGCCAGGTGATCGCTGTCCGGGATCGGCAACGGCTCGACAGACCGGGCGCGGACGTTCTCGCTCGTCACGACGTGATCCAAGCGCGCCAGTGGACGTTCCGACGGGAACGTGCGGAACAGGCCCGCACCGGCGCCGGCTGCCGCGTCGGAGAACGGGGACGACGCCAACGTGCGGAACTGCCGGTGGTCGTTGGTGGCGTTGAAGTCGCCCGCGACGAGCACTGTGCCCTGGTAGGTCTCCATGATCGACCGCATCCTGGCCAGGTCGGCGGCCCACTCGGTGGTGTGGCGCGGTGTGGCAGGCGACATCGCGTGGAAGGAGACGACGGTCAGATCCTGTCCGTCGACGGTGGTTTTCGCCTGTACCGGTACGAATCCGAAGTTGTCGAGGCGGGTGCCGTCGGTCAGCGGAGTACGGCTCCACAGCCCGGTGCCATCGGCCACCGGGAGCGCAGCGGTGAAGGAGAACGGCAGAAGGTCGTCGATGCCCGCGGCCTGCAGGTCGTCCACTTCCTCCGGGGTCAATTCCTGGACCGCGAGAATGTCGACGTCGTTGCGCCGCACCGCGTCGACGATGGACGCTGCGTCGGCGTCGCCGTGCGCGACGTTGACCGTCAGGACCGACAGTTGCGGGCCGGTGTTGTCCGGTCCGTCGGCGAGGAACATCGGCACCTGGACGCCGACGACGGCAACGGTGATCAGTACTGCGACGGCCGATCCGATGCGCGAGCGCGCTACGGCGAACAGGATCACGGCGACTATCGCGGCGACCCCGAGATACGGAGCCCCCACGACGAACGCAACAAAAGTGATCTCGGTCACACCGACTTGGCGAACGAGGAACATTCCGGCGACGCCTGCGAGCAGGGCCCAGCCGATGGCCAGCGGCGCGCTGGATGCGAAACGGCGCATCGCGCTCGTGCCTCCTCTTGCCTGCCCGAGTTGGGCATGGATGTGTCAGGTGTTGTCTACACTCGGCATGTGCCCAGCTCAGAGCCATTGTGCAAGTGTCATCATGAACAAGCTGCGCACCGGCATTACCGGCGCGGAACCGACTGCTCGCTCTGCGATTGTCCGCGTTACCGGAGTCGGGTATCGCTGCTGTCGAGATGGTGGCCCTGGAAATAGTTTGCCCGGGCAAAAACAATCTTACCGTCCGATCGAATGCGAAGAACAAACCGATTCGTTAGGATTAGGGGCCTGGATACAGGCAATACGGACAAATGCGGCTCGGGGACCGTCCGACATTCGATCCGGTAGGAGAGGCTTCATGTCGAACGATGCAGTGCTGGACAGGCTCGGTACCAGCCTACGAGTCCTCGAACTCGAACCCATCGGTTACCGACCACACCCGATACACAATCACGACCGCATCTGGACCGAGACCAACTGCTACGTCGACCTGTGGATCGAAGTTCTGCACTCGTTCGGTGCAGATCCCACTCCGGCTCTCGCCTTCGTGCTGAGCGCCGGATGCGACGGGCGACAGTGGGATTTCGTGAAGATCGCTCCCGAGGACCTACGCAGCCTGTACGGCATCGGCGTTGCCGAGATGAACGTGTGGCGTCCCGTACTCGAGCACGTCGTCGAAGGCCTGGAAGACGGCATCCACGTCACCGTGGAGGTCGACGGCTTCTGGCTGCCCGATACGGCGGGAACCAGCTATCGCAACCAGCACACCAAAACCACCATCGTGCCGAATCTCGTCGATCGCGACGGCAAGGTGATGGGGTACTTCCACAACCGCGGCTATTTCGAGCTCACCGGAGCCGACTTCGACGGGATATTCAATCTCGCCCCCGAGCCGCACGCGGAGGTGCTGCTGCCCTACGTCGAGCAGATTCGAGTGGATCCCGCGGTACTCGACGCGGGTTTCGGTGATCGAGACCTCGACGTCGCTCGCGCTCATCTGGCGCGTCGAGCTTCTGGCAACCCTGTCGATGCGCTGGCTCGCCGCATCGTCGCCGATATCCCGCTCGTACAGACTGCGGGACCCGACGCATTCCACCTCTGGTCGTTCGGCCTGCTCCGGCAGTTCGGTGCCACGGCGGAACTGGCTGCGAACTACGTGCACTACCTCGAAGGTCGTGGCATCACGGGAGCCGCTGCGGCAGCGCCGCACTTCCTCGATGCCGCCTCCGGTGCCAAGGCCGTCCAATTCCGGATGGCGCGCGCCGCACGTGGTCGGGATGTGGTGCTCGACGAGCCGCTGATCGAGATGAGCAAGAACTGGGCTGCCGCCATGGACATCGTTGCAGGTGCATTGGGCACGTGATCGATCTGCTCGACGGCGCTCGGTGGCGGCTGGCCCGAACCGACGCCGGCTCTGTTCTCGACCCTGCCGATCTACGGGAAGATCTCGACTGGGTCGACGCGGTGGTGCCGGGCACGGTTGCCACTGCGCTCGGACACTCACTCGCAGTGGATCCCGACGAGCACGACTGGTGGTTCGTCACTCACGTCTCCACCGGTGACCATCGCCGGGTGCGAGTGAGCTTCGGCGGCATCGCGACCCGCGCCCGGATCTGGATCGATGGCGTCCATCGCAGAACCGTGACGTCGATGTTCGTTCCCGAGACCCTCGATCTGACGGACCGCGAAGACACCGTCACCATCGCCATCCACATCGAATCGCTTGCAGCTCAACTGAAGTCCCGACGCCCCCGCGGTCGGTGGCGATCGTCGCTGATCGCCGCACAGGGGCTGCGACACGAGCGAACGACGATGCTCGGTCGCGCACCCGTGTACGGGCCCCTTCCGGTACCCGTCGGACCGTGGCGTCCGGTGACGATGACCCCCATCCCCGACGTTCACCGCGTCGACCTGACGACGGCGGTATCGGGCACCGACGGCGTCGTCACGCTGCGCGCCGACCTGGGCGCTCCAGGGGTGGCTCGAATCATGATCGACGACAGGGCCTTCGAGCTCGGCACGGTCGAGCGCGTCGACTGCGCGGTGACGCTGCCCGACGTCGAACTCTGGTGGCCCCATACGCACGGCCGACCGCGAACGTATCGCGTGACGCTCGAGGTCGACGGCACCGTCCATCCCATGGGCGTCGTCGGCTTTCGCACGGTCGAGCTGGACCGTACGGCAGGCGGCGCAGTACTGACGGTCAACGGCGAGACCGTCTTCTGCCGCGGAGGAACGTGGACCCCGCTGGAGCCGGTGCGGTTGTGGTCGCCGGAGCCCGAGCTGCGGGCGGCGCTCGAGCAGCTCCGACCGGCGGGTCTGAACATGGTGCGCGTCGTCGGCACCCTGGTGTACGAGCAGGCCGAATTCTGGTCCCTGTGTGCAGAATTGGGCATCATGGTGTGGCAGGACGTCATGTTCGGCACCGTCGACCCGCCCACCGACGACACGTACACCGCAGCGGTCACCCGCGAGCTCGACGCGTTCGCCGACACGGTCTCCGCCAACCCCGCCCTGATGGTCGTCAGTGGTGGAAGCGAGACTCAGCAGCAACCCACGATGTTGGGACTCGCAGCCGAGGACCAGCGAATGGTGATGCTGGACAGCGTCGTTCCCAGCTTTCTCGCCGATCGTCTACCCGGCGTCGCCTACGTGACTTCGAGTCCGTCCAGCGTGAGCGGCGAACTGCACACTCACGTGGGCGACGGCATCGCACACTACTTCGGGGTGGGCGGCTATCTCCGACCACTGTCCGATATCCGCACTGCCGGAGTACGTTTCGCGGCGGAGTGCCTGGCCTTCGCAGTTCCCCCGGAACGGGCGCAGGTGGAGAAGTTCTTCGGGTCCGCGGCCGTTGCCGGTCACCACCCCGACTGGAAAGCCGCCGTCCCACGCGACCGCGGCTCGTCCTGGGACTTCGAGGACGTGCGCGATCACTACGTACGCACGATCTTCGGCGTCGACCCACACCTGATCCGGCGCGACGATGCAGAGCTGTATCTCGATTACGGTAGAGCGGCGATCGTCGAAGCGTTCACCGAAGCGTTCGGCCACTGGCGTCGAGCATCCTCGGGGTGCGCCGGAGCCCTCGTGCTGACGCTACGAGACACCGTCCCCGGTGCGGGCTGGGGCATCGTCGACACCGCCGGTGTGCCCAAGGCACCCTTCTACGCGTTGGCGCGGGCCAGTGCCCCGGTGGCACTGCTGTTGTCCGACAACGGACTCGACGGCTATTCGGTGGAACTGGTCAACGACGGACCGGCTCGATCGGGCACTGTTCGAGTGGTGCTGCACGCCTCCCGCGGCAGCCACGAGTTCGAACGCACGGTGAGCGCCCCGGCGAACGGATCCATCGCACTGACGGTGGATTCCATCGTCGGCACGTTCACCGACGTCAACCACGCCTACCGCTTCGGCAGCCGCACCTACTCCGCCGTCACGGTCCTGTTTCTGGACGACAGCGGCGTCGAGGCGGCACGAACCACCGCGCTCGTCGGCGCGCAGAGTCGTCAGAACACGGTGGGCCTCACGGCGAATGTTGTCGAAAAAGATTCTGGAACATGGGAACTGATCGTCCGATCCGACTGGCCGGCGCAGTACGTCTGCGTCGACATCGACGGCTTCGAGGTATCCGACTCGTGGTTCCACCTGGCACCGAACGAACCTCGTACGCTGACGCTCGTCGGTCGCGGCGGGGGTGCACCGCGCGGACACGTGCGCGCTTTGAACTCCGTGGAGCGGGCCTCGGTGGCACCGAAGGTCGTGAGCGGTAACTCGTAGTGGACTACGAATTCAGTCGATGGCCCAAGCTGTGCACGTGCCGCTAGCGGCTCGTGCTGAGTTTTCCTCGGGCATAGCCGATTCCGGCCGCACCGACGCTGGCCACCACGGCCATCGCACCCCACGCGCGCGCGGGATTGCCGCGGGCCGCTGCGCTGGTCTCCCGGCCGACCGCGCGAGGAAGAATCTTGGCGGTGTAGGCCCGCTCGGAGGACAGTGCGTCCTCGGCCCCGATCAACCGGGCGATCGCTGCCTTCGATACGCCCTCGGCGTAGCTGCGCGTGATGAGATAGCGCGGACGAGTGCGATCTGCGCTGACGGTGTGATCGACGACGATCGAGGGATCGAACACGATCTGGGCGTCGGGATGCGTCTGACGCAGACGGATGCACAGCTCCGTCTCCTCGCAACCGAGCGGCACTCGACCGATCCGGCCGATGCCGGAGACGAACCCGCCGAGTGCGACGACGGGCTCACGGCGGAACGACATGTTCGCGCCCATGAGATTGCGGACCTGAGCGGTTTCCGTTGGCTGCCCGCGGTAGGTGCACCCGACGACCCAATCGAGTTCGCCGGGTTCACCCACTACCTCGGCCGGCAAGAAGGCCGGACGCTTGTCCGGCCATACCGGGTATGCAGAGCCCCCAACGGCGTACACGGCATCGTCCGAGTAATGGGACAGAATGGCTCCGAGCCACTCTGTGGTGCGCGGTGAGGCGTCGTCGTCCAAGAAGACGACGATCTCACCGGTCGCGAGGTCGAGCGAGGTGTTGCGCGCTCCGGAGAGGCCACGTGGGTGGTTGTTCTCCACCACGTTCACGGTCCGGTGCAGCGGCGAGAACTCCTCGCGCGCACGTTCGGCCAGTTGCGCATTGTGATCGATGACGATGATCAGTTCGTCCGCCGGAACGACCTGATCGAGGACGGCACGCACGGCAGCCTGTAGTTCGGACCACCGAGCCAGGGTGTACGCGCAGATGACGACCGAGGAAGTCGGCAGACTCACGCCGTCTTCTCGCGGAGTTCGAGAACCTCGTTGTACGACTCCAGGGCCTCGAACTCGAGGTCCATGTCGGTGCGGGCGTCGACCGACTCTCGCAACGGCCGAACGATGGACTTGCGCTTGATCTTGCGGGCACGCATGCGCTCGGTCATCAGGGTGCGCAGCACCCGGAAGCCGTCGGAGAAGGTGCGCAGATTGCTCTGACCGTAGATGCGAGCCGACTCGACGCTCGGCACCTCTTCGATGCGCACGGACGCCTCGGCGAAGCGGCAGTTGATGATGGTCTCGATCTCGAAACCGTCGCCCCAGAGCATCATGCCCTCGGCACCGGGCTGATCGACGACGGGGAGATCCAGCACCGGCACCAGGTCGCGCCAGAAGGCGTTGTAGCCGTAGCAGAGATCCGAGAAGCGAGTCCCGAAGAGGGTGTTGGCCACCAGGTGCAGGCCACCGTTGCCTGCACGGCGCAGCGGGGTGATGTCGTGGCTTCCGCCGCCCTCGCAGAACCGGCTGCCCTTGGCGAAGTCGGCACCGGCGAGCAGGGCGTCGACGAAGCGCGGGATCTCGGCGGCATCGGCCGAACCGTCGGCGTCGAACATGACGATGATGTCCCCGGTCGCGGCCTCGAAGCCGCAGGCGAGAGCGTTGCCCTTGCCCTTGCGGGTCTGCTTGATGATGCGAATGTCACCGCGGATCTCGCGCGCCGCGTCGATGGTGCCGTCGACGGATCCACCGTCGACCAGCACGAGCTCGTAGTCGTGCGAGAGCAAGGGGAGGACGTGACGAAGGTTCGCGGCCTCGTTGAGCGTCGGGATGACGACACTGACGCGGGGATTCTGACGATTCAACATATCCATTCCACATGGGTCGAGTGCGATGGGCAGATGTCTCCGAACTCCGTGAATCGACCCCCGCCGCATCCACAGACAGTGTCATAACGCTCGTTCTCAAGCGTAAGAACCTGTTTCCTTTGACTGAAAGCAAGCTTAAAAGAAGCTACGAGTTTGTCAAGCCGCGAACAAACCAACTGGGAGATTGTTTGGAGATACACGTCATAGTTTGTGACGAGATCAACGTGATCGGTACTGGTAGACGATCGTGTTGGTGTCCTGATACCGCACCGACCACGCCGAGTTGGTGGCGAGCCACTGCCGGAAACGTGCGACCGCATCGTCGGCGACGAACCCGTAGTACTGCATCGCCTCGAGCGACTGACGGGTCAGGACCATGTAGGTGGGTGTGTCGCTGACCGACGCGTTGTAGTCGATCTGGCCGAGCTTCTCCGGCGTCGGGAAGCCTTCCATGTACTCGGGGCCCAGCGCGTAGAGCGGGACGTCCCAGTACTCGTTGGCCTCCGTCAGGCGCCCGTAGTCCGACGTCGACCGGGCCGGGTAGCCCGAGGAGTACAGCATCGTGACTGCGGTGCCGGACGGTGACTGCGCGGCGACCGCGCGGGCGTCGTCGATCTGGTCGCGGTGTTCGAGCACGATCGGCCACAGGCCGAAGTAGCTCTGCAAGCCCAGCACGGCACTGCCGAGTGCCCCGGCCGTGGCGACCGCAACCGATGTCCGGGCGGTGAGCCTGCGGGCCCGGGACGGGCGATCCTGGGAGGGCTTGCGATCGAACAGGGCCAGGAACAGCGGCGTGATCAACAGCACGCAGCCGGGGATCGCGTACAGGTACACCCGGAAGATCGCTTCGCCGCCGTAGCTCTGCCCGGCGAGCAGCATGATCGATCCGAACGCCATCACCATCGGTGCCCAGAACGTCTTCTTGGTACGCCAGGCGTAGATCGCCGAGACGAACGCCAGCACGAACACCCCGCCGGACAGTGCGCGGCAGACCAGGGACGTGATCTGTTTGCCGAGCACGCCCTCCGCCTCGACGTTGCTCGCGGCGTTCTGTACGGGGTCGAACCCCTGGAAGAGTCCGTACGGTGCCACGATCGGCAGTCGCGGATACAGGTATCCGAGCAGGATGATCCCGAGAGGAATCATCAACCACCACGGCTTGGCTCGCCGCGTCACCAGCAGCACGCCGGTGACGGCCATCAGCCAGTACGGCGTCAGCTGGTGCGTCGGGACCAGGGCCGCGAACGGAACGATCGACAGGAACGCCGCGGACCGGGTGAGCGAGGAGGACATCAGCAGCGCCAGGAAGCCCACGGCGAGCAGAACGGCCCACGCCTGCGGTGAGTAGTAGTCCTGGCCCACCCAGTTGATGACCTCGGCGAGCATCGCCGCGGTGATCGCGGCGCGTTTGTCGAACTTCATGACCCGCGCCAGTCCGTAGACGGCCGCCGCGAGCACCACGTGGATCATCGGCGCGAACACGTGCGCCAGAGCCAGCGTGTCGTATCCGGTGACGTGCTGGAACCAGGCCGAGACGAGGAAGAAGCTGGGCCACTCGCTGTAGATGTCGACGCCGCTCGGAGCCAGTCGGTTCAGATCGAGCACGAACTCGGTGACGGCGACGTGCTTGTACGTCCAGTCGTAGATCGGAGCGGAGGTGACGAGGGTGACGGTGAATCGCTGGACCACGATGGCCAGGCCGATGGCGACCAGCATGGTGCGCAGCTGATGACGACGCAGCGCGATCAGGAACGCCGCCATGATCAGCACCATGCACAGCACCAAACCAGGGCCGGTTCCGGCGGTCAGCAGCCCGAACTGCGAGTACGTTGCGCGCTCGAGACCGGGCAACAACGGCAGCCACAGAAAGAACGCCAACGCCAGAATCAGGCCGGCAACATTGCGTCGCAACGTCTCTCGGTCGGTCAGAGCGAATTTCACGGAAGCGAGGGCGGACGTTCGCGACGACGGCGAGACGACCTCACGTGCCTGCGCCACCCAGACCGGCAGGTCGGGACGGCCGTGCTTGCGGTACCAGAGCACCGACGAGCCGATCAGGGCCAGACACAGCCACAACGTCCACATCCGGGGCGACCAGCGGTAGCCCCACATCGCCGCCGACACCATCAGTGTCACCACCGAGATACTCAGAATCGGCAGGGCGGCAGGAACCGCGGTGCGTGGGATGCGCACCCACGACAGGATCGCGGCACCGGGTCCGAAGAACAGCAGGACCGTCAGAAGCACGACGCGAACCAGCGTCGGCAGCGCGATCATCGAGGCCAGGCCGGACAGGGCGGCGAGGACGCTGATGTCCGAGTAGCGCAATCGGCTACCCGCGCGCCGCCGCGTGCCTGCAGCGAAGTCGGTGGTGCCTATGGGCCAGTCGGTCCAGTCGGACGGGACGAACAGCTTGTGCCGCAGATCCGCGATGGACCGGTATCTGGAATCAGTCGAGGACGGGTTCACGGCTCACCCCCGCCAGCGGAGTGCGTTCGCGACCTTCGCGCCTGCTGCGCCGGATGGCCGCGGGGCCCTTGGCGATGGAGAGCAGTTCCATCCGGCCGATGCCGTCGGGCAGGTCGGCAGCGAGATCGTCGGGAGGGGAGGCGACCTTGCTCATCTTGGCCGACAACCGAATTGCACTGCCGAGTCGGCGGGCGGCAACCTTCGCCGCGAGGCTCGCGGATCTGCGGTCGGTGGCGACCGTGTACAGCCACGCGCCGAGCCCGAGCCCGTACCCGCGCGCCTGGACCGCCAACGCCTCGGGATCGGCGCGGTGACGGTGCCACACGATGGCCGCAGGCTCGTACACCAGCTTGTCGCCGGCCATCAGCACCCGGAAGAACATGTCGAGATCCTCACCGCCGTTGGTCGGCGATCCCACTCCCAATGCCTCGTCGAATCCTCCCAGATCGAACATCCGGCCGCGGTCGACCGCGAAATTGGCTCCGGTTCCGTACATTCCGACCTGGAACGGAAACAGCGGCACGTCGGCCGGAGGGTTCTTCAGGTCGTAGACCCGGGGCGTCACCGAACTCGCCCACCCGACGCGGCGATCGAAGTACGCCTGCGCCTGAGTGCGGATCTCCCCACTCGGCACGATGCCGGACACGCACGTGACCCGCTCGGCCCGCCCGAAGCCGCGCGCGATGCTGCGCAACCACCTCGCGTCGACGGCGACGTCGTCGTCGGTGAAGGCGACGATGTCGTGCCGCGCTGCCCGTAAACCCGTGTTCCTGGCCCTCGACAGACCCGCCGTCGGCTCGGACACGACGCGAACACGGGAGTCGTCCAACCCCCGAACGTACTGCTGCGTGGCATCGGTCGGAGACGCATTGTCGACGACGACCACCTCGAAATCCGGGTAGTCCAGAGCGGACACCGACGCGAGCGCGCCCTGCAGATGATCGACTCGGTCACGAGTGCAGATCACCACGGTGATCGGCGGCAACGCTCGATCGGTCTCGGGCACAGCATCGGGCATCGGAACCTGGGCGAGCGACATCGCCGCCCTCCGTGCATCGTCTGCCGCGACCGCGCCGTCGACGACATCGAGTTCGACGAAGCCGAGGGGGTCCGGTCCGCGTCGGATCAGCAACCGGGCACGGTGGTAACCGTCGGAACCGTCGAGGACGAGAGAGTCCGGAAGATCCTGCTCCAGGTCGATGTCACCGATCCACACGGCACCGTCCCATTCGGGAGACTGCAGTCTGGGGAGCGCGGGAGGTAACACGGGGAGGGTCCTTTCGAGTGACACGTACGGGCAGGTGGGGCGGGGTCTCAGTCGGCGCGATACCGCACCCAGTCGACCGCCATGGTCGCCGGGAACGGCGTGGAGTTGTCGGTGGGGCCGGGCCAGTCACCGGCGACGGCGACGTTGAACAGCAGGAAGAACGGCTTGTCGAAGACCCAGTAGTCGTTGCCGCCGGTGAGGTCTGCCGGAGTGATCGTGGCCAAGGTGGTGCCGTCGATGCCGGTGGTCACGCGGCCGGGAGAGCGCTCGACCCAGTAGGTGTGGAAGTTCTCGGACAGTGGCTCGGGCGGAATCCCGCCTGCGTCCACCTTCTGGCTGGTCAACGAATCAGGTTGGGGGGCATGGATTCCGGTGTGGTACTGGTCGGCCTGGTTCAACGTCTCCATGATGTCGATCTCGCCGGACAGCGGCCAGCCGACCGAGTCCAGGTCGGTACCGAGCATCCAGAACGCCGGGTGCAGTCCGGCTCCGGCCGGCATCTTGATCCTGGCCTCGATGCGGCCGTAGGTGAACTCGAACTTGTCCTTGGTGGTCACTCGGGCCGAGGTGTACCCGTCACCGTTGCGCATCGCGTTGATGACCATGTGGCCGTCACCGTCGAGAGACGAGTTCTCGGTCGAATCGGTGTAGTCCTGCTTCTCGTTGTTGCCCCAACCGGTCTGTCCGACATCGTGACTCCAACGGTCGTCCGACATGGCATCACCCGCCGTGCCCGAGAAGTCGTCGTAGACGGTGAATCCGGGCTTGGCGGCTTCGGTATTCGACGCCGACGTCGTGGAGGTGGCGTCGACGGTGCCCTGCGCAGTGGAGTCGGGGTCGGCTCCGTCCGAGCGCTGCGTCAACCCGTACACGGTTCCGGTGACGACCAGACCCAGCACGACGAGGAACGCCAGAACGGAAGGCCAGCGTCGACGTGGAGGCTCGACGATGAGCCCGGTTCCTGGCAGCCGCGAAACCTCGACGGTCCCCGTTCCGGACTCGTGGCTCGATGCGGCATGACGACTCACGCGGTCTCGTCGACGTTCTTCGGAACTCGCGTCGCGTTGAACTGCGAGACCGAGAGCACGACTATGCCCACGAGAAGTGCATAGGTGGCGATGCGTTCCATGCTGCCGATACCGAGACCGAACTCGTGACCGCTCATGTAGGCGAAGTAGCCGGCCAGACCGACGGCACCGAGCGCGGTCACGACGATGCGGATACCACGCGGCAGACTCCGGTGCCCGCCCGCGACGACGAGGCCGAAGTTTCCGAAGATGAAGAACGCGGTGGCTCCGAACGAGTGAATGGGGTAGTTCACGCCCTGGTTGATCACGCCGGCGGTCGTGGCACCTGCGCCGGCCACGAGGAAGAACGACGCGGCCCTGCCGTCGATCCGGCGAACGATGTACCACGATGCGCCCACCGCGGCGATCGCCACACCGAACAGCACCATCGAGGCGTTCAGCAGCACGTAGAGCTGGCTGCACGGCCAGTTACCGGTAGGTCCGCAGAAAGGAACGCCGAGCTCGCTGATGTAGTTGTTCCGGTAGCTGTAGAGACCACGCCACGTGGCCGAGACGATGTACTCGACGAGGACGAACTGCACCACCGACAAGCCCGCCCACCGAGCGACGTGGGCAACGAAGACCGATCGCTTCGTTGCAGGCGCACCGGTGCTCGACGTCGGACTGTTCGCTTCGGGTTCGGTGGGGCGCTTCGCTTCGATGGTCATGCAGTTTTCTCCTGAGGGGCCAGCAATGCGAGGGGGTTCGCTGCTACGAGATCGAGTGCGGCTTGCACTGTGTGGCGATCGAAAACATTGTCGTGGAACGACGCCGAGACGAACACGACCGAACCGATGGTCTCCATCGTGATCATCACCGACTCCGGTAGTCCCGGATCGGCGATCACGAAGAAGGCGCGGTCGGCGGGATCGGCAACCCAGGAGACCTGCTCCAACTGCCTGACCCTACCGAGATCGGAGTACATGAGCTGAACTCTGGGGCGAACCGGAACTTTGTCTCCGAACACCCCGGAGACGGCCTTGTGTTCACGCTTGTACCTGATGGTGCTGATCGTCGCGGATGCGATGGGACGGCCCTTGGCGATGGCACCGGACAGTGCCCCGTGCACCTCCCCGGCCGAGGTGGGATCGATGTCGGAGAAACGGATCCCGGCCGCGAAGTTGCCGAGCACTACCGTCGACGGCGGAAGGTAGCGGCGGCAGTCGAACAGAAACGCCGCGGAACGATCGAGTGACAACGACGTGCGCGCGAACGCCGCAGCCACGGCGGCACACATGACCGCGCTGACACTCGCGCCGGGCAGGTGGGATTCCCGCCACCGCCGGATCGCATCGGTGGTACCCGATTGCGTCACCACGGTGGCCACCGCCGCGGACGGTGCCCACGGCCGAGATGCCGTCGGCGATGCGGTGTCCGGCGCGGCGGTGGTGGCTGCGTATTCCGGGTTCGGACCGGGACGGACGCGGTCGTGGATCGTGTCGAAGACTTTCCTGGGATTTCGAACGATCCAGCGCAACAGTGCTTTTCGGAGAGGGTGACCGTCGATGGCTCTGCTCGCCCACGCCGGAAGCGGGGCGTCGGGACGTGCGTCGGCCAAGTAGGCGAACAGGTCGACCGGCAACAGAGCGTCGCCGATACCGTGATTGAGATCGAGGAACAGGTAGCGACCGGCCAGACGGATCCGCAGAGTGATCTCGGGAACGGACGCGTGCGAGAACTCGGTGAGCTCCTTGGCCAACTGCTCGTGATCGACGGCGGGTCCCTCGACGATGTGCTCGACCACCCGCTCCGGCTCGTAGACCCAGCCGGCCGAAGACTGGTCGGCGCGCAGGCCCAGCCGCGTCGCAGGACCGATCGAGGCCAGTGCGAGTACCCGGCTCCGCACTCGTGCGAGATCACCGAAGTCCGCAGGTCCCAGCACGGTCACGATGCGCGAATCGGACCGAAGCATGTCCAGTGAACTGGCGCGATAGGTCTGAGTCATGGTGCCGTCCTGTGTTGAGCGTGGACAGGGATGCGACGCGGTGACGGTTCGTCGAGCTGCGGCCGGCCGTCCTGTGGCTCGCGGCGAGGCGGTTCCGCGTGGCGGGGTTCGGCGTGGCGTGGCTCGCGATGACGCGATCGAGGTGGGCGGGCGTCGCTGTCGTCGATCGGCCCGCGGGGTCCGGGAGAGCCCGACGGGCCCTGGTCGTCACCGGACTCGCCGTTGCTGCCTGCGGACAGCTCACGAATCCATCGGACGAGCGGCACGATCAGAACGACTGCCCCGAACGCCTCCGCGGCGAGGTACGCCCAGCCGACGGCCGCGATGCCCATCGACGACGACAGTGCCACCGAGCCGCCGATGATGATCGAGGTGGCCACCACCTGCACGATCACGGCCAGTCGCATGCGCCGACGGACCCGAGCCAAACCGTCGTACAGGGAACCGACGACGGAGAGCGGGATGGTCAGCGCGGCCAACTGCACGATGATGGTGCCCTGATCGCGATAGCCCTGGCCGATCAGGCCGAGTCCGAACGGTGCAACGAACGCCAGGAAGATCGACCCGCCCACCGCGACGATGCACACGAGGCTCATGAATCGCTTCGTCAGGCGGTGGAACTGTTCGGGGTGGGCGGCGACCTCGGCGACGTACGGTCCGATCAACACGCTGATGAGAATGTACAGAGCACTGACGATCGACCAGGTGAGCGAGAAGTAGGCGTTCTGCTCGGCACCGAGGGTGGCGACGACGATCATCGGCACGAGCAGCGGAGCGAGCGAGCCGAGCGCGGTGATGCCGTACGCCGAACCGAAGTAGGCCCACATCTCACGCCGGGGCGGCAGATCCGGCTTGCCGGCGTACCGCTGTTCGGTGCGGACGTTCTTCAGGATCGCGCGCAGGACGAAGATCGACGCCACGATCGCGGGGACGGCCCAGGCGGAGATGATCGAGGTGCTGCGCTCGGTCGAGAAGAGCGCCAACAACAACACGAACTTGAAGACGGCGTGAAAGACGTTCTTGGCGGCCGCCCATCGGGCGACGCCCAGGCCGGAGGAGGTCTGATCCTGCAGCGCGAACACCGCGAGCACTGCGACGAAGAACGGGAACGAGACGATTTCAGCGGTGTTGGTGAACATCTCATCCACCGGTGCAACCAGCAAAAAGCCGCCGCCGAGCACGAACGCGAACGCGGTGACGGTGAGGTAGCCGCGCACGATGAACGACTTGGCCAACCGGCCCGAGATCGGAAGGAATCGCTCGTACATCGAACCGAGGCTCAGATTGGACAACGTGGAGAGCATCACCGCGGAGGTGATGACCGCCGACGCGCTGCCCACCTCGGCGACGGGGTAGAGCCGACCGGCTGCAGCCCAGAACAGCAGGCCGAGTGCGCCGGTGATGGCCGTCGAGAGCATCAGGGCCATCGAGTTGAGCGCGAGGTTGCGATCGGAGGCCTTCGAACCCGGTCCCGTCTCGGGTGCCGAATGTTCGACGGGGTCGGCGATCGGAGACACATCGACCGACTGCACGGCATCGTGCCGAGGCACGGTCTGCACCGGCATCGTCGGGCTGTTCATCAGACCCAGGTCGAACCGAGCCGGTTCGACCGGATACCACCGAAGTTGTTCGAGCTGTTCGTGCTTGGGCGGCAGGATTCGGGGAGCGCGGTGCTTCACAATCGAACCCGCCCCACTGCGACGGGAGGCGACGGAGCAGTGATCTCGAGGTCGAATGCAGCAGCAGTGACCGCGAGAAGTTCGGCTCGCACGTTCTCGCGCAGGTCGCGGCCGTAGAGCGAGTGATCACCGGACTCGAACGAGGTGACGGTGGGCACCGACGATCGGCGTCGGAGCCGGCGCATTCCCTCCGGGCCACGATTGGTTTCGAACCAGGCGGTGTCGCTGGGGGAGAGCAGAACTCGTGTCTGCACCCGGCGGTCGCTGAGAATGCGCAGCGAGATCTCGGGAACCTGGATCAATCCGCGCCGGCCGAGCCAGATCCACAGGGCATACGGAATTCGCGGCTGCAGTGCATTCTTGGTCCGTACACCCCAGTGGTGCAGACGGTCGAGTGCGCGAGCCTTCAGTCCCGTCTCCTCGATGTGCATCGAGGAACGCTTGACGAATTCGAGTCGACGAGTGGTCCAGTCCAGGGTGTTGAGCAGTACTGCGGCACGAACCCCCAGTTCTCGGGCGGCGAAGCTGGAATACCAGGAGCCCGAGCACATTCCGGCCACCAGGACATTGTCCGGGGTCGACCCCGACTGCCGGACGGCGGTGAGTGCATCCTCGTTGCCCTCGTCGCTGTAGAGCCGGGTCAACTCCGTATCGGACACGATTCCGCTCTCGCCGGTGCCGCGACGATCGAAACGCATCGTGGCCACTCCGAAGCGAGGCAGTAGCCGCGCCAGTTCCACCCACATACGGACCGGGCCGACACGGTGCTCGTTGGCGGTGGGATACAACACCACGGTCGGTCCACCGGGCAGGCACAGATCCGAGGACGACCGAATCGCGAAGAGCCCCTGTGCGCCCAGGTATTCGATGTTCTCGTGGATTCCGTCGACCACGAACCGCGATCGACGCTTCACCGCCACGTCGGCGGTGGGTGTCGCGGGGAACTTCGACGCCGTCCACGTCGCGAGGTAGGAGATGTCGGACGTCGGGATGACGACCTCGAAATCACTCGGCTCGAGAAAGTCGTCGTGCGCGGTCAGAATGTGTTCCTGAGCCGAGAGAGTCTCGACGACCCTGCGTACGGGCTTGGTATCGGCTCGCTCGGCGCGCGTGGCAACCAGCACCGGTGCGTCCGTTCTCGTCTTCGCGGCATCGAGCGCGGAGAAGTCGGCAGCCGAATCGGGATGCAGCACAGCGCCGATGATCGACACCCGCGGATCTGCGTCGGAGTCGGTGGTCACGCTCACCGAATACAGCGCGCGCTGCTCGTGCAGATACGACCGTCCTCTGACCACCGGATCCCACAGCGTCATCGCGGTGAGCGGGCCACACTCGGCGGCGACCGAACACGCCAACAAGGCCCCGACGCGCAGACCGACGAGGCCGACGTCGTTCACCCCGCAACCACGAACGTAGGCGACGGCTTCGACGATGCTGCGCTGCCAGTGCGCCACCGCGTCGGGCTGATCCTGCTCGCCCCACGAATCCCCGGTGCCGTGATAGTCGAACCGCAGCACCAGAAGTCCCTGCGCACACAGCTTCTGCGCGAGCAGGGTCATGCCGCGATACGAATCGACCTGTTCCTTGCCCAATGGTGGGCACAGCACCACACCGCCGCGCGCCCGACCGCCGGACGGCACATGGACGGTGCCGAACAGCGGTGAGTCGGCCGGGCCGAACCACATCGAGTACTTGCCGCCCGCCGTACGCGAAGAGGACTCGGCGAGAACTGAGCCGATGCGCCGGGGAGCGGTGCGGGAACTGTTCACAGGTTTGGTCCTTCGTGTACGTACACGGGTGAAGCGGTATCGATCAGTTGCGCAGTGCGGCAGGCCAGGCCGATCGATCGAGTCCATGGGTGCGGAGCATCGCCAGGGCGATGCGTTCCATGCCGAAGCCGACGCAGGCGCTGTGGGCCGGTTCGCCGTCGACGGTCTCGATGCCGAAGGTGTGCCCGAAGTGATCGCGGTGGCAGTTGCACGAGACGACCGCGGTGCCCTCGTCGAGATCTCCGTAGAGCTTGACGACCAGTTCGGTCTTGAGGTTCTCGTTGCGCTGGTTCGCCGCGAGCATGCGTCCGGCGCGACCGAAGAACGGGTCGTTGGCAATGACCGCCTCGGCTTCCAACCCCAG
The DNA here is from genome assembly GCF_033142325.1 of Rhodococcus sp. IEGM 1370. Taxonomy (NCBI): domain Bacteria; kingdom Bacillati; phylum Actinomycetota; class Actinomycetes; order Mycobacteriales; family Nocardiaceae; genus Rhodococcus; species Rhodococcus sp. IEGM 1370. The sequence continues at coordinate 66,072 of NZ_JAWLRY010000010.1, read as the reverse complement.
ATCTGCCAGCACCTGAAGACCGCGCGGTACCCAGCGTTCGCGGTGTGCGATCGCGTCGTCGGGGGTGCCGACTCGAACGAACTCGTGCATCCGAAATGCCTGCATCCGAGCCGGATCCACCGCGGGTTCGTGCCGGAAGCAGTAGCCGTAGATGTCCATCAGCGTGCCCTCGTCGGGCAGCGTGCCGGTGAGCATCGAGTACGACGGATGGCAGGCAGCCGAGACCAGCATGGTGCCCGCCGAGTGCAGAAAGTGATCCCAGTCCTTACCGTCTGATCGTTCCGCCAACAGCGCCGCGTGTTCCTTGTTGTCGCCCTCGAACGTGTTGATGGCACCGGTGAGGTTGGGGAACGACGCGATGTAGTCGGTGCGCTCGAAGGCTTCCCGCGGGAAGACCGGAGCGAACCGGAATCGAGTGGCCTGACGGCCGTGTTCGGCGACGCCTGCCTCGGTGACGCGGGCATCGACGAACTCGATGATGTCCTCGAATTCGCCACTGCGCCCGTACAATCCGGGGATCGAGCTGGGAACCAGCAAGCCGGCGTCGACGAGCTGGGCGCGGAAAGCGGCTCGGGCCGAGTCGAGTTCGCTGATGTCTGTCTCCGGTGCGGAGTGTGTGGTGGTCATCATTTTCCCTTGTAGACGAGGGAGAGCTGCGAGTTGTGCCCCAGGATGCGTTCGTTGCTGACCATGATCGCGGACCCGTGCGCATCGCGGAGATGACGGCCGATGCTCATCTCGCCGTCCTGGCGGTAGCCGGAGATGCCACAGATCTGCAGTGCCTTGCCGACGATGTCGATGACGAGCGTCGACGCGGTGACCTTGACGTTGTTGATCTTGAGTGCGAAACCGATGGCTCCGAGCTCGGCAGGGCTGTCGGAGACGGCCTCGAACTTGGCTGCGGCACCGAACACCGTGTCCACCAACTGCTCGTGCACCACCATCAGCTCCGCGAGACGCAGCGCGCTCGGCGGCGGCGTTCCCGGAGTCTTGCGTGCGGCCTTCTGCACCGACTTGCGCGCCTTGGTGACCGCCGCGTCGGCGATGCCGAGCCACGCAGATCCCCACAGCACGTGCGCTACCGGAAGCATGGTCTGAGCGGAGATGTCGCCGTAGTTGTCGCCCAGGATGTTCGACGTCGTCGTGCGCGCGTCCAGCATGAAGCCGGGGCTGCAGGTGCCGCGAAAGCCGAGGGTGTCCCAGGTGCCGGTCTTGACGAGCGTCACGTCGGGCTTCTCGCACACCACGAGCACCTGATCGCTCGGCGGGCTGTCGACGCTGCGCCGCGCCGTCGCCAACACGATCTGCGCGTACTCGCCGTAGGAGATGACCGGTGCGTTCTTGCTGAGCGTGATCTGCTCACCGTCGTACTCCACCGCGCAACTGCTCGAGCGGACGTCGCCGCCGATGTTGATCTCGGTGGTGGCCGACGCCACCAGTATGCGATCGGTCACGATCCGACGCTGCAGGTCTGCCATGGCGTCGGACTTGCCGTGGCGGACGATGCTGAGCACCTGTGACTGGTGCATGACGAAGATCATCGCCGTCGATGCGCACTCGGCACCGAGGGCGCGCGAGATCCGGGCTATGTCGTTCAGTGTTGCCCCGCCTCCGCCGAACTCCCGCGGAATTCCGACCCCGAGCAAGCCGGCGTCGCGCAGCGCATCCACCGATTCGGTGGGGAAACGGGCATCGCGATCGACTTCGTCGGCGTAGGTCCGCAGCACGGCCAGCACGTCGGTGATCGACTGGTCGATCGAGCTCTCGTAGACGGTGGTCATGGCCTCAGTCCGTCAGCTGAGCGATGGCCGCGGCGATCGCGTTGATGCTGCCGAAGGTCGACTTCTGCAACATGGTGTCGGGGAATTCGACGTCGAACTCGTCCTCGAGCGCGATCATCACGTTGACACTGGCGTGCGAGGTGAGGCCGCTGTCGTAGAGATCGGCAGCTTCGTCGATGCCCTCAACGGGAACCGGCAGCTTTCCGAATTTCTCCAGAACGGTTCGCACTCGAACCACGTCGTGAGCATTGAGCGTCTGCATCGAAACCTCCACCGATCGCGTTAACCACGAGACCGGACGGCCTCGTCGTCGACTCAGGGTCGGCTGGCAGTGCGCCTTTTCGACCCAAAGTCTCCCCAGACCCTCTTAAACAATATCGCAGATTGTTTAGTAGCGTTACCGGGATGCCCGCATCGGGTATCCGAGCCGCCGTACACTTCGAGTGGAGCGGGGGCTCGTACGGGCGCCGGATCGGGCGTCGAAACACAATCTGTGAAGGACTGTCTGGTCTATGGGTGGAGTCTGCGGGGTGTCAGTGGGTACCGGTGCCGTGCGCATCGCGTACATCGCCGACGGCCGCCGCGTCGAGGACTCCATCGACGCAGAGGGTGCACACGACCTGCTGCCCGGCAAGCTCGTCGACCTCGGGCCGTTCGAGGACATCGTCCTCGCAGGATGGGACACCGCAGCCGTGACGGCGCTGCTGGAGACCCTCGGCGACGGCACCGTGCCGAAAGCTCGCATGGTCGAGGAGTCCCGCGCCCTGCTCGCCTATGCCCGCACCGTTCCGGAACTGGCCGACAAGGACTACGTCCTGGTCGTCGACCTGGGAAAGAAGGGGCTTTCGGCCACCGCACTCGATGTCGCGGGAGAGTACGTCGAGTGGACCGCACGCACCGTCGACATCAGCGGTGACCGCTTCGACGAGGTGGTCCGCGGCATCGTGATGGCCAAGGGCATTCTGCCGGCTCCGGTCGGCCCCGAGGGCGATCAGGAGTACCAGGCCTTCTTCCGCGAGCTCAAGGAGTTGGTGAGCTCGTCGGTCGGCGTCCGGGCACCCAACCGCGGCCCGATGTTGCTCAGCCGAAAGGAATTCGAGCGAGAGATCACACCGCTCGTCTCCGACGCCTTGGACTGGGCCTCCAAGCAGGCACCCGATGCCGTACTGCTGATCGGCGGCGGTGCAGCCATCCCCGCGGTGCGCACCATCATCGAGGACAAGTGGAACGTTCCCGTCCACGTGCCGGACGACCCTGCAATGGCCATCGCCGAGGGCGCGGCACTCGACGAAAGGCCCGCCGAAACCCCTTTCGACGGCTCTCTTCATGCCGATGTGGGAATCATCACCGTCCCGGACGATGCATCGGAACTGCTCGATGCGCCCGAGATGCTCGCCGAGCCGGAGATGCTGGACTTCGACACCGTCGAGGAGTGGATGGTCGACGGCCTCACCGTCGACCAACTCGCGACCGAGGATCTGACGATCCCGTCGACCACCTTCGACACGGCCCCGGCAGACATCGACCTCGACGAACCTGCACTCCTGCAGCCCGAGGTGCTCGAACCCGCGGCACCCGAGCCGGGGGTCGTCGCCGAGCCGGTTCGCCGCGGCCGACGCACCTGGTCGATTCGGGATGCGTCCGTGCTCGCCGCCGTGAGTCTGCTGATCGTCGCGGTAATGGGACTGGTGTTCACCCGGGGAAACACACCGCCGCCCACTCCGCTGATCGACCAGCAGATTCCCACCGATTCCACGTTCGCCGCTGCGCTTTCTGCCGTCGCGGGTCCGGCCGACGGGGTCGATCCGGGACCCGCCGAGCTGCCGGTGCTCGGGCCCGCTCGATTGTCCGACGCGGACCTGTACGAGCGCGAGTTCACCTACGCCGGCGAGCTGTACCTACCGACTGTCGATCCGGAGCTGCCGGAATAGACCTCGGGTCCGGTTCGAGCCAACCGGGTGGGGAGCGCGACCGGTTTCACTGCGCCCGGCTCCGCCCACCGCCGGGGCGCGCGCCCCGCCGATTCGGCCGAAGCGGTAGCCTGGCGCTCTGGACGAGGTGGACCGCGTCCGAAGACAACTGCCGATCGAAATGAGGCCGACAACCGTGACTGTGCTGCTTGGGGTGTCCATGGGGACCCGAGCCGTGCGCACGGCGCAGCCCCGAGCCGAACAGTTCGGGTCACCCGTCGGCGACCCATCCGGCCTGGTCACCGACATCGACCGGCCCTTGTTCTTCCGCAACGAACTCATCGACAGCGTCGGCGGAGACCTTCCGCATCTGGCCGCCGAATCGATCGGTGCCGCAGCCGAGAGCGAGCCCGAACTGGCCACCGGCGTCGCCTACCGCGACCCCCGCCAGGCCGACGCGCTGCATGCTGCCCTCAGCGGTGCGCGCCTGCACAACTACCACCTGGTCCCCGAGGTGGAGGCCGTCGTCGAGTACCTGGCGGCAACGGGCGAAGCCCGCAACTGCAATTCCGTCGCCCTCTTCGACCTCGGAAGTTCCGGACTGACCGTCAGCGTCGTGGACCTGGTCCAGCGCACCGTCATCGCCTCGCAGCGATCCGGTGCGTACAGCGGAGATCTGCTCGACGCCTACGTGCGCAACAATCAGCTCCAACGCCTCGGCAAGCAGCCGACCGACCCCGACATGGCGTTGTTCGAGAAGCGCTGCCGAATTGCCAAGGAACGCTTGTCCACTCAGGACGCGGTATGTCTGCCCGACGCCAGCGGCATGATCCTGCTCTCCCGAGAGAACTTCGAGCTGCTCATCACCGACCTGCTCGACGAGGCCATCGAGTTCGCGCGCGACGTGATGATCGGTGCCAACGTTCCGATCGACGCCGTCGTACTGATCGGCGGTGGAGCTCGCATGCCGATCGTGCAGAAACGCGTCGGACCACTGCTCGAACTCCCGTCGATCGTGCCGACCGAGCCCGAGACCGTCGCTGCACGTGGAGCGGCACTGGCCGCTCGGCCGCATTCACGCACGCGAACCGGAACGAGACGGGCACCGAATCGGCCGGCGACGTCCGCTGCGCCGATGACCACCGAACCCACGTCGCGGGTCCGCTCGGAACCGGCTTCCGTGCCGGTGCCGCCGCCGCTACCCGCGCCGGTCCGTCCGGTTCCGGCGAATACCGAGTCCCAGCACGCCGCGCCCGGTGTGCCTGTCCCCGCTCCCTCGCCGGCGCGTCCTGTTCCGGCCCGTCCCTGGATAGCGGCGGGAGCGGTCGGCGCGCACTCGCAGGACACGGTGTCCGAGGTGCCGGTGTCCGAAGTGCCGGTGTCCGAAGGCCCGGCGTCAGAAGGCCCGGCGTCAGAAGTCCCGGCCGATTCCGCCGGTACCTCGGGAGAATTCGCTTCCTCGAGGTTCACCGACTCCGCCGAATCCGGTGCAGTCGATTCGGTTCCGGAGACCTCACCGGTGGTGGAAGATGTTCTCGACGGCCACGTGCAGGGGGCGCGGGTCGACGGGGAGGTCGTTGCGTTGAGCGCGAACACGGGGGATTCGTCTGCCGAGAACTCTGCTGCCAGGCCCGAGGCAGCAGACGACGGCAAGCCGGTTCCGTTCCAGCTGAAGAACGTCTACTGGCTCGACGCCGATTACGACGACGACGACGGCGAGGACGACCGCACCCGGGCTCGGCGCAAGCTCCGCACCGGAGGTGTTCTCGCGCTCGGTCTCGCGTTGGTGGTGGGCGGCTCCGCGTTCATGATCACCCAGCAGAACACACCGCAGGTGGTCGACACCTCGGTCAGTCGGAACCAGACCGAAGCTCCCGTTGCCACCACCACGGTGCCGCCCACGTCGGTGACACCAGCGCCGGTGTTGCCGCCGCCCGCACCTGCACCGGAAACCACGGTCGAACCGACCACCGTGCCACCGGAGACCGAGGTCTACCAGGAGCCGTGGACGCCGGAGCCGACGACGACCACGACCACGGCCGAGCCTGCTCCGCTGCCACCCGTCGAGACCGTTCCTCCGACGACGCAGCAGCCACCACCGCTGATACCAGGCTTCCCGGAGTTCACGCTGCCCGGTTTCCCGCCGATCGCTCCGCCCGCTCCCTGACCCGATTCACTTCTCTCCGTGAGTGTTTCGCGGCCTGATGTGCTCGAAGATCAGGATGGTCTCGGTAGCGGCCACAGCAGGGTCGGCGCTGAGATTCTCGACGACGAAGTCGCGAAGAGTGGCGGTGTCGACGGTTGCCACATGCACCAGGAAGTCGTCCGCACCGGCAATGAAGTAGATGTTCAGCGTCTCCTTCCGTGAGGCGATCTTCGAACCGAATTCGCTGATGCGTCGTCGAGCATCTGCTTGCAGCCGAACCGAGATCATGGCCTGAATGCCCTGGCCGAGTGCCTCGGGGTCTATCTCGGCGTGGAAGCCGCGGATGACGCCGCGTTCGACCAGAGCACGAACCCGCGCCAGTGCGGTCGACGGTGCGATCCCGGCCGCGGCAGCGAGCGCGTTGTTTGGTGTACGGGCGTCGCGGCGGAGCTCGTCGAGCAGGATGTGGTCGATTCGGTCCAGTGGCACCGACCGAACATCGTTCGACCGAGACCCCGCTTCACCCGTCTCGAACGAACTATTGCTCACCATTCTGGGATTGTACAGAATTATATTCACTTCCGTTGCGGGTATTTCGTAGATAATTCATAGTTGGCCTACACGGATGGAGCCCCGGCTTCACATCACCCGCCACCGAGGAGGCCGCCATGAAGATCGGAATTCCACGCGAGATCAAGAACCACGAATACCGGGTGGCCATCACCCCGGCAGGCGTGCACGAACTGGTCTCGCGAGGACACGAAGTGATCATCGAAACCGAGGCAGGAGCCGGTTCGTCGTTCACCGATACCGACTACAAGGCCGCCGGAGCGCAGATTCTCACCGATGTCGCCGAGGTCTGGGAGTCTGCGCACCTGCTGTTGAAGGTCAAAGAACCCATCGCCGAGGAGTATTCACGCCTGAGGAAGGGGCAGGTGCTGTTCACCTACCTGCACCTCGCGGCGTCCAAGCCGTGCACCGATGCGCTGCTCGAGTCGGGTACCACCGCCATCGCCTACGAAACAGTCACTGCTGCAGACGGTTCCCTGCCGTTGCTCGCCCCGATGAGTGAGGTTGCCGGACGCCTCGCGCCGCAGGCCGGTGCCTACCACCTGATGTCCAGTGAAGGCGGGCGCGGAGTTCTGATGGGCGGAGTTCCCGGAGTCCGCCCCGCCAACGTCGTGGTGATCGGAGCCGGCGTGTCCGGAAGGAACGCCACCGCAATCGCTTTCGGCATGCACGCCGACGTCACCGTGCTCGATCTCGATGTGAAGGCGCTGCGCGCCATCGACGATCAGTACCGCGGTGCGGTGAAAACTCTGGTATCCAACGCTTACGAGCTCGAACAGGCCGTTCTCGCAGCGGATCTCGTCATCGGCGCAGTGTTGGTGCCCGGAGCGAAGGCACCGAAGCTCGTGTCCAACAGTCTGGTTCAGCGTATGAAGCCGGGTTCGGTTCTGGTCGACATCGCCATCGATCAGGGCGGCTGCTTCGAGGATTCGCACGCCACCACCCACGCCGATCCCACGTACAAGGTGCACGAGTCGGTGTTCTACTGCGTCGCCAACATGCCCGGTGCCGTACCGCGCACGTCCACCTACGCGCTCACCAACGCCACCCTGCCGTACGTCGTCGCACTCGCCGACAAGGGCTGGGAAGCTGCCTGCGAGGCGGACCCGGGTCTCAAAGCCGGCCTGAGCACGCACAACGGTGCACTGCTGTCGGAGACCGTCGCCGCTGCGTTCGCCTGAGCGGCTGCGCCGCACGTGCACGGAAGTTCGGCTCCTGCTACGAAGTTCTGCTCACATGCGGCGGAGCCGCTCACGCGCTGTGACGGCCGGAGCGCCTGCTCTTGCGGGTGGGTGCCGTCGCCCGGCGCTGCGCTCGGTTGGAGGGCCCGCCCACGTTGATGGGGCGGGCCAACAGCACGGCGATCGCCGTGGTCAGCGGAACCGACAGGGCAAGCGCCACACCGCCGACTGCGGAGCGGACGATCTCGATGGCCACCGAATCGCCGGTGAGCACGTCCTGGATGGACCGGTCGGCGACGCTGAAGAGCAGCAGCAGCGGCAGTGCGCCACCGGCGTAGGCGAGCACGAGGGTGTAGACGGTACTGGCGATGTGATCGCGACCCACCCGCATCGTGGCGGTGAAGATCTCGCGCCGCGACGCCGTCTCGTCCACCGAGGCGAGCTCGAAAGCCGCGGACGCCTGCGTGATCGTCACGTCGTTGAGCACACCGAGCGAGCCGATGATGAAGCCGGCCAACAGTAGACCGGTGACGCTGACGTTGCCGATGTACGTCTGTACGGCGGTGTTCTGTTCCTCGGACAATCCGGTCAGGTGGGTCATGCGGATGGCGACGTACGACAGCACTGCCGCCACCGCCATCGAGGTGAGGGTGCCCAGCAGCGCCGAGCTGGTCCGAAGGTTCACCCCGTGCGCCAGATAGAGCACGGCATACAGAATCACCGCACCGGCGACGAGGGCCACCGGAATGGCGGGTGCACCGTCGAGCAGGGCGGGCAGCATGAACACGACCAGCACGGCGAACGCGATGAGCAGGCCGACCAGTGCGCGGAATCCCCGCCAGCGGGCGACGACGCAGATGACCACGGCGAACACGCCTACGATCAGCGCCAACGGTAGCCCGCGGGAATAGTCGTTGAAGGAGTAGCGGACTCCACCGGCAGGGTCGGTCTGCACGACCAACCGGATGTCCTCGCCGGCACTCAGAGTCGGTTGCCCGGGCCCCGGAGCGATCTCGAGTACCGTGCGCTTGCCCGCGTCCTCGCCCGTGGTGATGTCGACGATGCTGCGCTGGCATTCGTAGGAGTCGTTCACCGCGGGGGTCGGGTCACCGGTGAACGGTCTTCCGGCGTCGGGACTTCCGCAGGGCCCGATGCTCTGCGAGGTGATGGTGCCCGCCTCGGTGGACACTGCGCCACCGCCGGAGGTCTGGAACGGCAACGGGATGTCGACGCTCTGCTGGCTCGGCCACAGAGCGATCGCACCACCGATCACGGCGATGGCAATGGCGACCAACAGTCCGACGACCACCTTGGCCGCCACCGGTCCCAACGGAACCGGAGTATCGCTGTGGCCGTGCCCGTGCCCGTGGCCAGCGTAGGAGTCGAGGCTCGGCTTGGTGCCGTCGGGAGGATTGCCGTGTGGTTCCACCATGCAAGGCTAGTACGGGGCCAGGTTGGTGACAGATGCGAGGAGCTCGGTGGCGGGGAGCAGGGGGGCGTCCCCCGCCACCACCTGACCGACCCGGGGGGGAGGGGACGACCAGGGCTCGCGGGCACCGAAGTGCCGTCCGCCAATGTACAGATCATTCGTCGCCGAGGCGGGATCACGCCGATGTTTTGTGCATCACTTTCAACTACTTTCGAGTAACTTCCGGCGTCACTGCTTGTACGACGCGAGGAAGTTACCGAACCTCTCGATCGCCACCGCCAGGTCTCGCGCCCACGGCAGAGTCACGATGCGGATGTGATCGTGGCCGGGCCAGTTGAATCCGGTGCCTTGAACCACGAGGATTTTCTCCTGCAGCAACAGGTCCTGGACCAGCTTTTCGTCGTCGTAGATTTCGTGTACTTCGGGGTCGAGTCGCGGAAACGCGTACAGCGCACCCCGCGGTTTGACGCACGAGACGCCGTGAATCGCGTTGAGTTTCTCCCATGCGACGTCGCGCTGCTCGAGCAGACGGCCGCCGGGCAGGATCAGATCCTCGATGCTCTGATAGCCACCGAGTGCGACCTGAATGGCATGTTGCGCAGGCACATTGGGGCACAGTCGCGTCGACGCGAGAAGGTCGATACCTTCGATGAATCCTGCGGCGTGCTTCTTCGGTCCGGTGATCGCGAGCCAGCCGGCGCGGTAACCGGCCACTCGATACGCCTTGGACAGTCCGTTGTACGTCAGGCAGAGCAGGTCGGGAGCCAGACTCGCCAGCGAGGTGTGCTGGGCGTCGTCGTAGAGGATCCGGTCGTAGATCTCGTCCGCCAGCAACAGCAGCTGATGCTTGCGCGCCAGATCGACGATGCCCTGCAGCACCTCCTTCGAGTACACCGCGCCCGTCGGGTTGTTGGGGTTGATCACCAGCAGGGCGACGGTCTTCGGGGTGATCTTGGACTCGATGTCGGCCAGATCGGGGTTCCACCCGTTCTCCTCGTCGCACATGTAGTGCACGGCCTTGCCGCCGGACAGTGTCGTCATCGCCGTCCACAGCGGATAGTCCGGGGCCGGGATCAGTACCTCGTCACCGTCGTCGAGCAAGGCCTGCATCGTCATCGTGATGAGCTCGGAGACTCCGTTGCCGAGATAGATGTCGTCGACGTCGAGCTCGGGGAAACCCGGTTCGAGCTCGTATCGGGTGACGATGGCGCGCCGAGCGGACAGAATGCCCTTCGATTCCGAGTATCCCTGTGCCACCGGCAGCGCCGCGATCATGTCCCGCACGATCACATCGGGGGCCTCGAACCCGAACGGGGCAGGGTTACCGATGTTGAGCTTGAGGATGCGGTGCCCCTCCGCCTCGAGCCGGGCGGCATGGGCGTGTACCGGTCCGCGGATCTCGTACAGCACGTTCTGCAGCTTGGTCGACTGCTGCAACGTGCGGTAACGCGGCTGGGAGTGGATCTGCGGAGTGGTCACCCGTCACATCGTGCCAGGTGGGTGCCACGTAATTCCACGAGGTTGTTTCGTCCGACATGTCGGTGGCGGGTGGAACAATCTCGTTCCATGTGCGGACGGTATGCCAGTACCCGGAGTGACAGTGACCTGCAGGCGGTTTTCGACATCGCCGAGACCGTCGGTGCGGAGGTGCCGCCGTCGTACAACGTGGCCCCCACCCAGACGGTCCGGACGGTGATCGAGCGCGCGCCGAAGGACGAACCCGAGGCCGACGCCGTGCGACAACTGCGGTCGGTGCGCTGGGGCCTGATCCCCTCGTGGGCGAAAGACGCCAAAATCGGTTCTCGACTGATCAACGCCAGGTCGGAGACCATCACCGAGAAGCCGTCGTTCAAGAAGGCGGCGAGCCGTCGACGATGCATCGTGCCCGCCGACGGCTACTACGAATGGGAGAAGCGCGACGGCGGCAAAGTGCCGTACTTCCTGCATACGGAAGGCGTGCTCGCGATGGCCGGCCTGTACGAGCTGTGGCGAGACCCCACCAAGGCCGAGGACGACGAGGATCGGTGGGTCTGGTCGGTCACCGTGCTCACCTCGCCTGCAGCCGATGCGCTCGGGCACATTCACGATCGCTCGCCGGTGGTGCTTCCGCCGGAGCTGCGCTCGAGCTGGCTCGACCCCACTGTGACCGATCTCGGCGACGTGCAGGATCTGTTGGCGGCCATCCCCGAGCCGCGGCTCGAGCCCTACGAGGTGAGCACCGCCGTCAACAGCGTGAAGAACAACAGTCCCGAACTGTTGGTGCCGGTGTAGCTGCTCAGCCGAGGCGCAATCGGCAGATGTCGGCGATCGCGGACCGCTCGTCCGGGGACAGGTCCTCGGCGACCGGCGAATCCAGGATGCGACGCAATCGCTGGAAGTAGGTACGCGCGTCGATGCCGAATGCCACGTAGATGTCCTCGTCGCTGCCACCGCCGTATCCCCGCCAGGTTCGGCCGAAGGTCAGAATTTCGTGGTCCACCGAATGGGTAGTGGTCCGGCGCATGGTGTCCCCCTAGTGCTACTCGACTCCCATCATCCGGGTCATGATTGAAGGGCCGGTGAACAACGCGTTACGTGCACGTCAGTTCACTAGGGTGGACGGCGTGACTGCTCTCGCCTTCGGATCCTGGCCCTCGCCCATCACCGCAGCAGATCTGTCGTCGGCGGGCCACCCCGTCGAGGGCGGGCGCTTCGTCGGCAGTGAGATCTGGTGGTCGGAACTGCGGCCCGCCGAACAAGGCCGAACGGCCATCTGCCGGTATGTCGACGGAGAAGTGAAGCCGGTTCTGCCCGCACCGTTCAACGCCCGCACCCGCGTCCACGAATACGGCGGGGGAGCCTGGACTGCGACGGCAGACGGCGACCTGGTGTTCGCCGAGTTCTCCGATCAACGCGTCTACCGACTCACCCCCGGCGGCGCACCCGTGCCGCTGACTCCGAAACCGGCTGTGGCGTCGAGCATTCGGTACGCGGACCTCTCGGTGGTCGGCACCGACGTGATCGCAGTTCGCGAGATGCACGACGCAGGCGCGGTGTCCCGAGACATCGTGGCCATCGATCTCGGCGGCGGCGGGGTGCGCTCGCTGGTGGCGGGTTCGGACTTCCTTGCGTTCCCGAGACTGTCACCCGACGGCACCCGCATCGCCTGGATCGCGTGGAACCACCCGCAGATGCCATGGGACGGAACCGAACTGCGCGTTGCCTCGCTGGCCGATCCGTCGTCCTGGACGGTTCTACTCGGCTCGACAGAGGAATCTGTGCTGCAGCCCGAATGGATCGACGACGAGTCGCTGTACGCCATCGGTGACCGAAGCGGTTGGTGGAACCTGTATTCGGTCACGCTCGACGGGTCGGTCACGCCGCTGCTGACGCTGGACGCGGACTTCGGTGCTCCGCTGTGGCGGTTGGGATCGAGTTGGTACGAGGTACTGGACGACGGGACACTGCTCACCGTGCGGACCGTCGGCACCGACACCCTTGCGGTGCTCGACCCTGCGTCCGGAGTGCTGGACGACATCGCGCTCGACGGTATGACCTCGGTGGGGCTCGGTGGGCGCTCCGGCTCGACCGTGCTGATCAAGGGTGGCGGAGCACACGTGGCAAGCGCGCTGTTCGCACTCAACCTCGAATCTCGTGAACTGACTTCTGTGCGTTCGGGTTTCGAGTCCGTACCCGACAGTGCATACCTGCCCGAGGGGCGTCAGGTGACGTTCCAGGGGCCGAACCGTGAGGTGCACGCCATCGCTTATGCGCCGCGCAACCCCGACTACGAAGGGCTGGACGGTGAACTGCCGCCGTACGTAGCCTTCGTCCACGGCGGCCCCACGGCGCACGTGGCACCCGCTCTGAATCCGTTGTTCGCCTACTTCACCAGCCGCGGCATCGGCGTCGTCGATGTGAACTACGGCGGTTCCAGTGGGTACGGCCGCGAATACCGCAACCGGCTGCGCGGGCAGTGGGGAGTGGTCGACGTCGAAGACACCATCGCCGCGGTGCAGGGGCTGGCCGACAGTGGACTCGCCGACCCGAATCGCTTGGCGATCGAAGGTGGCTCCGCGGGCGGGTGGACGGTCTTGGCTGCGCTGACGTCGTCCGATGTGTTCGCTTGCGGCGCATCGTACTTCGGAGTGGCGGAGCTCGAGCTGTTCGTCGCCGAGACCCACGACTTCGAGTCGCGCTACATCGACGGGCTCATCGGACCGTTGCCGGAGGCCATCGATCTGTACCGAACCCGGGCACCGGTGAACAACGTCGACGGACTCTCTTGCCCAGTGCTGTTGTTGCAGGGGCTCGACGATCCGATCGTGCCGCCGTCGCAGGCCGAACGATTCCGAGATGCCATGGTGAGCAAGGGGATACCGCACGCCTACCTGGCTTATGCGGGCGAGTCACACGGGTTCCGCAAACTGGAAACGCAGGTGAACGCACGCGAATCCGAACTGTCCTTCTACGGCCAGGTCATGGGGTTCACGCCGCCCGGAATCCCCGAGCTGCAGCTGTGGCGTCCCTCTAGCTGAGTGGTGGGTGCGCGCGCTTCGCTTCCAGAAACTCGAGGAGTGCACTGGGGATCGCGCAGTACTTGCTGTTGCCCTCGGACAACTTGCTGCCCACCTCGAACGCTGCCTTCGACGGACCGTCGTTCTCGAGGATGAGTGCACATAGGCGCTCGTCGGTGCGGCCGGATTCGCAACACTGCTCGACGTGCGCTCGGTCGTCCGGCGACAGAGCCGTCCACCACTCGTCGTAGCGGCGAAAGAGCTTGTCCGCGTCGTCGGTCATGCCTGCTCCCTACTTGTCGGTACGCCTTCGCGTCCGACCATACTCACGATGTCCGATTCGGCTACTTCCGAGGGGGGTTCGCGGGAACCTCACACCGCTTGTGCAGGGTGCGCGCCTGCATTTCGATGCGAGGACGGGCGCGCGGTCGGTAGAAAGGTCGCTCGGTGGCGTCGGCCGGCTCTGTCGGCAGCATCGCGGATCATCCGGTCGACGAGCTCGGGACGATCGAGATCCGACCAGGCAATTCGCACCACCTGACGGCCGGTTGCGCGAATGCGATCCTCGCGGCGCTTCTCTTCCCACAACACATCGGCCGCAGATTTACCCTCGGGCACGTAGCGCCCGTACTTCACCTTGCCGTCGAATTCGAGAACAGTCTCGATGTCGGGCAGATCGAAATCCACGCGCCCGACGAAGCCCCGGGAATCCGTGATCGGTACCTGCAGCTGTGGGGTGTAGCCGAGATGATGCAGCACCACACGGGCGCGTGATTCCCCGACACTCTCGGACCGGCCGTCCATGAACTCCGCAACCCGACGCGCCAGCCGATTGCCCGGATGGTTCGGGCACGAATCTAGTGCCGCGACAAAATCTTCGGCAGCGAGTCCGCGTGCTCTCGCCGCGAAGTCCGCGATACAGACAGCCGTCTCGAACGGAAGTGAGCGAGCGCAATCGGCAACTGTGCGCGCCAGAGCGGTGACCCGAACGCCGTCGAAATCCACGACTTCCTCGTCGGTGTACGGCGAGGTGTGCACTGCGCGAACGGCACTGCTCCGACCTCCGCCCCGGGCGCGATTGCGCGTGATGTGCACCCGGCTCAGGTCGGCATTCCACACATCGAGACCGTGGAAGACAGCCGCACTCACATGGCTGACAACGGCATCGGGGGCGATGGTCGCGTCGAACACGGCCTCGGCGATCACTCGATGCTTGTCTTCCCTGGGCAGGGCGTCGAATTCGTCTCTGCTGACGAACCGTCCGGGACGGAGTCGACGCCATGCTCGCGTTCGGCAGTAGCGCTGCAACTCTGCGTCGGAAATTCCGCGGGAGAGTGCGTCGGATCGCGAGACGATGCGGGTCATGAAGAAATGCTTTCGGGCGCAATCGCATTCGACAAGCCCCCAGTGGCCGATTGTGGATAACTCGCTGCCTGTGGATAACTCGTGGGAGTGGACCTCACACCCCTACTGACGAGTGCGCGCCCCTGCTCGGCAGTGAGCAAGGGCGCGCAGTCGGTAAAAGGGGTGTGAGGTTACTTCCGGCGACCCGGAACCTTGGCACCCGGAGCGAATCCGAGTCCACCGGCCTTCGGCTTGGGTGGCGTGCGATCGTCGGCTTCACCCGCAGTGTCCGACGCCTCGGCTGGTGCCTCGGTGGTCGACGCCTCAGCTGGTGCTTCGTGGGAGTGGACCTCACACCCCTACTGACGAGTGCGCGCCCCTGCTCGGCAGTGAGCAAGGGCGCGCGGTCGGTAAAAAGGGTGTGAGGTTACTTCCGGCGACCCGGAACCTTGGCTCCCGGGGCGAATCCGAGTCCACCGGCCTTCGGCTTGGGTGGCGTGCGGTCGTCGGCTTCACTCGCAGTGTCCGACGCCTCAGCAGGTGCCTCGGTGGTCGACGCCTCTGCCGGAGCCTCTGCTGGTGCTTCGGCCGCGGATGCCTCGGCGGGTGCCTCGGTGGTGTCCGACGCCTCGGCGGATGTTGACGCTGCTGCGCCGGGCGTCCGTGCACCCGGCTTCTTGAATCCGGACTTCACGGCCAGGCCCTTGGGCTTGACGGTCGGCTTGGATTCTGCGACAGCCTCGGCGGCGGGTGCTTCCGACGCCGTAGCGTCGGCAACCGGTGCCTCAGCAGCAGGTGCCTCAGCAGCAGGTGCCTCGGCAGCAGGTGCTTCGGCAGCAGGTGCTTCGGAGACCGGAGCCTCGGCAGCAGGCTTACCCGGTGCCTTGGCGCCCGGCTTCTTGAATCCGGACTTCACGGCCAGGCCCTTCGGCTGGACGGTCGGCTTGGATTCGGTTGCAGCAGAGGCTGATTCCACAGGTGCGTCAGAGGTCGACGGCTCCGTGGCGGGAGTCGCAGTGGCCTCGGCGGGCTTGCCCGGTGCCTTGGCTCCCGGCTTCTTGAAGCCCGACTTCACGGCCAGACCCTTGGGCTTGACGGACGGAGTCGATTCCGAGGCCTCGGTGGACGGAGCTTCGGCTGCAGTGTCGGCAGGTGCAGCCGCCTTCGCGCCGGGTGCCTTGCCCTTCATCTGCAGACCCTTGCCGCCGGGTGCCTTGCCACCGGGTGCCTTGCCGCCTGCCAATCCGAGACCCTTGGGCTTGGCCGCGGGTGCAGCCTCCTCCGTAGGCTCTTCGGTCTTGGTGGCAGAACCGGGTGCCTTCGCTCCCGGAGCCTTGGCCAGGCCCTTCATCTTCAGACCGCCGCCGGCCTTGGGTGCCGGAGCTGCCGGAGCGGACTTCGCCTCGGCCGGCTCCTCGACGGGGGCGATGCGTTCGGCCTCTTCGACCTCCATCGCCTTTTCGGTCGCGAGCTTCTCCTCCGGAGTGCGCTCGCGGGGGATGACCTTGATGTTCTCGCCCAGTACCGAGGACTCGACGCGGGTGATCGACTCGAGCATCAGCTGCGCGACGTCGACGACCTCGACGCCCTCGTGTGCGCCGCCTTCCTGACGTGCGGTGACACCGTCGGTGAGCATGACGCGGCAGAACGGGCAACCGGTGGCGATCTTCTTCGGGTTGGTCGCCAGTGCCTCGTCGACCCGGTCGATGTTGATGCGCTTGCCGATGTTCTCTTCCATCCACATGCGAGCGCCACCGGCACCACAGCACATGGACCGCTCACCGTGGCGCGGCATCTCCTTGAGATTGGAGCCCGACGCGGCCATGAGCTCACGCGGAGCGTCGTACACCTTGTTGTGACGGCCGAGGTAGCACGGGTCGTGGTAGGTGATGTCCTGGCTGACCGAGGCCACCGGGATCAGCTTCTTCTGGCGCACGAGGCGGTTGAGCAGCTGCGTATGGTGCACCACCTCGTAGTCACCGCCGACCTGCGGGTACTCGTTGCCGAGCGCGTTGAAGCAGTGCGCGCAGGTGACGACGATCTTGCGCTTGCTCTGCTCGACACCGTCGAACACGCTGTTCAGCGTCTCGATGTTCTGCATGGCGAGCTGCTGGAACAGGAACTCGTTGCCCGCGCGGCGAGCGGAGTCGCCGGTGCAGGTCTCGTCCGCGCCGAGCACCATGAACTTCACGCCTGCGGTGGCGAGCAGCTCGGCGACGGCCTTGGTGGTCTTCTTGGCGCGATCCTCGTAGGCACCGGCACAGCCGACCCAGAAGAGGTACTCGTAGTCCTGGAACGAATCGGCGTCCTGGCCGAAGACCGGGATGTCGAAGTCCATCTCGTTGATCCAGTTGAGGCGGTCCTTGGAGTTCTGGCCCCACGGGTTGCCCTTGTTCTCGAGGTTCTTGAACAGGCCTGCGAGCTCGGACGGGAACTCCGACTCGATGAGGACCTGATAGCGACGCATGTCGATGATGTGGTCGACGTGCTCGATGTCCACCGGGCACTGCTCGACGCAGGCACCGCACGTGGTGCAGCTCCACAGCACCTCGGGATCGATGATGCCGCCCTCGATGGCGTCGGCGACGAGCTTGCGATCGGCCTCGTCCCGAGCGTTCTGCGGGATGGCGTCGAGCGCCTTCTGGTCGACGTTGCCCTCGGAGTCGACCAGTCCGACCTCGTCGCCTGCCATGTCCTTCTTGCCGCCTGCCAGCAGGTACGGGGCCTTGGCGTGGCT
Source organism: Rhodococcus sp. IEGM 1370 (assembly GCF_033142325.1). Classification (NCBI taxonomy): domain Bacteria; kingdom Bacillati; phylum Actinomycetota; class Actinomycetes; order Mycobacteriales; family Nocardiaceae; genus Rhodococcus; species Rhodococcus sp. IEGM 1370. Next base: position 48,478 of record NZ_JAWLRY010000010.1, on the reverse strand, counting down.
GTGGTCGCGCAGCGACATGATCAGCAGCTTGGGGGACAGGGGCTTGCCGGTGTTCCAGGCGGGGCACTGCGACTGGCAGCGTCCGCACTCGGTGCAGGTGGTGAAGTCGAGCCAGCCCTTCCAGCTGAAGTCCTCGATCTTGCCTGCGCCGAACGCATCGACGTCGGGGTCGGCCTCTTCCATCTCGAGGACCTTGCCGCCGGACATCATCGGCTTGGCCGGGCCGAGGGCGACGGTACCGTCGTCCATGCGCTTGAAGTAGATGTTGGGGAACGCGGTGAAGCGGTGCCACGCGATACCCCAGTTGATGCGTGAACCGACGATGTAGAGCCAGATCATGCCGGACATCAGCTTGATGAACGCGAACACCGCGACCATGTTCGAGTTGGCGGGCAGCAGCTCGGCCAAGCGGATCGTGAAGAAGTCCGTGTACGGGTTCCCATGCCCGTAGGTGGCGATCTTGCCTGCCTTGACGAACACCATGCCGAGGCCCTCGATGAGCACGACGGCCTCGACGAAGTAGGCGGCTTTGAACCCGGAGCCGGCGAAGCGCGACTGACGCTCGGGCTTACGCGGGTGGTTGAGCTGGCGAATGATGATCAGCGTGGTGATGCCGATGACCGTGCCGAGTCCGAGCAGCTCGTCGATGAGGTGGTAGGCCGCGGTGTCACCGATGATGGGCCAGTGGAACTCGGGGTTGAACGTCTGGCCGTATGCCTCGAACCAGACGATGGCACCGAGCATGAAGCCGATCATGACCAGCCAGTGCGCCCAGCCGACGGTGCGGAACTTGACCATCTTGGTGTGCAGCAGGAACTCGACGACCATCTGCTTGAAGCGAGGGACTATCGGTCGCCAGCGGTCGGGTGCCGGCTGGCCGAGTCGCACGATGTTGAACATCCGCAGAGCCCCGCGAATGAAGACGTACCAACACACGAGGCTGAGCAGAGCACCGACTGTGCCCAACGTGATCGTCAGGGCGTTCATGTCGCGGCCTTTCGTTCAGGTGGCAGCTGGGGGCTACCGCGGGTTCAGCCCGTCGAGCCGGCTGACGGACTATGTTACTCGCCAGTAGCAGTTTCGCCGTACTGACGGGTAACTTAGCACCACCGAGTGAAGCGGTGCTGGTGGGTGGCGAAGTGAGGCCGTCCGACGCGTGGGCTGAACTCGTCAGTAGGTTGTCTCGCAGATCACCGTATGCGTAGGCCGTCGAGGTGCTGTCGAGAAGGCAGTCCTTACCTACTCCGTTCGTGTGGCGGAATGTCGCCGACGGGCCGCCTGGGGCCGGTGGGATCACGCGCTCGGTCTTCCTCGATCGGTCGAACGATCGACATCTCCGATCCCAGCATGACGTGACTCGAGCCGCTGTGCTGCGAATATCCAAAATGTTTGTGACAGTGGGTAACTGACAGGTGGAGAACCTGTCACAAAAGGACAACGACCGGTCCGATTCTTACGCTACAATTCGGGCGCACCAAAAGTCGCAAAAGAGTCATCGGGGTGACTTTGCGCTTGACGGCTGCCTAGCGGTACTGCCAAGCACTCAACGCCACAGAAACGGAACTGAACTCCACATGAAACTCAGCAAACTGGTCGTCACGTCGGCCCTCGTCGCAGTCGCGATGGGCCTGGCCAGCGGAACCGCTTACGCACAGCCCGCCGATGAAACGGCCCCCGGTGACACCAACTACACCGTCGATCTCGAAGATCGCACGATCGTCACCACCATCGACGCAGGCGTCTTCAAGGTCGCCGACGACGGCAAGACGGTCGACGTCCTCGACGCCGCCGACAACACCCTCGTGACTCTCCCGCTGTCGTTCAACCTCGGCGGACTCAACTTCCCGTACGAGCAGAACGTCGACGACAACGGCAAGACCCTGCGTCTGATCCCGAACCTCGACTTCACGAAGGCTTCGGCCAACTCGCGCAGCATCGGCGCAACGACCGTCGCCTCGCCCGAGGAGAACCTCAGGGCGCAGCAGAACTTCTCCTCGCAACTCGGCATCGCGACCGCGATCGGTGGATTTACCGGAACTGCCATCGGTGTAGGCGTCGGCTTCTTGCTCGGTCTCCCCCTGGCGGGTGTCGGCGGGGTTGTAACCATTCCCATCGCCGCCACTGTCGGAGGCATCCTCGGCACCATCGCTGCCGGCGGACCCACCCTCGTTGTTGCAGGCATCGACTTGATCAACACGTTGAATGCGGCACCGGGCACCACGGTCTGGGCCAAGTAAGCGAGTCGTCACCGAAAACCCGCACTCTCGTCGAGGGTGCGGGTTTTCTGCGTTCTTGGTGGGTCGGCGTCGAGTTCCGGCCACCGCCGCACCCGTACGAGCACCGACGGAACGAGGACAACGAAGAAGTGCTTTCACACGCTTATTAAACTTTCCGTAAAGTAAATAGCATGGAAACCGACTACGAACCCATTATCGGAGCCGTGGACAGAACGCTGTCCGACGAACTCCGCGAGGAGTGGGACGCACTGGCCGAGCGAGTCGGAACGGTCTTCTCATCTCGCCGCAGTTATGCGTTGAATGCACCGCGACCTGCGGGCAGTGAGCTGGTCTTCGTGCACGTGCGTCGCGGTACGCGTCTGGTGGCTCTGGCACCGATGTTCGTGACGCGACTCGGTCCGTTGAAGGTGGCGAAGATTCTCGGGGCCGGGCAGGGCGTTCCGACGGAACTGCTCAGCGAGGACGACGCGTCGTCTCGTGTCCTGTGGGATGCCGTCGACCGCTGCGGTCTGATCTTCTACGCAGACTCCATGGCCGACAATCAGATCGCACTCGCGGTGCTCGATGCGCACCCGCGGTGGCGTTCGGAGTCGATCGTGCGGGAGCGAGTTCCGGTGATCGAGGTGCCGGAGGGGAGCACCGCTCGGGATGTGCGAGGGCGCAATTCACTGAAGCGGCTCGGAAAGTACAGGCGTCAGGCCGAGCGGGCCGGGAGTCCCCTCACGATGGAGACCATCCGGGATGCGAAGCACTTCGAACGACGCTGGACAGACATATCCCGCTTGGCTGCCGCGTCGACGCTCCACAGCGATCGCACCGACTACCTTGCGGAGGAATCGCCCGCCGACCCGTCGGCGTCGGCCAAGGACTTCCTGGCTCGCGAAGCAGCGGCCGGGAGATTGACCCTCTCCGGGGTGAGTGTCGAGGGGCGATGGCGTGCTCATCAGATCTGTGTTCGTACCGGAGCTCGACTCGAAGCCTGGTTGACGCATTACGATCCCGAGGTTGCGAAGTATCAACCCGGGCATCAGATGATGGAATGGTTCGTCCAGAGCCACGACGAGCTCGAAGTGACCGTGCTGGACCTGGGCGTCGGTGTCAACGACATAAAGAGGTCCTGGTCGACCTCGGGCTACGACGTGCTGGCCGTGGTGGGCGTCCCCACACGCATGGTCGGGTCTCGGATTCTGGTCGGCTTGGTGCGTCGATGGGAGCTGTCGCCCGGGTTCGCGCATGCGCGAAGAGTCGGCTACGCGGCGCTGTCACGTCTGCGACCGTCCACGCACTAGGACGTTCGGATCGTCAGGCCCGGGTTCTCCGCGAGTACGTCGTTGATGGGGGTGGCGAACAGCTCGGGCCGCTGACCCTGCAGCATGCTGACGACGGTCGCGACCTCGCAGGAGGGCTGATCGCCAACGTTCGATGCACTGGCGATGCCGACCGCGAGGGTGCCGCTGACGACAGGGCCACCACTGTCTCCGCGTAGCGCGCAGATGGAGGTGGAGAAGCCGCGGTCCAGAACGTTGTCGCCCAGTGCGACCTGCTGGCCCGTGGAAAGTATTGTGCCGCAACTGAATCCGGTTCCGGATCCGGATTTGCAGACCGGTGCTCCCACGATCGGGTCCACCGTCCCGGTGACGTGCAGTGGGCCTGCTCCGGGGACTCGCACGGCGTTGCTCTCGAATTCGGCGGCATTGGCGTCGTCGATGTCGATCAACGCGTAATCGTTGCGCGACTGGCTGGTTCGATAGAACGTTCCGAATTTCGAGCCCACGAGACTGCCGTACATCGGATACGCGCCCGTCAGTGCCGCGGAACCGGTGTCGGTGGTGTTCGGATTGCAGTGGCCCGCAGTGACGTTGACCGATCCGCGCGTCGGGTCGACGGCGTTGAATCCGAGGGAGCACCGCTGACCGAGGCCGGCCGGTGTACCCGCGAGAAAGCTGTCACCGCCGAGATACGAACTCGCACGGATCGGGCCTGCCGTCGGTGACGGATCGAACGGGAGCAGGTCCAACAGCGGCTGGACGGCATCGACAATTGCCGGCGGGAGCTCGATGGGCGACGCGTCGATCCCGAAACCGTTGTCCGACGCGGCATCTGCCACGTAGGCGTGGGCCGGTCCGTCCGCCACCGCGACGACGGGACGTCCGTCCTCGTCCAGCCATGCCCTCGCTACGCCGTCGGAACCGACGGTGTCGGTGAACTCGGCCAGTCGGCGGGCTGTGTCCGCTCGGTCGAGAAATTGCTGCGGAGACAGCCCGAGGTCGCGGGCAACCGCGTCGGCCAACGCCTCAGGCAGCATCGTGTCGGCAACCGGATCCGCCCCAGCGGTGGGCGCGAACACGGCCGCCGTCACCACGAGCGGCACAGCGAACATCGACAGCCGGAACGCTCGGCGACGCATAGAAACCTCTCCCCCCGGGCATCTGCAGATGTGATGCCGTTCACCCGTCGTACGACTATAGGCGGTGGAGGGCTCCCGCCGTACCCACTACTCGGTGCGCAGTGTGCTTTCGGTCGCGCGCGTGACCTGATCGATGGGAATGCCCAGGCTTGCCGTGCCACCGTATTGCGCCAGAGCGAGGTTGGCCTCGTTGCAATCGGGTGCGCCGCCGCTGTTGGATCCGCTGGTGATTCCCAACGCGAGGGTTCCGGTCACGATGGCACCGCCACTGTCACCTGCGAGAGTGCAGGCGGTGCTGGCGAATCCGCGAACGGTGCGGGACGTGCCGTCCTCCATGTAGAGCTGTGTCTCGACGCGATCGGCCGCAACCACTCCACAGGTGAACGACGACGACTGCCCGGACTTGCAGACCGGCGCTCCGATGACCGGCGATGCGGTTCCGGTGACGGTGACGGTGCTGCCGTTCGCTCCACGGACGGTGGGGCGGTCGAGTCCCGACGCGATGCCGGTGTCGTTCAGGGCGATGACCGACCAGTCGAGGCCGTCCTCTGCGCCCAGGCTGGACCGGTCGAACGACCCGATCTGCGTGCTGCGCGAGATGTCGGCCGGATCGGGCAGGTAGACCGGTGCGCCGCCGGATCCGGTGGCCTTGGCGGGGTTGCAGTGGCCTGCGCTGAGATTGACGGCCGAACCGGAGGAGTCGACGGCGTTGAAGCCGAACGAGCAGATGCTGATGTCGGTGGCCGGAGCGTCGGCGATGGGTCCCGAGGTGGTGACGTAGGTGTCGCCGCCCATCGGAGTCGGGTCGACCGGCTTGTTTCCGCCGGGGGAGAGGATGACCTTGATGTTCGCCAGCAGGGTGGGCAGATTCAGCGCGCTACCGATCGGGCTGTTCACCAGATCGATGACGATCTGGTTGTCGATGAAGTCGATGGCAGTTCCGTTGATCTGCTCGGAGATCTCGCGGGGAAGGCCGGCAATCCAACTGTTGAGGTCTGCCAGCGACTTCTCGAGTCCGTCTGCCGACACCGGCGACTGCGCGGTGGCGTATCCGTCCTTGGCGACGGCCTGCGCCGCAGCAGGTGAGGTGACGGCGACGACGGCATTGCCGTCGGGTCCGATCCAGGCACCGGCGAAATCTGCCGGACGGCTGGCCCGGAAATCCGATGCGTACGCGGACAGTTCCTGCGCGCGGGCAGCACGATCGAGATACTCCTGCGGAGAGATCTTGAGATCTCGCTGCACGGCTTCGACGAGCTCGCGGGGAAGCTGATCGGCGGGTGACTGGACGACGGGTTCTGCTGCTGCTGTCCCGGAGAACGAAGCAAGAAGTACGAAAGCCGTCGAACACAGCACTGCGGCACGCAGCGCCCCGGTGTTACGCATGAAATCCCTTCATCGGGTGCTTGTCATCAGCGCCCCACCCTAGGGCATCGGGCTCGGAATCCATGTTCGCGCAGCTCAGGGTTCTTCGAGCTCTTCGGATGGGGTGGTGGCGGTATCCGCGGTCGTGGTGGTCTCAGCCGGAGTCGTCGTCTCGACCGGGGTGGTGGTCACCGGAATCGTGGTGACCTCAGGCGTCGTGGTGGGCACCACGGGCGCGGGGGCGGGCACCGGCGCGGGCGCGGGAGCAGGCAGGGGAGCAGGTTCGGGTGCCACGTACGGCTCTTCCGGCTGTTCGACGACCTCGGGTACGAAGACGGGCTCGACGGAGGTGGCGGTGGTGGTCGAGGGTGCGCGCGTCGAGGTGACGATCGGCGAGCCGGCATCGGTGACGGTCGGGGGTGTCGCGGCGGGAGCGTCGCCGAACACTCCGCTCAGTGCTGCGATCGCGAGGACGATGACCACGCCTGCTGCTGCACCGGCAACGATGGTGGCGATCGTCCGCGAACGCTCGCTGCGTTCCTTCTTCGCCGCTACCGGCGCCGCGGCGACGGCCGGAGAGTGATCGGTGGTCGAGGTGTTCTCGTCGACCGGAACGATCGGCTCGGACCGAAATTCCGAGGGAGCGAACACCGGAGCGACCGCAGGGATCGCCTCGGAGAACGCGAGGGACGGTGCGGGCGCGACGACCGGGATGGCGTCGGTGTCGAGGGACTCCGTGCCGTCGTTTCGGGTGACGACCGGCGCGGCGCCGGTCACCATGGAGTTGCCGTCGACATCCTCGACCTCGGCCAGCAGCAGGGCACCGCGGGTGGCAGCGAGCGGCTCGACGAGCACCGGGCCCGACGAGCGTTCGGTGATGTCGCTTGCCACCGACGGAAGTGCGGCGCTGCCGCCGGCGAGGATCACAGTGCCCGTCCCCGGAACGTCGAGCCGGCGGAGCAAAGGCGCGACGAGATCTGCGAACTCGGCTCGGGTCACCGTCGTGGACTGCGAGACACCGGGGAGTTCGACCGAGATCGTGGCGACGTCGGCCGTGCTCAAGGTCTGTTTGGCGGCCTCGCACGAGGCGACGACGCCGGCAAGGGCTGCCAGGACGGCCGCGTCGGACAGGTCGATGTGCTCGCGATCGGTCACCACGTGATCGAAGAGGGCGTCGGTGAACGCGTCTCCGCCGACGGCGGTGGTGCGGACCGTTCCACCTCCGGGGAAGGTGGAGATGTCGGTGCCGGTGGCCCCCATGTCGACCACGGTGACCGCTGCTCCCGGGCTCGGCTGCGCGAATGCGCTGGCGGCTTTCGCGTCGGGAACCAGGGCGACATCGGTGAGGCCGGTGTGATCGAGGGCGTCACGAAGCAGTGCGACGGCGGCTCGGGTCCACCGCGTCGGGTACGTCATGGTCGTGACGGGCATGTCGCTGGGCACGCCGGCCTTCGCGGACACCATCGTGACGAGGCAGTTGGCGGCGTTGGCCATCAGGTCCTCGGCGCGGTAGGCGTCGGCGTCGGGCTCGAGATCCTCCTGCTGACCGACCAGATCGACGAACCGAGTGAACGGTGCCGTCTCGGCGGGTTCACCGAGGTGGGCGCGGCCGTCCTCGTCGAATCTCAGTGTCGTCGGCAGGACGACGATCGTCGGTTCGTCCTCGGCCGATGCGCGATAGGCCGCGACGGACCTGGTGTTGCCCACGGTTATTCCGAGATGGCCGGCATCGCTCATGGGGTCTCCGCCGATCGGTCGTTCGGTGCGATCTGTTCGGTTATGGACTGCCCGTCTTCCGGGTCGGTGTCGGGGGCATCAGGGGTGTCGGGGGTCTCGTCGGTTGGTTCGTCCGGAAGTTCCGGATCGACCGGTTCGACGACGATGGGAGGCTTCTCCCGGTCGTCGTCCTCGGGTGCCTCGAGCGCCGGGCGCGTCTCGATCTCGATCCCGGGTTCGATCTCGGTCGGTTCGCTCCGCGGGAGGTCGGAGGTTTCGGTGGGGGTCGTCTCTTCCGTGGTGGTGGTCGCCGTCGACGGGGGGACAGGAACGATCTCGGCGGCCGGTTCGGCGACGACGGTGGGGAAGTCGATCGGGCCACCCGACCCGGTGCCGCTCGACGACGTGCGCGGCACCAGCTGGGCGTTGTCGATGGTGGGGACGTCGGTGTCGGTGGGCGTCCCGAGTTGCAGCGCGAAGAGCGCGGCACCGACGGTCAACGCGGCGGCGAACGCTGCCGCAGCGAACAGTGGTCGCCGGTCGGATCTCGCCTGGCTCACCACCGCGAACTGCTCGGTGACGGCGTCGACGGGGAACTGCGCTGCCAGAATCGCAGCACCGCGGGCCGCGGCGATTGCGGTGTCCTTCTTCTGCAGGGTCGGCAGGAGCGATGCGTTCCACGCGGCGAGCGCTTCTTCCTCGGCGACCAGCGCGACGTGTGCGAGCCCGTGCCCGTTCATGGCCGAACGCAGCGCGAACACCTGCTCGGCCGTCCACTGGGCGGGATAGGTCGCCGCCGCGGCAAGATCACCCGGCCGCAGACCGATGGACGACGCCACCTCGGTGAGCAGGCACAGCAGGGCCATCGACGTCAGTTGCTCGGCAGGAAAGACCGTGCCCTTGCTGCCGATGACACCCACGCCGTCGGCGAGGGAGTCGAGAAAGTGTGTGTAGGCCTCGGAGTCGTCGTCGGTCGCATCTCCGAGCGAGACGGTGCCGTCGGGATGGGTGTTGAGCACGGTCGGGTGCAGTGACGCCAGGTGCAGCGACGGTCCGGGCGCGATCGGATGGGACACGGCGGCGACTGCGCGCTCGTCGTCCAGGTAGAGGCCGACGTCCGGTGTGCTCACACTCGCACTGCCGGGCTGCTCGGTCATGGGGCTGCTACCTGTTCTCGATCGGGGAGTGGTGCTCGGCCGTTATGTCGCTCCCGGTCCCCGCACAGTTACAGTGTCCACACTTGTGCTGGTCGAGGCCCCGTATCCCATGGCGCGCAGCATCGAGATCAGCTCCGAGCGCGACTGCGCCCCGAGCCTGCGCCGAATACGAGCCACATGGTGCTCGACGGTCTTCGGGGAGATGTAGAGCCGACTGCCGACCTCGCGATACGTGACGCCCAGTACCAGCAGTTCGGCGACCTCGGCTTCGCGTTCGCTCAACGAGCCCGTCGGCTGCGGGGTCGATCTCGGACTGTCGCGCCCCGTCGAGCTGGGTTGGCGCAACGATCTGGCGATGTGCAGCAGCGAGGTTGCCGTCGCAGTATCGGTGACGGTCAGGGCGGCCTCGCTCGCCAAGCGGGCACCGTCCCACGGCAGTCCGAAGGCGGTGAGCGTGCGTGCCGAATTCTCCACCTCGGTCGCGTCGGGCCTGCCCTGCAACACGCCGAGCCACGCGCGACCGGCAGCGGCGAGTGCGGCGCTGTACGGATGGGTCGGAGCGGCGGCGGCCAGAGCCTTGGCGTGCGGGACCAACGCGTCGGGAGTCTGCGCCACGATGGCCGCCTGAACCTGGTACCAATGCAGCGCCGACGCCCACACGGGTGGATCGCCGAGCGCTGCGAGCAGGTCGGTGGCCTGCGCCACCAGATGCTCGACGCGGTCCACCTGGCCGAGTCGAGTTGCGGCCAAGAGCAATTCGCCCAGGGGCAGCAGCGCGAACAGGTCGGTGGAGTATTCGGCGATCACGTTCTGGGCCTGGGTCCATGCCGTGATCAGTGACCCTGCGTCACCGGACCTGCGAGCCAGGCCCACTCGAATCGCGTGCAGGAACAGTTGATTGCGCACGTGTGACACCGGAATCCGTAGAGCCTCGATCGCGATGCCTGCTTCGGCGGTATCCCCTCGCAGCATCGACGCCCAGGCCCCGACGAGGCTCAGTCTGGTGTGCGCCTCCGATCCCGGACGGTGTTCGGGGAGTGCTCGCGCCACGATGGAATCGACACGGGGTAGGTCGCCGCAGTGCACCGCGTGCAGCGCCGAGACGGCAGCGGCAGTATCCGGGGTGCACGAACGATCGGAAGTAGTGCCCGTCAACGTCATTGCCCGCATCAGTGCGTTGGCAGCGGCACTCGACGCTGCTGCGCTCCGCGAATCGATCGACCCGATCACCCCGGTGACGAGCAGACTGCCCGACGCGATACTCGACGTCGGTGCGAGGGCAGTCACGGCAGCCATCGAACGGTCGGCGGCGCTGCGATCACCGGCCGCCGCGGCCGAGAGGGCAGCCCACACGGCGTCGGGTCCGAGCCGATCTTCGCCGAGCCACGCGAACAACTGCGCACTGCGCGAGGCCATTCCACGTTGCGCGGCAATCGACGCCGACACCCGCACCGCCGTCCGCAGATCCGTCGCATCGCACCCGACAGCGCCGTCGAGGACCACATCGGCGAATCCCGCCGCCTCGTCCGGATTCCCGGTGGCAGCCGCTACCTCGGACCGCCTCGCAGCCAACGCCGCCGAGTCGAATCCCGCGTCGACCGCCGCGTCGTACAGGGCACCTGCGACATCGACAGCAGCCGAATCCGCCTGCTGCACAAGGAAATCTGCGAGACCCGGATGGACGACGCCTCGCTCTGCCAACGCACGTGCCGCGGTGGCGTCGAGCAGGCGGGATCGGGTGGCGATGTCGGTGACGGACGAGAGCAGGGCTCGGCAGCGCGCCTCTCCGATCATCTCGATCAGCGGTGCCTCCGCAGACGGAATCAACGTGCCCGTGGTGTCGAGCAGGCCGGAGCTGCAGGCCAGGTCGACGATCGACTCGACATCGGTCGCGCGTGCCACGATCTGCGCGGCCGACGCAGGATCGGGTGTGATGCCGAATCGGGCTGCGAGCAGCAGTGCCCGCGTGTCGTCGGTGGTCTCGATCAGCATCCGACGGTGTTGTTCGGCAACGGATTCGGCGACCGCGCGCAGTGGAGCCGGATCGGAACGGTCGCCGCCGAGTGCGCCGAGGGCCGCATCGACGGCGGCGAGAATTCCGCCGGTCGCCTTGGCGACGGCACCGGCGAGTGACGCCGAGATCGGTCGAACGGTCGCTGCTGCCCGCGCCGCGATGGCCACCTTGTCCAGCGGAACCAGAGTCAACCGGTTGGAACCGGCGGAGGCGACGAGCTTCTCGATGCGGGAATCGAAGCTCCGCGGCGCGGTGGCGACGATCAGGGTGATGTCCGATCGTGTTGCAGCCGCTGCGATCTCGTCGAGACGCTGCTCCGACAGCAGGTGCGCGTCGTCGACGAGAACCGTCGAGCCGGACGGCGCGTCGGCGATGGTGCCCGTGTGCACGTCCACCGTCGACGCCACGGAATCGAGAACTGCGGATCGACCGGAGCCGTCGACCCCGACGACGACATGGAATCCGTTGGCGACGAGCGCATCACGGACGAAGCGATCGGCGCGCTCGATGCCGACGAGCGATGATCGAGTGCTGGTCACCGTCGACCTATCGGCCGGTCAAGCCGCCGAGGGCTCCGCCGAGCCCGTCACCCACGCCGCCGACGACACCGCCGAGCCCGTCACCGACGCCGCCGACGACACCGCCGAGCCCGTCACCGACGCCGCCGACCACTCCGCCGAGTCCGTCACCGACACCCTGTCCGACATCGCCGAGGGTGGGACCCTGGTAGCTGGGAACCTGCACGCTCGGTGCTTGCGGAACCTGCACCGCCGGAGGCTGGTAGTTGGGAACGGTCGGAGCGGCGACCGACGGGATGGTCGGCACCGTGGCCGCGCCGTTGTCGGCCGGGGCAGGCGATCCCGCGACCGGAGCACCGGTGGCCGGATCGATCTGCGTCACCGTTCCGTCGGCGTCGACCACCGTGGTCGGCGCACCCTCGGAACCGGGTGCGGCAACACCGTTCTCACCGGTCGCCGGCGTCGTCGTCGCGGCATCGGCCACCGCAGCGCTGGTTCCCGGTGTCTCGGTGCTCGAGATCGAGGTTTCCGCGTTCGATTCGGCCGGAGTGGTGTTGTCGGAGGTCAATGCCGTGCCCACCGACAATCCTCCGCCGGCGAGAAGCGCGAGAGCGAGGACGGATCCGGCCACGACACCGGCTTTCTTGCGACCGGACATTCCTGCGTCGGAGTCGACGGCGGTGGGCGTCGGTGCGGGCCGGGGAGTGGGGCGAGGCATCGGGGCGGCCGCCGCAGCGGACGCCACGGCCGTGGTGGGTGCCGCAGCCAGTGCTGCGGCGTTGTCGGAGGCGGTCGCGTCGGCGATGTCGCTGCCGAGTATCGCGGCACCGACTGCGACGGTCAGTTCGGGTCGCGGTCCGGCCACCACGGGTGCTCGCAGCTCGGACGACATGAGCTCGGCGACCAGTGGGATGGCCGAACTGCCACCGACGAGTACCACCTGGTCGATGTCGGAGACGTCGAGGCCCGCGGCCGTGACGGCGTCGCGTACCACCCCGATCGACGCCAGCAGTGATGCGCGCACCAGTTCTTCGACCTCGGAGCGCACCAGGCGTACCTCGGTGTGCAGGCCCGGGAGGTCGACCGTCAGTGACGTGGACGTGTCGTAGGACAGCTGTTCCTTCGCCTCGCCGCAGCGGGCCCGCAGTTCCACGAGTGCGCCGACGGTATCGGGGTCGAAGGGATCGAACTCGAAGGATTGGCTTCCCGAGACGGTGTCGAGGACGTACTGCATGATCGCGTGATCGAACTGCGCTCCGCCGAACTCCTCCGAATGCACTCCGGTTCCGACGGTGCCTGCCTCGGAGCCGGTGCGCATCAGCGTGACGTCGAGTGCGGTCGCGCCCAGGTCGTAGACCACGGCCAGGCCGTCGGTCTGTGGGCCGCGTGTCACTTCGAGCCACCGCATCGTGGCGACGGACTCCGGTACCAGCGTGACGTCGGTGAGTCCCGCGCGCTCGAGCGCTTCACCGAGAACCTCGGCGGTGTACGCCGTCCAGCGAGTGGGGTGGGTGACGACGACGGTAGGAGCGGCATCGGTCCCGGCGGAGACCTCGGCGACGAGTGCGCGAGCAGCGGTGGCGTACAGGTCCTCGGCTCGGTGACTGCGGCCGTCGTCGTCGATCAGTTCCACCGGATCGCCCACCCGGTCGGCAAATCCGCTGATCAGATTGCGCGTCGAACGGTCCCAGAGCTCTGCCAGACGCGGGGCCTCGCCCGGACGGAGGTCGAGTGCCGAACGCTTGACCACCGAGGTGACGGGTTCGGTGTCCAGAGCAGCCACAGCCGTCACCGAACCGATACGTATGCCGAGCCCTGCGTTCATCGTGGTGTCGCCGCCTTCGTCTCGCACTGCCGTCAGTACTACTGCCGTCACACGCACTGTCGGCAGTGGCCGATTATTCGTTACGTCTCACAGCAGGTTAGAGCGCACAACGAGTGAAATCCCCTAAAGCGCCGAGATCCCCTAACCGAAGTCCCCTGGCAACCCCCGGGGGAGTGGGGGGATCCGCCCCGTTGGGCGGGGGCTCTTCGGTGCCTAGCGTTGTGATCAACCACGAAGCACCACTCGTCAAGGAGACCCACGATGGCTACCAACGCCGTACTCGATTTCATTCTCGGCCTGCTGCGCGACGACCAGGCTGCAGCCGCCTACTGCGCCAACCCCGAGATGACGCTGGCCGCCGCGGGACTCGGCGACGTCACCCACGCCGACATCGTCGCCGTGGCACCCCTGGTCGCCGAGTCGGGACTGTTCGCCGGCGCAGGCAGCCAGCTCTCGGCCATCCTGGGCGCAGGCGGATCCGCCGGCCTCGACGGTGCACTCGCCGGCGGCGCGAGCCTCGGCGGCGGATTGTCGGCCGGGCTCGGACTTGCAGCAGGCGCAGTGGCGGGCGGCGGACTCGCAGCAGGTGGCAGCCTGACCGGCGGAATCGATGTCGCGGGTGAGATCGAGGCATCCCTGCAGGCAGCACTGGCCGCAGCATTGGCTGTCGGAGGCCAGATCGGTCTCGAGCTCGGAACCGCGTTCGGCGGCGCATTCGACGCCCTGCTCGGCGCAGGCGCAGGTATCGGTGGCGGTCTGGATCTGGACCTCGACGGTCTGCTCGGCGGAACCGTCGGGCTCGGCGCTGCACTCACTGGACTGATCGGAGCAGGCGCAGGCATCGGCGGCGAGATCAGTGGAGACATCGCCGCACAGCTGCAGGCAGCACTCGACGCCGCCATCGGCGCGACCGGTGCCGTCGACCTCGGCGCACTGGCCGATATCCAGGGCGGCCTGGCCGGCGCTCTCGGTGCGGCCTTCGGAGTCGGCGGAAGCGTCGGAGCCGATCTCGGTGCCGCTCTCGGCGGAGTCTTCGACGCGGTACTCGGTGCCGGAGCCGGACTGGACATCGCAGGTGACCTCGGTGCCGCTCTGACCGCGGGAATCGGCGGCGCCCTCGGCGGACTCGGAACCATCGGAGCCGATCTGACCACCGACATCGGAGCTGCACTGGACGGCGCACTGGGAGCCGGTGGCTCGTTGGTCGGCGACATCGCCGGTGGAGTCGGCGCGAGCCTCGGCGGCCTCTTAGCGGCAGACGGTGCCATCGCAGGCTCGATCGGTAGCGCACTCGGAGCCGTCCTCGACGCCGGAGTCCTCGCCGACCTCGACGTCGACGCCCTGCTTGCCGCAGGCGGCAGCGTCGGCGCAGTGGTCGGCGGCGCACTGGGAACCGCGCTCGACCTCGACACCAGCGCAGTCGGCAGCCTCACCGCCGCTCTCGACGCAGCACTCGACGGCACCGTCGGAGCAGCAGCAGGCATCGGCGGCGAACTGGCCGGCGGACTCGAAGGCGGAGTGGCAGGCGGCCTCGAAGGCGTCCTCGGTACGGCATTCGGCGTCGGCGGCGCAGCCGGAGCTCAGCTCGGAACCGCACTCGAATCGGTACTCGACACCAGCGCCGCACTCGACCTCGGAGCCGCACTCGGAGCCGGAGCAGATGTCAGCGCAGGCCTCGTCGGCGCGATCGACACAGCGGTCGCAGCCGGAGCAGACCTCTCGGGAACCGTCGAAGCAGCACTCGCCGGAGTCGGCGGAGTGGGCGCAGACCTGTCGGGCGGCCCGGCCGGACTCGGCGGAGTGGGCGCGGGCCTCACCGGAGGACTCGCAGGCCTCGGAAACGTCGGTGCTGATCTGACCGGTGGCCTGGCGGCCGTCGGAAACGCTGGTGCTGATCTGACCGGTGGCCTGGCGGCCGTCGGAAACGCGGGTGCAGATGTGGCCGGCGGACTCGCCGGTGTGGGTGACGCCGGTGCAGGCCTGACCGGTGGTCTGGCCGGACTCGGCAGCCTCGGCGGCGGAATCGCAGGCGGAGTTGCGGGCGGCGTGGATGCTGCGGCTTCGGCCGGTGCAGGCCTCGAAGGAGCCGTCTCCGGTGGCATCAGCACCGGGCTCGACGCAGCAGCATCCGCAGGTGCGGGCCTCGAAGGTGCCGCGGGAGCTGCAGGCTCGGTTGCCGGTGGCCTCGAAGGTGCCGCGGGCGGAGTCGTCGACGCCGGCACCTCGGTGGGCGGCGAGATCGCATCGAACGTCGGAGCGGGACTCGACACCGGTGCCTCGATCGGAGGCGACTTCGCGTCCACTGTGGGTGCGGGTTTGGATGCTGGTGCGGACGCTGCGGCTTCCGCGGGCGGCGGGTTTGATTCCGCTGCCGACATCGGTGGCCAGGCCGCGGGCAGCCTCACCGGTGGCCTGCAGTCGGGTGTCGAGGGACTGGCAGACGCCGGCGGCAGCCTCTCCTCGGCGGCGTCGGGATCGTTCGATTCCTCCAGCTCGTTCGATTCCTCGGCTACCGCGACCGGCACCGGCTGGTCGAGCGTCGACTCGGACGTCTTCGGACAGGGTGAGACCGAGTCGAGCTTGTTCAGCGAGTCCGGCCTGCACGGTTCGGTGGATTCGGCAGCCGACTCTCTGGGACATGTGACCGTCGATCACGACATCGACCCGATGCAGCCCTGATCGTTCGCCTGCGGGTAGACAACGACATGACTCGGCCCCGAGTGTTCGCCAGCACTCGGGGCCGAGTCGTCGCTAGAGTTCGTTCGGGGCGCGCAGGAGTTTTTCGAGCCTGCGGCGTGACCTGGTACTGCGGAAGTCGACGAGAACGGTTGTGAACACGAGCGTATGGACGGGCAATCTACGGAGCTGGCCGAGCTACTGAGCCGTACCGCGGCGGTGGCGACATCGGCGGGACGATCCGACCTGGTGGATCGAGTCCAGGCGGCGCGCTCCAGAGTGTTGGATCCACGTCGACGCATCATCGTGGTCGGACCGCTCAAGCAGGGCAAGAGCCAGTTCGTGAACTCACTGCTCAACCTGACGGTGTGCTCGGTCGGAGACGACGAGACCACCGCCATCCCGACGGTGGTGTCCAACGCCGAGAGCCTTTCCGCGCAGCTCGTACTCGCCGATCCCGGCAACGAACCGATCCGAGTGGACGTTCCGCCCGAGGAGATCACGACGGTCACCCCGGCCAGTCCGCTGGCCCAGGGCCGGGAAGTGTTGCGTCTGGACATCGGGGTGGCGAGCCCACTGCTCGCCGACGGTCTGGTGCTGGTCGACACCCCCGGAGTCGGTGGTCACGGAAATCCGCACGCTGCAGGAACATTGGGGCTCATTCCGTCGTCCGACGCGGTGCTCGTCGTGTCCGACGCCTCCCGCGAATTCACCGAGCCGGAACTGTCGTTTCTGCGTCAGGTACAGGGGCTGTGCCCGGCCGTGGCGGTGCTGATCACCAAGATCGATCTCTATCCGCACTGGCGGCAGATCGTCGAGGCCAATCGTGGACACCTGGACCGGGCGGGCATCGACGTGCAGATGCTGCCGGTGTCGTCTCTGTTGCGTTCGCACGCACTGCGTTTGAACGACGAGGAGCTCAACGCCGAGTCGGGCTTCCAGCAGCTCTACGCGTTCCTGCGTGACGACGTGGTGGCCCGGGCGGATGTGCTGGCACGCTCGTCGGTCTCGCTCGACGTCCGTTCGGTCACCGAGCATCTGACGCTGTCGTTCGGCAGTGAGCTTGCGGCACTGAAGGATCCGGAGCGCGCCGCCGCGGCCGTCGCGGGGCTGCAGCGCGCCAAGGCCGCCGCCGAGGAGCTGCACAAGCGCTCGTCGCAGTGGCAGCAGACACTCGGGGACGGTATCGCCGATCTTGCCTCCGACATCGATCACGACCTGCGCGACCGGTTGCGACGCGTCACCAGGGAAGCCGAGGAAACCGTCGACGAGGGGGACCCGGGCAAGGACTGGCCGCAGCTCGGCGAGTGGCTCGAGGAACAGATCGCTGCGTCGGTGGGCGACAACTTCGTCTGGGCTCACGAACGGGCACTGTGGCTTTCGGAGTTGGTGGCCGAACACTTCGCGTCCTCCGGGGCGGCAGCACTACCCGATCTCGACGTCGGCGATCTGGACAACGTCCTCGATCCCGTCTCGTCCCTGGCCGATCTGGAATCCGGTCGTATCGGAATCACGCAGAAGGTTCTGGTGGGAATGCGCGGATCCTACGGCGGTGTGCTGATGTTCGGCCTGATCACCACGTTCGTCGGGTTGAGTCTGCTCAATCCGATCTCCATCGGCGCGGGTGTGCTGCTCGGCACCAAGGCGTACAAGGAGGACAAGGAGAACCGCGTCAAACAACGGCGTTCCGAGGCCAAGATCGCGATCCGACGTTTCACCGACGACGTCAGCTTCCAGGTGGGCAAGGAGTCCAAGGACCGACTGCGGCAGATTCAGCGAGTCCTGCGTGATCACTTCACGTCCATCGCCGAGCAGACGCTGCGGTCGCTCAACGAGTCGCTGCGCTCGGCGCAGGAAGCCGCCGCCGCCGACAACACCGACCGCGCTGCTCGCATTGCTGCGCTGGAGAACGAAATGCGCGTGGTGGCCGAACTGAATGCTCGGGCAGTGGGACTCGTCAAGGACGTCGCGGTATGAGCGTGGCGGCTCTGGCCAGGGCACGCGACCTCATCTCGGCGGCGCGATCGACGTACTCCGGTGATGCCGAGGCATCCTGGATGCTCGACGAATGCCTGTACCGTTTGGACGAGCCGCTGCGGGTGGCACTCGCAGGATCGCTCAAGGCCGGTAAGTCCACACTGCTCAATTCTCTTGTCGGACAGGACATTGCTCCCACCGACGCAACGGAGTGCACGAAGGTCGTCACGTGGTACCGCAACGGCGTCGCTCCCGCCGTCACGGCCTGGTACGACGGTGACCGGGCTGCGAACGTCCCGGTGCAACGGCGGGACGGACGATTGACCTTCGATCTCGGGTCGTTGACGGCCGCGCAGGTCGACCGACTGGACGTCGAATGGCCTGCAAGTGCTCTGGCGCAGACGACGATCATCGACACCCCCGGTACCTCGTCGCTCTCGCGCGACGTGTCGGCGCGCACGTTGGCGATGCTCACGCCCGAGAACTCGTCCTCGGGTGCCGACGCGGTCGTCTATCTGCTGCGCACGCTCAATGCGACCGACGTGTCGTTTCTCGGGCAGATCGGTGCGCACGTGGGCGGTGATTCGGGGCCGCTCGGTGTGATCGGTGTCGTCTCGCGCGCCGACGAGGTGGGGTCGGGGCGGATGGACGCGATGATGTCGGCCAAGGAAGTCGCTGCGCGATTCGCGTCCGAACTCGAGGCCACCGGCCTGTGCCAGGCGGTGGTTCCGGTCGCCGGTCTGCTGGCGCTCGGTGCGGAAACGTTGCGGCAGAACGAGTTCTCGGCATTCGAGATGTTGGCCACGGTGCCGACCGAGGATCTGCAGTTGGCGATGCTCTCGGCCGATCGATTCGTCCGTGCAGAAAGCACGCTACCGGTCGACGCGGCCCTGCGAGCCAGCATCGTCGACCGTTTCGGGCTGTTCGGTATTCGGATGGCCGTGACGTTGATTCGGCTCGGGGTACGCGATTCACCCACGCTCGCGGCCGATCTGGTCGAGCGCAGCGGGCTGACCGAACTCCGGTCGGTGATCGACGTGCAATTCGGCCAACGCGCCGACCAACTGAAGCTGCACTCGGCTCTGGTTGCCCTGCAACGGATTCTGGAGTTCCGTCCGGAATCGCATGCACTGCGCACCGAGGCCGGGCGAATGCTCGCCGATGTGCACGGCTTCGCCGAATTGCGTCTGCTCGGCCGATTGCGCTCCACCACACCGAAACTGCCCGACGGCGGTCTGCTCGAGCTGCAGCGCATCATGGGCGGCTTCGGCATCGCCGCCACCGAACGCCTCGACCTGCCTCCCGATGCCGGTCACGCGCAACAGCGAGACACCGCGCTGGCGGCGGTACACAAGTGGCGAGCACTGTCCTCGCATCCACTGTTGGACCGATTCACCTCGACCTCGTGTGCCACGGCGGCCCGCAGCGCGGAAGGAATACTCGCCTCACTTGCGTGAGGATCCCCGGGGCAGGAGGGCCACGATCGTCGCAGCGACAGCCGTGCCCGCCACGACGAACGGCCCCCACTGCAGAACGCCGCCGAGCAGCGCGGAGGCGTCGGACACGAAGGTCGAGAACGTGACTGCCGCTCCGATGGTCAGGATCCCGACCGCTCCCATCAGGACCTTCGACGACGTCGCCGCGTTGCGCAGCAGATTGAGTGCGACGAATCCCAGCAACACGAGCACCGCTGCTGCGGCACCGCTGGACAGCAGCGTGGCCGAGGCGGTGTTGCGGACGTCGGCGGCGCTTGCCGTCGAATCCTGCTGGGACACCGCAGATTCGACGCCGGAGAGCACGGACTCCCAATTCAGCGCGATTGAGGCGGCCAACGCGAGGATCAGTGCCGCTGTCAGAGTCCACAGCACGGTCGCGACCTTGGGTAGGACCGACCGAGATGGCTCCTGCCGTGGCCGCAGCGGTTCGACGGCAACATCGGGCCGCGGTGGTTGCGGACGGGGAGGCATGGGCCTCCGCGATGTCGGGTCGTTCTGTTCTTCGGCCACGGGCAGGAGTCTATCCGTCGGTGGGGGAGCCCTGCGGTCTCAGCGCAGCACCACCGGCACACCCTCGTACGGGCGCAGCGTCATCGGGAAACTGTTCAGTTCGTCCACCGTGGCGATCTCGTTGTCGTCCGATACGTCGACGGCCGTGGTGCCGGGCACCAGGTGCTTCGACTGGATGGTCGCGCTGATCTCCTCGGACGAGAAGTTGAGCACCGTCGCCTGGATGGTTCCCTGCCCGAGTTCGTGCACCATCACCAGTAGACCCTTGTGCGAGACGGTCGGGATGTCGATCTGCTGGGCGGTAGCGATACCGAACTTCTTGCGCAACTCGATGATTCGCGCCAACTGGCGGGCGAACGACTGCGGATCCGCCAGCTGCTCCGGGAGCGAGCCGTACAGGCTGCGCCCGCGGGGGATGCCGGATTCGGAGCGCACGGCCTCGGGGAAGTACCCCATCAGATCGTGCGCGCCGCGGTTGATCCAGCGGGTGTCGCCTTCGCGGATGAGGTCGTCGACCTCCGCGGCATCGATCGGCAGGATGCCCAGTAGATCCCAGCCTGACAGTGCGAACACGCCCGGTTGCAACGCGTTGTACATCGCGAGCAGCAAGTGGGCCCGCTTGACCGTCTCGATGTCTCGCTCGTCCATCCGGTCCAGATCGCGGATCCCGAGCGATGCGGTGATCACACTTGCTGTGGTGCAAGCGATTCCGTTGGTGGTGAACGTCCGGTTGTACGGTGCCCAGCGTCCGGTGAGTCGATCGGTCAGCTCACCGCGGATCCGGTCGCCCAGATCGCTGCCCTTGACCGCCTCGCCGCCGTAGGTGAATTCGTCCTCGGCGTGCAGGGTGGCGAAGTGGATGAGCTCGAACGTCATCTCGTCGTGGTTCTGCAACGCGTGCACCAGAGACGCCGTGTCGACGCCGTGATCGCGCGCCAGAGTCATGGTGAGCCTGAGGAACTCGGTGTTTCCCATGACGAGCGCATGCTGATAGGCCGGGCGATTGATGAAGTCGTACGACAGGTCGGCACCGTTCTCACCCATGGCCTTGATGTCGTCGATCGTCAGGTTCAACTCCTGGAAGGTGAACCCGCCCATCTTGCGCACCACGCTGGCGATCAGGTGGTTCGCCGCCTCGGACAAGGGGTGGCCCTCGGACCAGCCCGGGCCTTCGGCTCGACGCTCCACACCGAGAAAGCCGTTGGCGTCCAACCGCAATGCGCCTGCACCCAAATCGGCGATGGAATGGCACGCGTCACCGATCACCAGTCGCATGCCGGCGAAAGAGGGATCGAGCCAGTTGATCGACGGCTGACCGGCCTTGAAGTAGTGCAGGTACACCCAGCGACGCTCGACGCCGTCGATGCCGACGACGGGAGGTGTTGCGCTCCAGTTTGTTTCCTTCACACCGAGCTCGTAGAAGATCACGCGCTGCAGCTGGCCGATGATGTATCCGGCGCGGGCGAGATTGGCCTCGGCCTCGGCGTCGATGTTCTGCGAATCGGCTCCGGCTCGCACTCGGGGCAACAGATGCCAGTCCTGCGGTTCGATCTCGACCATGTGGTAGATGCCGGGGTAGTCCGCGACGGCCATCTCGGCGAGCCGGAAGTCCGCACCTTTACCGGTGTGTCCGGGCACGATGTCGTCGATCACGATGCCGTCGTACGCCGACGCCACCACGCAGAGGCGTCGGAACTCTTCTTCCGATCCGAACGCCGGGTCGATCTGCATGCCGATGCGGTCGAAGTGGCCGTCGACCGACGGGGTGGGACGCCAACCGTGGATGCCGCCGGCCACCTTCACCGGGCCGGTATGCACTGCGGTGACACCGATTTCGGAAAAGGCCTGCCACAGCTTCTCGTCGCCGAGTGTGCTCAGGAAGCTCGTCTGCGGGGCGTTGATCACCGAGATGGGATACGCGGTGAACCACACCGGTGCGCGCTCGACGGCGGCGCGAGGATCGGGGTCGGCGTACGGGTTCTGCCACATGCTGCCCTTGCCCGAGAGTTGCTCGGCAATGAGCTTGGCGTCGCGCAGCATCGACTGTTCGGTGAGCCAGTCCACGTACTCGGGATTCGAGGCCACCGGTTCGCTGTCGGGTGTGGGGCTGCTGCTCCTGTTGGCGCGACGCACCGAGGGTCGAAGTGGTTTCGGCCGAGCCGGATAGAACTTCTCGTCGTAGGTGATCTCGCTCGGTTCGTGCTGCACTTCGGGATCCATGTGCCTCCGTAGCCTCGCTTTTCCTCAACCCTACGTAGGGCGCGGCCGATCCGCAGGGTTGTGGTTCCCCTGATCGGCGACCGGTGAAACCTGGCTCACCGACCGGTGAAACGTACTCCGAACTACATCGATGTGATTCTTCAGGGGCGTTTTCCTTCGATATGCGAACGTCATCGAATCGAGACCGCTTGGTGTGGAATGTCGGATTCCGATAGGACATAGTGAGTTGAGTACCAACTGACCCATCTGTCACATCAGACTCATGAGTCACATCCCCTTCAGCTACAGGAGTTGTTCATGCGACGTCTTGCCCGCACATCGATCCTGGCCTCGACGGCCGCTCTGGCCGCCGCCATCGGTGCGGTTGCCCTCGCACCGGCCGCATCGGCCGAACCTGCCCCCGAACCCGTCGGCCCGCTCGGCTCGGTGGTTCTCGAAAGCCCCGACCTGGTGGTGACCATGGCCGCCGTCTGCGACACCACGGTCGAGGACGCACCCGAGGGCGGCGTCGTCGCACTCCAGGTCAAGGTGGACAACGTCGGTGCGGACGACGCGTCGAACGTCAACGTCAACTACGGCGCACTGCCGGGCGTGCAGGGTCAGAACACCGAGACGACCATCAAGGCAGGCGAAGCCGCCACGTACACCGTGCCGTCGGTCGATCGTGAATGGATGGCCCGCCCCGCCGGTGCCGCGGCCTTCGCCAGCGCACTCGACGCGAACTTCCTCGACAACATCACCGGTGGACTGCTCACCCACAGCTGCATCCCCGCCCCGCCCGCCGAAGATGCAGGCGAGTAGCCCGCACTGACTTTCTCCCCGCTGCGCCGCGACGATCCCCGTGATCGTCGCGGCGTACTGCTGTGGAGGGGCTTCGCCCCACGTGCGCGAAACCTCGTAGCAGGGGTCGAGTTTTCGCGCACATGCGGCGCAGCCGCTCCCCGGGGAACAAATTCGCCACACCCTCCGTTGTGCAGGTCAGCAGCCTTGAGTGGATGAGGCTCAAGTTGGAAGTTGACGCGACAAGACGCGTTGTGCAAACTTGAGCGGAATTCGCTCACCCAGGGACTGAACCCCAGCACTAACAGGAGGAAACATTATGGCTCGTGCGGTCGGTATCGACCTCGGGACCACCAACTCGGTCGTGTCCGTCCTCGAGGGCGGCGAACCGGTTGTCGTCGCCAACTCCGAGGGATCACGCACCACCCCGTCGATCGTCGCTTTCGCCAAGAACGGTGAAGTGCTGGTCGGCCAGCCCGCGAAGAACCAGGCGGTCACCAACGTCGACCGCACGATTCGCTCCGTGAAGCGCCACGTCGGCACGGACTGGACCGTGGAGATCGACGGCAAGAAGTACACCCCGCAGGAGATCTCCGCGCGCACGCTGCAGAAGCTCAAGCGCGACGCCGAGGCCTACCTGGGCGAGGAAATCACCGACGCGGTCATCACCGTTCCCGCGTACTTCGAGGACGCACAGCGCCAGGCCACGAAGGAAGCCGGCCAGATCGCCGGCCTCAACGTCCTGCGCATCGTCAACGAGCCCACCGCGGCAGCTCTCGCATACGGCCTGGACAAGGGCGACAGCGAGCAGACCATCCTCGTGTTCGACCTCGGCGGCGGCACGTTCGACGTCTCGCTGCTGGAAATCGGCGACGGCGTGGTTGAGGTCCGCGCGACGTCCGGCGACAACCACCTCGGTGGCGACGACTGGGACGAGCGCATCGTGACCTGGCTCGTCGACAAGTTCAAGGCTCAGAACGGCATCGATCTGACCAAGGACAAGATGGCGCTGCAGCGTCTGCGTGAGGCTGCCGAAAAGGCGAAGATCGAACTGTCCTCCGGGCAGAGCACCTCGATCAACCTCCCGTACATCACGGTCGACGGCGACAAGAACCCGCTGTTCCTCGACGAGCAGCTCAGCCGCTCGGAGTTCCAGAAGATCACCTCCGACCTGCTCGATCGCACCCGTGCGCCGTTCCAGGCAGTGGTCAAGGACTCCGGCATCGCCGTCAAGGACATCGACCACGTCGTGCTCGTCGGTGGTTCGACGCGTATGCCCGCAGTCTCCGATCTGGTCAAGGAGCTCTCCGGTGGACGCGAGCCCAACAAGGGCGTCAACCCGGACGAGGTCGTGGCCGTCGGTGCTGCACTGCAGGCCGGCGTCCTCAAGGGTGAGGTCAAGGACGTACTGCTCCTCGACGTCACGCCGCTGTCCCTCGGCATCGAGACCAAGGGTGGCGTGATGACCAAGCTCATCGAGCGCAACACCACCATCCCGACGAAGCGATCCGAGACCTTCACCACCGCTGACGACAATCAGCCCTCGGTGCAGATCCAGGTCTTCCAGGGTGAGCGCGAGATCGCCTCGCACAACAAGCTCCTCGGCTCCTTCGAGCTGACCGAGCTGCCCCCGGCTCCTCGCGGAGTCCCGCAGATCGAGGTCACCTTCGACATCGACGCCAACGGCATCGTGCACGTCACGGCCAAGGACAAGGGCACCGGCAAGGAGAACACGATCAAGATCCAGGACGGCTCCGGTCTGTCCAAGGAAGAGATCGACCGCATGGTCGCCGACGCGGAAGCTCACGCAGACGAGGACAAGGCTCGTCGCGAAGAGGCCGAGGTCCGCAACCAGGCCGAGTCCCTCGTCCACCAGACGGAGAAGTTCGTCAAGGACAACGAGGACAAGGTCGACGCCGAGCTCAAGGGACGCGTCGAAACCGCCATCGCCGACGCCAAGTCGGCTCTCGCAGGCAGCGACATCTCGGCAGTCAAGACCGCCGTGGAGAAGCTCTCGACGGAGTCGCAGGCTCTCGGCACCGCCATCTACGAGGCTCAGGCCAAGGAGCAGGGCGGCGCAGAGGGTGGCGCGCAGGCCGCTGACGACGGTGTCGTCGACGCAGAGGTTGTCGACGAGCCCGCCGACGACACGGACAAGAAGTGACGTCGGACAACACCGAGCAGGAACCGGTCACTTTCGTGGACAAGCGAAAGATCGATCCCGAGACCGGTGAAGTACGGGAAGGTGACGCAGTTCCGGAGCCCCTGGTGGGCACCGGGGCTGCGCCCCAGCCCGACTCGGTGGACGAAGGGACCGTCGACGGCGACGTAGTGGAAGACCCGCGTGACACGCAGGTTGCAGAGCTCACCGCAGATCTGCAACGCGTCTCGGCGGAGTACGCCAACTACCGGCGTCGCACCGATCGTGAGAAGCAGACCGGAGCGGAGAACGCGAAGGCGTCCGTCGTCTCGCAGCTTCTTCCGGTTCTGGACGACCTCGAGCGAGCCCGCCAGCACGGCGACCTCGAAACCGGACCGCTCAAGGCAGTGGCAGACAAGTTGGCAGTGGTGTTCTCGAACATCGGCCTGACCACTTTCGGAGCCGAGGGCGACGCCTTCGACCCGGCCATCCACGAGGCTGTCTCCCATGAGGGCGACGGCAGCAGTCCGGTCGTCGGAACGCTGATGCGTCCGGGCTACAAGCTCGGCGAGCGCGTCCTGCGGACCGCGATGGTCGGCGTCGTGGACAGTGCAACACAAGAATCGGATGCACCCGCGTCCGACGAGCAGTAGAGAAATAGCGCGAGAGGAGGAAACGCCCGGTGAGCCAGCGGGAGTGGATCGAGAAGGACTTCTACAAGGAGCTGGGCGTTTCCTCCAGCGCGACTGCAGAAGAGATCAAGAAGGCGTACCGAAAGTTGGCCCGGGACAACCATCCCGACGCCAACCCCGGCAACGCCTCGGCCGAGAACAAGTTCAAGGCGGTCAGCGAGGCGCATGCCGTCCTCGCCGACCCGGCCAAGCGCAAGGAATACGACGAAGCACGAAAGCTGTTCGCCTCCGGTGGTTTCGGTAACCGTGGCGGAGGTGGATTCTCTCCCGGCGCAGGCGGATTCGGCGGCGGTGGACAGACCTTCGACGTCGGCGACATCTTCGGCCAGGGCGGCGGCGACGGCGGAATCGGTGACCTGTTCGGTGGCCTGTTCAACCGCGGCGCGCAGCAGCGGCCTCAGAACAATCGACCCCGACGCGGCAGTGATGTCGAAACCGAGACCTCGCTGCAGTTCCGTGAAGCGGCACAGGGCGTTACGGTTCCCCTGCGGTTGACCAGCCCGTCCTCGTGCACCACCTGCCACGGCAGCGGCGCGAAGCCCGGAACCAGCCCGCGGGTGTGCCCCAAATGCAACGGCCAAGGCGTCGTCAACAGAAACCAAGGCGCGTTCGGCTTCAGTGAGCCGTGCGACGACTGCCGCGGTACCGGATCCATCATCGACGACCCGTGCGTCGACTGCCGCGGCACCGGAGTGCAGAACCGCACCCGCACCATCACCGTGCGCGTCCCGGCCGGCATCAGCGACGGCCAGAAGGTTCGGCTCGCCGGTCAGGGTGAAGCCGGCTTGCGCGGAGCGCCGTCCGGCGACCTGTTCGTGACCGTTCGGGTCAAGCCCGACAAGGTGTTCGGCCGAACAGGCGACGACCTGACGGTGACCGTTCCGGTGAGCTACGGAGAACTGGTGCTCGGCACCACGCTGTCGGTGCCCACCCTCGAGGGGCGCGTCGGAGTGAAGGTGCCACCGGGCACCGTCGACGGCCGAGTGTTGCGCGTGCGTGGACGCGGTATCCCGAAGAAGTCCGGCACCGGCGACCTGATGGTGACCGTCAAAGTTGCCGTCCCGCAGAAACTCGACGATGCTGCTACCGACGCTCTGAAGAACTATCTGGAAGCCGAGAAGGCCAGCGGATTCGACCCGCGGGCCGGGTGGGCAGGTGTGTGATGTCGGTCCCTCCCGAGGGCGGATCTGCGAAAGCCGGTGGCGGGCAAGCTGATCCCGACGCCCAGGTTTTCGTGATCTCCGTCGCGGCACAGTTGGCGGGCATGCATGCGCAGACGCTGCGTACCTACGACCGGCTCGGGCTCGTCACCCCTCATCGCACCACCGGCGGCGGTCGACGCTACTCACCGCGTGACGTCGCACTACTTCGCGAAGTGCAGCGACTCTCCCAGGACGAGGGCGTCAA
The DNA here is from genome assembly GCF_033142325.1 of Rhodococcus sp. IEGM 1370. NCBI lineage: Bacteria > Bacillati > Actinomycetota > Actinomycetes > Mycobacteriales > Nocardiaceae > Rhodococcus > Rhodococcus sp. IEGM 1370. The sequence goes on along the minus strand of NZ_JAWLRY010000010.1, from coordinate 21,341 downwards.
CCTCGCCGGCATCAAGCGCATCATCGAGCTGACCAATCAGGTCGAGGCACTGCAGGCCCGGGTCTCCGAGTTGGCTCAGGATCTGGCCAACGTGCACGCCAGCTATCGCCGCGACCTGGTGCCGATTCAACGCAACGCCCTGGTGGTCTGGAAACCGCGCCACCAGCGCTGAATTCGAGGGTTCACCCTTCACCGTTCGCCCTTCACTGTTCGCCCTTCACTCCCTCTTTGCCAAGCTTCTGGTGAGTCATTCGAGAAGCTATGGAGGGTTATCGCATGTTGAGTGCTGAGTTCACAGGGGAGCAGATTCGGGAGATGGTGTTCGAGTACTGCCGGTTGCCGTATGGCCAGCATGGGCCATGGATGGCGGCGCATCCGTCCGTCTCGAGAGGAATGATGACGCGGTGGCGGACGGCGGTGTTCGACGGCGACGTGGACCGCGGGCTGGTTCCGCGTCAGACTGAACCGATGAACTCGCAACCGAAGGGCCGGCAGGGAATGGTCGAACGGCGAGCCATCGAGACGGCGCGCCACGCCGAGGAACTCGCCCGACGTGACGCTCAGATCCGTGAGCTCAAGGAGACCAACGAGCTGCTGGGAAAAGCTATCGGGCTCTTGCACACACTGAACGTGCCCGAGCCCGACGACACCCCGACGAGAACCGATCCCACCGATTCCTGAGCACCGAGAACACCCTCGTCGACGAACTGGCCCCACTGACCGGATCGGTGCGTCGAGCATTGACGTTGGTCGGGTTGTCCCGCTCGACGTGGCACTACCGCCACAACCCCAGGGTCAAGACCGAACACCCTGTGCACCAACGAGATCGGAAGTATCCGAGCAGGATCGACACCACCGATCGCACCCGGGTCGAAGCGTTGATCGACACCGGATGGCAGGCCGGGAACTCGGTCGATCACTCCTTCGCCACCGCGTGGGACAACGGGTCGATGATGGCATCCCGTCGCTCGTGGTGGCGTATCGCAGCAGCGGTCCTCGACCAACGCAACCGCCCGAAGACACCGACCAAGAAGAGCACCCGAACCCCGCGCCCGATGCCCGTGCACACCGCTACCGCGCCCGGTCAGGTGTGGAGTTGGGACATCACCGATCTGCACTCCCCGTGGCGCGGTGCCTCGTTCAAGGCGTACTCGATCATCGACATCCACTCCCGCCTGATCGCGGGGTGGCGTGTGGAGGAACGAGAGAGCGACCACCTCGCCGCCGAGATGTTCGAGACAGCCATACAGCGTTACGGCGCACCATCATTCGTTCACGCCGACTCCGGTGCAGCGATGCGCTCGAACACCCTCAAGAACTGTTTGACCGCGCACGGAGTCGAGCTCACCCACAACCGGCCTTACGTCAGTAACGACAATCCGTTCTCCGAGTCCGAGTTCCGGACCATGAAATACCGGCCGAACTACCCGGGCATGTTCTCCGACATCGATGCCGCCCGCGGGCACCTCACCGACTACGTCGACTGGTACAACACCGACCACAAACATTCCGGCATCGCCCTGTTCTCACCAGCGGACGTCCATTCCGGGAACTGGCGAAACCTGTGGACCGACCGAGACCGAGCTCACCAGGCCTATTACGACCGACACCCCGAACGGTTCCGCCGCCGCCCCTGCACACCGCAACCGCCCGCAACCGTCGGAATCAACAACAACCGACTCCAGACAGCTTGACATTGAGCGACTGTTCGCAAACGCGTGCGCGTTCGTCAGGTGCGCGCGGATTCGCTGGCGATCGGTCGCTATTCCGCGCGCGTTCGGCAAACGCGCGCGCTTTTGCGGACTCGACCGGGGGGCGACGGCGGTGGCGAACCGGGCGTCGACTGGGCAGCTGAGGTCGGGTCGATCCGCGGGTGTTGAGCCCGCGTCTTTGCGGCGCAGCTCCTCGCAAACGCGCGCGCGTTCGTCAGGTGCGCGCGGATTCGTCGGCGATCGGTCGCTATTTCGCGCGCGTTCGGCAAACGCGCGCGCTTTGCGGCGGCGACCGGGGCGTCGGCGGCGTACCTCGCGCACCTCGACTGGCCTCGACCGGGGCGACGGCATCGAACCCCGCGCGCGTGTGCGAGGCATTTCGCGTCGGCCCCTATCCTGGTTCACATGCAGGCGTGGAGTTCGACGGTTGTTCAGTATCATCGCCTTCGGAACGATCTTGCGGTGATCAGACTCGAAGGCGATGCTGTGCCGTTTCAGGCAGGCCAGTCGGTGTCGGTCACGGTTCCCCAGAACGCTGCTCTGACGCGGCGATACTCACCGGCGCTGCCGCCTTCGCGAGACGGGAAGCTGGAATTCCATGTTCGAGCCGTTCCGGCCGGTTGGGTGAGCGGTTCGATCGTTAACGAGACGCGGCCCGGTCATGTGTGGCAGATCAGCGATCCGCAGGGCAGTCTGCATGTCGACGATTCGGGGCGCGACGTCGTGATGATCGCGGGCGGCACCGGCCTCGCTCCGTTGCGCGTGATTCTGCTCGACCTCACTCGCCGCCTACAGCCGCCGAACGTGACGCTGTTCGTCGGCGGCAAGTCGCCACGTGATCTGTATGCCGGCGACATGCTGTGGTTGATGGCGGCGGAGTTGCGGTGGTTGACGGTGGTACCTGTCGTCGACCAACTGCACGAGCCGTGGGCGTCGGATCGATGGAACGACCGCATTCATGCCGAGATCGGTTCCAGCGCAAAGTTTTTCGAGCCCGAGCATTGTTGGGAGGGCAGTGTGGCCGACGTCGTCGCCACGCAGGGGCCGTTCCCGGATCGCCAGATTCTGGTCTGTGGCTCGCCGGGAATGGAAGCGGCGACCGTGCGCGCGCTCGTCGAGATCGGCACACCACTCGACGCCATCCGCCGCTGAAGCGGGAAGCCCAGCAATCAGGGCAGCTGCAGAATCCGTCGTAGATGCGCCAGGTCTTCGGCGGATACCGTCGTGAATTCCGGCGGCGGGGCGTCGGCGATCGCTCGGGCCTTCGCGGCGAGCCGGCGTCCGGCATCGGTGAGTCCGATGATGCGGCGTCGGCGATCGTCGGGATCCTCGGTGCGCATCACCAAGTCGCGTTTCTCCAGCTCGCGAACGTTGAGGGATATGTACGGCGCATCGGACGCAAGAATCTCGGCCAACTCGGTCACCGTCCGATCGCCCGTGAGCAACTTGGTGAGCAGCTTGGCTCGCAGGAAGCTCATCCCGGTGGCGTCGGCGACGGCTCGGCGGGTGTCGTGCTTCTCGAGCATCAGCGCGCGCATCTCGCGCCAGACGAGGGCTGCCTCCGAGTCGGTCATACGAGCACCGGTTGGTCGATTCGATCGGCGGTCGAGCGGGCCCACCTGCCGGTGGTGACCACGGCGAGCACGGTGACGACCACGCCCGCACCCGCGATGACGAACCACGCCGGAACTGCTGCGGCGGTGAAGCCGTCGGAGATCTCGCCGACGATGCTCGCCGTGACGATGGATCCGACGACGGCCACGCCGAGTGATTGACCCACCTGCCTGCTCGTCGACGCGATGGCGGATGCCACTCCGGCCTGACTGCGCGGCATTCCGGACACCGCGGTGTTGGTGATCGGGGCGTTGACCATGCCGAAGGATATTCCGAAAATCACGTACGCCACCGCAAGCCACGCGAACGACGTCGTCGGAGTCAGTCGGGTGAGCATCAGCGCCGAGGCCACGAAGCCGATTCCGGCGATGAGCAGCGGGATACGCGCTCCGAGGGTGCCGACGATGCGACCGGAGATCGGCGCGAAGATCAGCGTCATCAACGCCATCGGCAGCGTGTACAGACCGGCGTGCAGTGGTGAGTACCCGCGCACGTCCTGCAGGTAGAGGGTGTTGAGGAACAGGAATCCGCCGAGAGAAGCGAACGCGCACACCGCGATCACCGTCGCTCCGCTGAACGGCGCGCTCCGGAAGAACTTCAGTTGGATGAGCGGTTCCTCGATTCGCGACTCGACCACCAGCAGCCCGACGAGAGAGCCGACGGCGACGGCACCGGTGAACACGATCAGCGGCGATCCCCACCCCTTCGCGGGACCTTCGATGATGGTGAACACCAGGGACACGAGGAACGCGAAGATGAGGAATTGGCCGGCCGGATCGAACTTGCGTGAGTGCTCGGCCTTCGATTCCGGGACGAATTTCAGTGTCATCGCCAGAGCGAAGATCCCGACGGGGACGTTGATCCAGAAGATGGACTGCCAGCCGGCACCGGTGACGAGGATGCCGCCCAGCGCCGGGCCCGCCGACATCGAGATTCCGACGACGGCACCCCACATTCCGATGGCTCCGGCACGTTCTTTCGGATCGGTGAAGGTGTTGGTGATGATCGACATCGCGACAGGATTCATCATCGAGCCGCCGACGGCCTGCAGCATGCGGAAGGCGATGAGCCAACCGAGCGACGGTGCGACGCTGCACAGCAGGGAGCCGAGGACGAACGTTCCGGTGCCGATCAGAAAGAAGCGCTTGCGGCCGTACTTGTCGGCCATCGAGCCGCCGAGCATCAGCAGTGATGCCACGACCAGCGTGTATGCGTCGATGATCCACTGCAGACCCGATACCGATGCATTCAGATCTGCGCGCATCGACGGCAGCGCGACGTTGACGATCGTGTTGTCGGTGCTGACGAGAAACAGACTCAAGCAGCAGATGCCGAGCACGAGATACCGGTGTCGTCGAGTCAACTCGGCCACGTTCACCTCCGCGATAATGCTTGTACTTCTATAACTATTACATGAGTACTCCTAAATTGTTCGACGAGCAAGTGAGATGCGGGCAGGGCGCGCCCGATAGGGTGTGTGTCACAGACTTGCTCGACTCCGAATTGCTTGCTCGGTGAATGGAGAACAACAGTGGCTTCCGAGATCGCACCAGGCGACCTGGTTCAGGCGTCCGGGCATGCAGGCCCGTGGAAGGTGCTCGAGATCCGTCAGGGTCTGGCGTTGCTCGAGCATCACGACGGTCATCGGTTGTCGGTACGTACCACCACGGTCGAGGTGGTGCGGAAGGCGTCGAACAGTGAGAGTTCGGCCCGGCAGGCCGAGGCAGAGGCCGACAGTCCCTCACTGTTCGACGAGAGCTGACCTACCGCTTTCTGCCGTCGATGGCGTACTTGACGCGCAGCGACTTCGAGATCTGCTTGTACTCCCGCAACTTCTGGCTGCGAGCACGGGCGTCCTGCCTCGACATCGCCCAGGCATTCTCGCGCAACAGTTTTCGGTAGTTGCCCAGTCGTCGTTCGGTGAGCTCACCCGCGTCGACGGCGGCAAGCACCGCACAGCCGGGTTCGTGTTCGTGCGCGCAGTCACCGAACCGGCACAGTGCGGCGAGTTCGTCGACGTCGGAGAAGGCGCTCGCCACAGCGTCTTCCGATCCTTGCACGCCCACCGAACGCAAGCCCGGGGTGTCCAGCAGCACCAGGGCAGAGGACGGGATCGGCACCAATTCTCGACGCACCGTCGTGTGCCTGCCTTTGCCGTCGGCCGACCGAGTGGCACCGGTTTCCAGAACCGAACCACCCAGCAGCGCGTTACCGAGCGTCGACTTTCCGGATCCCGACGGCCCGATCAACGCGACCGTTCCGCGCAGATGTGCTGTCAGTGAGTCGATTCCGCTGCCGTCGACCGCGCTGGTGGTGCACACCTCCACACCCGGCGCGGCGGCCAGCACCAACTCCTCGGCGACGCTACCGCTGTCGGTCTTGGTGATCGCGACCACGGGAACGGCGCCGCTGCCCCAGACCAGGGTGATGTAGCGCTCGACGCGACCGAGATCGAGGGCGGTGTCCGACGCCACCGTGACGACGACGGTGTCGACGTTGGCTCCGAGAACCTGTGTGTCGGAGGTGGATCCGGCGGAGGCGCGTTCGATGGCTGTGCGGCGAGGGAGGGTAGCGGCGAGCCTGAACGAGTCCAGTGTCACCCAATCTCCGGTGCAGATACCGGTGCCGGTGCAGCGGACGATGCCGCTGTCGGTGACGGCGTCGAATTCACCTCGGTCGACGCGAACGACGCGGGCGAGAGTTGTTTTCTGGGAGAGCTTTTCGAATTCGGTCAGCCAGTGCTGATCGAGGCCGTAGTGGTCGAGTGGAGACATGCGAGGTCCTTGGGGGAGGAGGAACGGGGGCTCGGGTCCGTCGATGTCCGGGTGGCCACGATGCCACCTCCTCACTGTCTCGATGCACGAAAAAACCGTCGACGGCAAAGTAGCAGCCGTCGACGGTATCGGGAAAGCGATTTATCGGCTGAGGTTGGTGCCCTCCGCCGGCGCTGCGAGTGCGGTCAGGAAGGAGCGGGCCCAGCGATCGACGTCGTGCGCGAGCACCTGCCTGCGCATGGCACGCATGTGGCGTTTGCCTGCCTCGGGTTCCTGCTCCAGTGCGCCGATGATCGCGTCCTTCACGCTGTCCAGGTCGTGTGGGTTGCACAGGTACGCCTGGCGCAGTTCTGCTGCGGCACCGGTGAATTCGCTGAGCACCAGCGCGCCACCGAGGTCGCTGCGGCAGGCCACGTACTCCTTGGCGACGAGGTTCATGCCGTCACGCAGCGGAGTGACCAGCATGACGTCGGCAGCGACGAAGTAGGCCAGCAGGTCGTCGCGGGGGATCGGCCGGTGCAGATAGTGCACCACGGGATGACCCACCTGGCCGTACTCGCCGTTGATCCGGCCCACTTGCTGCTCGATTTCGCCGCGCATGGCGACGTAGCTCTCGACGCGTTCCCGGCTGGGTGTCGCCAACTGCACGATGACGTTCTCGGCGGGATCGACGCGGCCCTCTTCGAGCAGTTCGCGAAACGCGTTGAGCCGAACGTCGATTCCCTTGGTGTAATCGAGTCGATCGACGCCGAGCATGATGCGCTTCGGGTTGCCCAGATCCTTGCGCAGTTGCTTCGCGCGATCACGGACGGCCTTGGAGCGAGACTTGGTGTCGAGATCACCGGAATCGATGGAGATCGGGAACGCGCCGACCCGCACGGTTCGGAAGCCGACCTGCACGACGCCCAACTTGGACCGCACTCCCACGGTTCCGCGGGACGTGGTTCCCCCGGCGAGGCGTCGGGCGAGGTAGAGGAAGTTCTGCGCGCCGCCGGACAGATGGAAACCGATGAGGTCGGCACCGAGCAGTCCTTCGACGATCTCGGTGCGCCACGGCATCTGCATGAACAGCTCGATCGGCGGGAACGGGATGTGCAGGAAGAACCCGATAGTCAGGTCGGGGCGTAGCATCCGCAGCATCTTCGGAACGAGCTGGAGCTGGTAGTCCTGGATCCACACCGTCGCGCCCTGTGCTGCAGCCTCGGAGGTCTTCTCGGCGAAGCGGCGGTTGACTTCGACGTAGGCGTTCCACCAGTCGCGGTCGTACTCCGGCTTGACGATCACGTCGTGATAGAGCGGCCACAGCGTCGCGTTGGAGAAGCCCTCGTAGTACTGGGTGTATTCCTTCTCGCTGATCGTGACCGGACGCAGTTGCAGGCCGTCCTCGACGAACGGCTCGACGTCGACGTCCGAGACACCGACCCACCCCACCCAGGCACCCTTGTTGGCGCGCAGGATCGGTTCGAGAGCGGTGACCAACCCGCCGGGGCTTCGCTTCCATCGGGTGCTTCCGTCCGGAAGCTTTTCCAGATCGACCGGCAACCGGTTGGCTACGACGACAAAATCCGAACCCTGCGAGGCGTCAGCCACAACTGTCCAATCCGCTTGTAGATCTCTGGGGGAGCCAGTCCTGCGAAGGTGCTACTCGCTTTCGCCCTTCACAACAGGATCTATACCCAACATCGACAGCAACATGCGGCATTCGTCGGCATCGGTTGCGTAGGCCGCGACGACGCGCTGAGCCTGGCTGGCCGTCTCGTACTCGAGTGGGACGATGTCTTCGTCGGCGATGTCGTTGTCGGTCGAAGTCTTGGCAGGCATGGTGTTCTCCGTACTCTCTGCTGGGCTTACACGGTGTTCGTTGGTCCCGACTCTATGTAAATGTGGCGTCCCATCGCCACTTGCCGATGCCATAGGCTGCAGCAAATGACCGATTCTGTGCCGCTCCGCCATGCTCGGACAGTGGTGGAGGAGCCTTCTCCGGCCACCGGCTCCGCGATTCTGCGACGCACCGTCCGACGCCATCGCACCCGACTGATCGTCTCGTCGCTGCTGTTCGGAGTGCATCAACTGTGCGAAACGATGGTCCCGGTGGCGATCGGACTCATCGTCTCGCGGGCCATCGACACCGGTGATGTGACGGCGATGATCGTCTCGCTGGTCGGTCTGGCGGCCTTGTTCGTCACCCTGTCGTATGCGTGGCGGATCGGTGCCCGCATCATCGTCGTCGCCATCGAGCGGGAGGCGCATCTGGTGCGCGTGGAGGTCGCCGGTCGTGTCCTCGATCCGCGGGGTGTACGTACCGAGCTGTCGGCGGGGGAGTTGCTGACGGTCTCGACGTCCGACGCCGAGAAGGAGTCGTGGATCCTCGATCTGATCGCCCGGGTCTTCGCGTCGGCCGTCGCGGTCGTCGCATCGGCTGTGGCGTTGTTGATCATCGACGTTCCCCTGGGCCTTGCCGTCGTGATCGGGACCCCGGTCATCTTGATCGCGCTGCAGCGCCTCGCTCCACTGCTCACCCGCGCAGCCACCGCCCAGCAGGCCCGGATCGCCGGTGTGTCGGGTATGGCCACCGATCTGGTCAGCGGTGTCCGGCCGCTGCGTGGCATCGGTGCCGAGAATGCCGCGACCGAGCGATTCGTGACGTCGAGCAGAACGGCATTGGCGGCGACTCTGAAGCTGGCTCGCGCGAACAACGTCTATCAGGGCTTGTCGGCAACGGTCAACGCGTTGCTGGCAGTCGGGATCGCCGGTACCGCCGGCTGGTTCGCGCTACAGGGCCGAATTTCGGTCGGTGAGTTGATCACTGTCATCGGCCTTGCGCAGTTCGTCATCGAACCCCTGACCGGATTGGCGAGGATTCCCGGTGTGGTGGCGATGGTGCGCGGATCGGCCGACCGACTGGCCCTGGTGCTCGGTGCGGAACACGTTCTGCCGCAGTCGGAATCCGCGGTGCCCGCGGCGACCGATCTCGGCGTCGACAGCGTTCGGTTCCGATCGCTCGACGGCCTCACCTTCCGGGCAGAACCGGGCGAGATGCTCGGCGTGGTCGCCTACCGGCCGCAGGACGGGGAGGCGCTCGCTGCATTGCTGTCCGGCCAGATCTCCGACGCCGACTACACCGGATCTGTTCGCGTCGGCGGCATTCCGGCGGGAGAGATCGATCTTCGACGCGCCCGCGAGACCGTTCTCGTCGAGCCGCACCTCACCGACCTGTTCGCCGGAACCGTCCGCAGCAACGTCACCGCCGGGCGGGAGCGGCCCGACGCCGAACTCGACCGAGTGCTCCAGGCATCCGCGGCCACCGACGTCGTCGAATTGCACGATGCCGGACTCGATCACGCTGTCACCGACCGCGGAGCCAGCCTGTCCGGCGGCCAACGCCAGCGTGTGGCGTTGGCGCGAGCGCTGTCGGTCGACGCCCCGGTCCTGGTACTGCACGACCCCACCACCGCCGTCGACGCCGTCACCGAGCACGCCATCGCCCGCGGTATCGCCGAGCTTCGGCACACCGAAAGAACATCGCAGACAACGATCCTCATCACCACCAGCCCCGCGCTGCTGTCGGTGACCCATCGCGTTCTCGTCGTCGACGACGGCCGCGTCGTCGCCGAGGGAACGCACCACGATCTCGCGTCCTCGGACGCGCAGTACAAGGACGCGGTGCTGCGATGACCACCCCCGAACTTCTTCCGATCGCCACCGGAGCCCGATCCGGTCGGTGGTTGCTGGAACAGCTGAAACTACGACGGGCGCGCACGGCGGTCACGCTGCTTCTCGGCGCACTTGCAGCGGCGATGTCGCTGGTGCCGGTCTATGTCTTCGGGGTCTTGGTCGACCGCGTCCGCGACGGGGCCGACTCGTCGACGATCGTCGGGGTCGTCGTCGTCATCTCGGTGGCCGCGGTTGTCGGCGGCATCGTCACCGGTTTCAGCGGCTATCTCATCAGCACGTTGGGTGAGGGCATTCTGGCGTCGCTGCGCGAGGCCGTCGTGCGCAGCGCGCTGCATCTGCCGGTGGCCACGCTCGAGCGAGTGGGCAAGGGCGACTTGCTCTCCCGGGTGGGCGACGACGTCGCGGTGATGGCCAAGTCGATCGGTGAGGTGATCCCGCAGCTCGTCGGTGCGTTCCTGCTCGTATGCCTGAGCATGATCACGATGCTCGGCATCGACTGGCGGCTCGGCCTGGCGGGGCTCGTCGCGCTGCCGATGTACGTCCTCGCGCTGCGCTGGTATCTGCCGCGCTCGGCACCGAAGTACGCGGCCGAGCGCGTGGCGATGGGCGAGCGAGCGCAGTCGTTCGTCAGCAGCATGCAGGGCGCGAAAACCGTTCGTGCGTACGGACTCGAGTCGGCACACCTGAGCGAGATCGACAGAGCATCCGCGAAGGCCCGCGACATCGGCGTCGACGTGTTCCGCTTGTTCACCCGATTCGGATCTCGAAGCAATCGCGCCGAATGCGTCGGACTGTCGGTGATCCTGTTGGCCGGATTCTTGCTGGTGCGAGGCGATAACGTCACCGTCGGTGAGACGACCGCTGCGGCGCTGCTGTTCCACCGACTGTTCAATCCGATCGGCACCCTGCTGTTCACGTTCGACGACATCCAGTCTGCGGGAGCCTCGTTGGCCCGGCTCGTCGGCGTCATCGACATCCCCGACGAGCGACCCGTCGGCGACGGTTCCGTGCCGTCCGATGCCACCTTGGACGTCACCGATCTGCGGCACGAGTACGAGTCCGGCCACGAGGTTCTGCACGGAGTGAACCTGCGGGTCCGCGCAGGGGAGACCGTCGCGCTCGTCGGATCCACCGGCGCAGGCAAATCCACGATTGCAGCTATTGCGGCAGGCTCGATGGCGTCGACGTCGGGGACGGTACGGGTCGGCGGCGCATCACTCGATGCGCTGGGCAGTGAGGGCCTGCGACGACACGTCGCGATAGTCAGCCAGGAAGTGCACGTGTTCGCCGGCCGATTGATCGACGACGTGTTGCTTGCCGCCCCGGATGCCGGTCGTGACGACGTCGAAGCCGCACTACGCACCGTCGGAGCGTGGGCGTGGGTCGAGGCGCTCGAGAACGGCCTCGACACCGCCGTCGGCGAGGGTGGACACCAGTTGACCGCGGCACAGTCGCAGCAATTGGCCTTGGCGCGTTTGGTTCTCGCCGACCCGGCCGTCGCAGTGTTGGACGAGGCCACCGCAGAGGCCGGCAGTTCCGGTGCGCGAGATCTCGAAGCTGCGGCCGAGGCAGCGACCAGGGGGCGCAGCACGTTGATCGTCGCGCATCGGCTGACGCAGGCCGCTGCCGCCGACCGCGTGGTGGTCCTCGAACACGGGAAGATTCTGGAACAGGGCCCGCACGAGGAGCTGGTCGCGGCCGGTGGACGATACGCACAGCTGTGGGAGGCGTGGCAGGGTCGCTGATTGCTTTAGCAATTTGCCTATAGCTATTAGGTTTGGATACGGTGTCCTCGAAAGAACGAGGAGGCCGTTATGGCACGCGCAGGATTGACCGCGCAGCGCATCGTGGCAGCAGGAGCGGATCTGGCCGATGAGGTCGGCTTCGATCGCGTCACCGCCAGTGAGCTGGCCAGACGCTTCGACGTCAAAGTGGCGAGCCTGTATTCGCACCTGAAGAACGCGCACGAGTTGAACGTCGGGATCGCGTTGCTGGCGTTGGAGGAACTGGCCGATCGGGTGTCCGAGGCGCTGGCAGGCCGAGCGGGCAAGGACGCGTTGGTGGCCGTCGCCAACGCGTATCTCGACTATTCGCGGGAGCACCCCGGTCGCTATGCGGCGACGCAGTTTCCACTCGATCACGAGACTGCTCTTGCGAGTGCGGGAGTGCGTCACTCGGCAATGATGAAAGCGATCCTCCGGGGGTACGACCTCGGTGAAGAGGATCAGGTGCACGCAGTTCGATTGCTCGGCAGTGTGTTTCACGGCTATGCCAGCCTCGATGCGTCGGGCTCGTTCGGTCACAGTGCGCCCGACTCGCAGCAGTCCTGGGCTCGCATCCTCGACGGAATCGACACACTCTTACAGCACTGGAGGCAGTGACATGGAACCGATCTCCGAGCGCGACATCAGGTCGTCGTTCGTCAACTCGTCCAAGGGGGACGCTGGAAGGCTCTCCCTTCCCGAGATGTTCGACGCTGTGCCGTGGAGTGATCTCGACTTCTTCGGTTGGGTCGATCCCAAGCTTGCCGGGAGGAGTTACATCGTCGTTCCTTCCGCGGATCGACTGTGTGGAATCTCGTTGCGCTACAAAGTCGGTGGGCCACGCACAGCGCAGATGTGCAGCATCTGCCTCACCACACACGCGAATGGTGGGGTCTCGCTGATGGCTGCCGCGAAAGCAGGCGAATCCGGCAGGCGCGGCAACACGGTGGGTACCTACATCTGCTCGGACCTCGCGTGCTCGCTCTACGCGCGAAAGAAGAAGACTCCCGCGTTGGGCCGTCAATTCAAGGAAGACTTCGATGTCGAGACCCGCACCGCGGCAGTCGAAGACAACATTACTGCGTTTCTCGCCCGCGTCCTCGATTGATCAAGTGGTGGGCGGGGAGCGCGCGCCCCAATTGACGACTGCGCGCCCATGCTCTGATGCGAGTAGGGGCGCGCAGTCGGCAAAAAGGGTGTGAGGTCCTGCCGGAGATCGGTAATTCGCCGACAGTACCGAAGTCAGTCCTTGTTCTTCTCTGCGATGAACAGCTTCTCGATGCGCTCCGCCTCGTCCTTCTTGGCGGCGGCCTCGTCGGAACGCTCGGCGGCCTCGGCCAGTTCGGCCTCGGACGGCGCGGCGGCCAGCTTCTCCTGCTTGTCGACCTGAGCCTGCTGCGCCTTCTTGCGATCCTCTGCGGCCTTCGCGGTGGCAGCGGCCTGCTCGTCGGCCTTCTTCTTCTTGGCGGCGGCTTCACGCTCGGCATCCTGAGCGGCCTCGCGCTTGCGCTGCTCGGCCTCCTGGCGGGCGTCACGTGCGGCTTCCTGGGCGGCGGCGTCGGCTGCGCGGCGATCCTTCTCGGCGGTCTCGCGAGCCACCTTCAGTTCATCGTTGGCTGCGGCCTTCTTGGCGCGAGCTTCGGCGTCGAGGCGCGCTGCCTCGGCACGGTTCTCGGTGCTGTCGACCAGGGTTTCGCCGCGATCGGCGAGTCCCTTGTCTCCCAACAGGTTTCCGACGGCACGGTCCAGTGAACCGAGCGTGTGCTCGTACAGCAGGCGCGCGGGTGATTCCGCATTCATCTTCTCGACCACGTTGGTCTCGATGAGCTGCAACGGAATTCGAGCGATCTTGTACTGGATGCGAAGAATGGTCATCGGTATGGCTAGGACACTCATGAAACGAAACTCCTGTTTTGCAGTAGTGGTTCAGGCCTGGTTGCGGAGCTCTTCGGCCTTCTTGCGATCGGCCTCGGCCTGACGAAGCGCCTCCTGGTGCTTCTGTGCGGCCACCATTTCGTCGGAGTCCGCAGCAGCCTGCTCGATGCGCCGGTCCTCTTCGGCCTCGATCTGCTCGGCGGTCGCGTCGACCTCAGCGGCAGCGCGCTCCTGCGCTATGGTCTCGCGCTTGTTCTGCTCGGCCGCGACCACCTGCGTCTCACGCACCCGATCTGCCTGCGCCTCGGTGACCGCGGCGTTCGCCTCTGCGGCCTCTCGGCGGCTTTCGGCTGACGTGCGAACGTCGGCCAGTTCCTCGGCGGCTTCGGTGGCCTGCGCTTCGGCGACCCGCTCCGTGGCCTGGGCCTCCTTGTGTTCACGAGCCTGAGCAGCCTGTAATTGGCCCTCGGCCGTCAACGAGTCGTTGCCGGTCACCGCGCCCACGACCTCTTTGGCCTTGCCCTTGATTCCGTCGAGCAATCCCTTGCGTGCTTCGCCCGCTACGTTCTCGTCAGTCATGTAACACCAGGTACCCACTGGCTGTTCGAGTAACCCCGTGTCGGTGTCGGACGATACGATCCCCGACGGACGAATCAGCAGTAAGGAGACGTATGCCTATCGCCAAGATCAACGGCATCGACCTGAACTACCAGGTCAAGGGCAGTGGAGACCTGGTAGTTCTGATCATGGGCACCGGTAGCCCGGGCCGTGTGTGGGAGCTGCATCAGGTGCCCGCTCTCACAGCAGCGGGATACCGGGTGTGCACTTTCGACAATCGCGGCATTGCGCCGTCGTCGGAGAGCACGCACGGCATCACCATGGAGGACATGGTCGCCGATACCGCCGGCCTGATCGAACTTGTTCGCAACGGCGACGAGAAGGCCTACGTCGTCGGAACCTCGATGGGCTCACGCGTCGCGCAGGAGCTCGCTCTGAGTAGGCCCGACCTGATTCGTAAAGCGGTCTTCCTCGCCGGCCACGCCCGAGTCGACGAATTTCAGAAGACTCTCGCCAACGGCGAGCGAGCCTTGTACGACAAGCGCGTCGAGCTCCCGGGAACCTATTCGGCTGCGGTGACAGCGGTGATGAACCTGTCGCCTGCGACGTTGCGTGATTCTCGCGGGGCACGCGACTGGCTCGACCTGTTCGAGTTCTCCGCCTCCTCGCCGTCCGCCGGCGTGCGCGCTCAGCTGGGCATGGAGGACGATTTCGATCGAACTGCGGCTTACCGCGGCGTGTCGGTGCCGTGCCTGTCGGTCGGATTCGCCGACGATCGGATGATCCCGCCGTACTTGGGCAAGGAACTGGCCGACGCCATTCCAGGTGCTCGGTACGTCGAGATAGCGGACGCCGGGCACTACGGATATCTCGAGCGCCCCAAGGCCGTCAATGCGGAACTGCTCGGCTTCTTGAAGGCCTGACGGCACCACGGCTCGACCTGCGTTGCTAGGGTCGTGTGGCACCTCACGGTGCAGACTTACCAACCAAACGTTCGCGACGAGTGAGGCGAGATGAGTACCAACCCGTTCGATGACGAAGACGGACGCTTCTTCGTGCTGGTCAACGACGAAGACCAGCATTCGCTGTGGCCGACGTTCTCCGAGGTCCCTCAGGGATGGCGTGTCGTCTTCGGTGAAGACACCCGCGCCGCGTGCTTGGAGTACGTCGAGAAGAACTGGACCGACATGCGTCCGCGCAGCCTGCGTGAGGCCATGGAGGCCGACGCTGCTGCACGCGCATCCGCTGAGGGAACCCCCAGCACAGAGGCCTGAGTTCCGCCTCTTACGAAGGACTCGTACCGCGCCGCCGACGAACAGTCGGTCGGCGCGGTTCTTCTGTGCGGCGAAGCGTCGGGCGTAGTAGTTCTTCCGTGCGCGCGATGATGCGTGGTCGACGCAGGGTGCGGGCACCCCACTCACCCAGTGTCACACCGGCGGCCAGGCCGCAGCCGACGCCGAACGCCGCGAACAACGAGCTGATGCCGAGCAGTAGCTGGTCGTTGAGGATCGCGTACAGACCTCGATACAGCGCCAGGCCGGGGAGCAGGGGAGTGATGCCCGCGACGGCGACGATCAACGGCGGAATCAGCGCACGACGAGCCAACAGACCACCCGCGAATCCGACGACGGTGGCAGCGATGGCCGAGGCGATGATCGGTCCCACATTGAGCGTCTGCGAGAGCAGATACACCAGCGATCCCGCGAAGCCGCCCATGAAGGCAGCCGTCAACGCGCGACGCTCGGCGTAGCAGGCCAGTGCATAGAACAGTGACGCTGCTGCGCCGGCGATCACCTTGGTGGGGACCTGCAGGATGTCCGGTGGGGCCAGGTTGCTGATCTGCGGCAGATCGCTGCCGATCAGCGCGGCCAACCGCAGAGATGTCGCGACGCCGGCGATGATGCCGCCCGTCATCATCAACACTTCGAAGAATCTCGACACCGCCGTGATCGGGGCACCGGTGATCGCGTCCTGCACCGAGCCGACGAGCGAGAGCCCCGAGAGCAGCACGATCACCCCGGCCGCGATGATCTGCGACGGCGAAATGCTGATGTTCAGCTGGTCCTGGAAGTTGTAGAGCGTGATCGCCGGTGTCGCCGCCACGAAGCCGCCGACAACCTGCTGGAAGAAGAACGGCAGGCCCGCACGGTTGAGGACGCGTCCGATGCGGTCGATCACCATCGTCGTCAGGAAGCTGACCACAGCCACCAACGCGCCACCGCCGAGCAACACACTGATGGCCGCGGCCATGCCCGACCACGCCAGCGTCGCAATCCACCGGTTGTACGGGTGCGGAGCCTTGGTGATCTCGTCGAGCCGCTCGAGCGCCGCGCTCGGCGGCACCATCTTCACGCGCACAGCGCGGATGAGACGGTCGACCTCGGCCAGCCGCGTGAAGTCCATCGAGCGGTAATGCACGATGCGCATCGTCGACGCCGGAGGACGCGTCGGGCCCCGGTGAGCACTGAGGGTGATCGAGTTGTACGTGACATCGACATCGCATCGCGCGAGGCCGTACGTCGCGGCGATGTACTGCACCTGAGTCGCCGTATCCATCGCTGCCGTGCCCGAGGCCAACAGCACTTCGCCGACGCGAACCGCGAGGTCCAGCACCTCCGCAACCGACGCATCGTCGGTCAGATCGATCGGACGAAGGGGCGACGGTGCTGCGGTCGGCGTATCGATGGTGGCCCGACGCTCACCGGTGAGACGGCTCAGCGAAGCCGTCAGGTCTTGCAGGAAAGTCATGACCGTCTTTACACGTTGCTGGGGTGATCCACGGACAAGGTACCTGTTGTTACTGAGCGTCCGATGAACGGATATGCTGGCTTCGCTTCACTGCCTCCTTAGCTCAGCGGTAGAGCACTCGCCTTGTAAGCGAGCGGTCAACGGTTCAATCCCGTTAGGAGGCTCCACGAGAGGGCCCTGACCAGCGAAAACGGTTGGGGCCGTCTCTTTTTGGGCTGTTTCGGCCGCTCGTTTCTTGTGCGAGCCCGGTTCGTCCATCTGGGTTTATATGTCGCTTGTGACCTGGGGATTTGCCGGTTCGGCGGCTCGATTCGGCGTTCGGTGTCACAGAATGTCACAACTCGTTGCTAACTCATCGGTGAGCATTCGTGTGGATGTAGATGGATCTTTGCGGACCGGGCGGGAGTGACCAAGCCTGGATTGCGATGTTGGAATCAGTGTCGGTTCTGTAGTCTTGGAGCCTACATATTCGACACTCTATGGAGGTGACTGTGACGACTAGCGATGTGCGACGCCGTCAGACCGGGTTACCTCCCGAGTTCGCGCGGCTTCCGATGCGGATGGTGCGGGCCGCGACAGCGGCTGACGTCTACGCACACCCGCGGGCCGAGCTCGCGCGCCTGACGGACTTGGGTCTGCTGCATCGGGTGGCGACGGGCTTCTATGTGGCGGTGCCAGACGATCAGGTGGGTGGCGGTTGGATGCCTGGCCTGGAGGCAGCGGCGGCCGGTATCGCGGTTGCGGCCTACGGCGTCGATGACGCTGTCGTGATGGGGGTCAGCGCGGCTCGGTTGCACGGGGCGATTCCGCGGGCGTTGGCGACGGCTGTGTTGGCTGTGCCGACGCGACATGATCCGATTCGGTTGGTCGACCGGCAGGCAGTAGTCCGGTTCGTTGTGCGCGATACAGCGCGTCTGGATGCGGAGCGGATCGATACCGAGTTGGGTCCGGTATTGGCGACTACTGCGGAGCAGGCAGTGTTGGATCTGGTGAAGCGCCCGGGGCTCGGCGACGCCCAGGGGGAGGTGTGGCCGGCGGTGGAGCAGTTGTATCGGAAGTGCGATCTGAAGGTTTTAGCCGAGATCGCCGAGGCTCAAGAGATGCGAACGACGTTGACGCGGCTGCAGGATCGGTTGGGGAGCGAGGCTGAACTGAGGCGCGCCTTCGAGGGCTGACTCGCGAACTAATGAAGGTCCCAGGCTCCTGGCCGAGTCGGATAAACCTGGCGAGAAAAATCATCTGTAGATCGCGGTTCACTGTTCGGAAATTCCGGTGCGCTTATTTCATATTGGCCGGTGGGTCGCATGCGGCAGTTGAAACTAGTACTTTTCGCGCTAATACGAATCGGGTAAAGGAGGGATAATTTGGAGAACTCTCAACTTTACGATCTTGTGTTCGGCGCGCGAGTCGAACCCCGTTGAAAGTCGGGCCCCTGGCCGCCGGGTAAGATTCCCTGGGGTTGTGGCAATTATCGGCTGGCCAACGGAACGACGACTGAGGGGCAACATGCCAGTACCTGCCGTAAGGCGTGCAAGCGGAACGGAGTGGCGTATCTGGGATCTGCATATACACACCCCTGCGTCGATCGTGAACGGCTACGGCGGGAACTCCGAAGATGTGTGGGCGCGATTCATTGACGAACTGGAGTCGCTGCCCGCTGATGTTGGAGTCGTAGGGATCAACGATTACTGGTTTCTAGACGGTTATGAGCGTGTCCTTGAAGCTCGTAAAGCGGGCCGCCTCGCGAACTTGGATGCCGTTTTTCCAGTCGTCGAATTGCGGCTCGACCAGTTCGGGGGCACCGATGGCGACTTGTCGCGCGTAAATCTGCACGTAATCTTTGATCCTGCAATATCGCCTGAAGTCATTCGTGCACAGTTTCTTTACGCGCTCCAGTCTAAAGCCAAGCTGTCGCTGGATGCAGCCGTGCCAACATGGCAAGGCGTAATTACGCGCGAATCTCTGCAAGACCTAGGTAAAAGCATTAAGAAAACAGTTCCAGATCATCGTCTGGGCGACTATGGATCCGATCTTATAGAGGGATTCAATAATATAAACGTGTCGTTTGATGCTGTTCAAGTTGCGCTGGATACGAGTTACTTTCGAGGTCGGACATTGCTGGGAATTGGCAAGACGGAATGGGCTGACATAAAATGGAATGACCAATCAATTGCTGCTAAGAAGAACGTTATAAACTCAGCCGATTTAATCTTTACTGCGTTTAAGAATATCTCCGATTGGGCGCCAAATGTGGCGAAGCTTCGAAGTGATAACGTGAACCATCGACTTCTTGATTGCAGTGATGCTCATAACTTCTCAGACTCCAAAGAGAGTATGCGGCTGGGGGCGTGTTTGACGTGGATGAACACGTCACCGACATTTGCAGGATTGTCCTATGCTCTAAAGGAGTTCGATCGCCGGGTGTTTGTAGGTCTCGAACCTGCCTCCCTTTCTAGGGTTCGAAAGAATCCGGAGCGGTTCATCTCGTCGTTCGCGGTCAAGTCGGACGATCCCGATCAGCAAATCTTCAGTCACGACATCGACCTAAATAGCGGGTTCGTGGCAGTAGTCGGGAATAAGGGTCAAGGAAAATCTGCGTTGTTGGACTGTATTGCTCTAGCTGGCAACTCATCGCGTTCGAATGAGTTTGCGTTCCTGAATTCTTCACGCTTTCTCAGCTCGAAAAATTTGAAAATTGCTCAGTCCTACTATGCGCAGGTGCAATGGGCGACAACGGTGAAGCGGCGTGTTGGTTTAGCCGAGGGGTGTGACCGTTCGGCTCCGATTTCTGTCGAGTACTTGCCGCAGGCCTTTGTCGAACGAGTTTGCAATGCGGGTCCAACCGCAGGCGAGTCTGACGAGTTTGAAGACGAACTTCGTACGATTCTCTTCACTCATATTTGGAGAGGATGAACGTGCCGGCGAAAAGACCTTTAGCGAGTTACTTCAGCAGAAGACCCGCACCTCACAAGAGGATATTGACCGGTTGCGCTCTGGGCTTCGCGAGCATGTCGGAACGTACGCGAATTTGGCGAGATTCCGCTCTTCTCATGAATTGTCCGATTTGGAGAGTCGCATCGCGCTGAAGGAAGGCGAGGTTATGGCCGCGCGGGAAACTGTGGCCTCCGATCAAAAGGCTTTGACGGCTATGGATTCGACGCGTGGCGAGGACAATAAGGTTGAGCAACTGAGGGCACACGCGGTAGAGATCGAGCAAACGCGGTCCAGGCTCGTGCAAAGGCTCAATGAGAACGAGCAACGGCAGGCGGCATTGCGAAATAGCTTGTCGTCCATGGAGACTGTGAGCCGACAAGCACGAAACCTGGTATCTGACACCGCGCGCCTAAATGTCGAAGCGGAATCAGTTATGGGGAACAGCGTCGCCCGTCCTTACGTCCAAGTCGTGGTGGATGATTCCCTATACGAAGAATGGCGTGATGCGGAATCAAATAGCCTTCAAGGAGTCCAGGCTGAGCACGAAGATCTAGCAGCCGAAATAGTAGAGAATGACCGACAGCGATCAGTAAACGCCGGCGATCTCGCGTCAGCTGACAGCGCACGCGAGCGAGCTCGTCAGCGGATCTTGCAGTCAGAAGAGCGCCTACAAGCACTTCTAGGCTCGGAAATTGACCAGGATTCTCTGTACGGGCTTCAAGCGCTGAGGAATCGGATCGCTGACGCGCCCAGCCAGATGGTTGAAGCGCGAGAAAAGTTGATCGAGCAATCCAAGTTGATTCACGAATCGCTGGTTGACCAACTGCTTGGGGTTGAGGGAATGTATGCGCCAGCTTCAAGATTTATTAGGGAGTCTGAAATTGTCAGAAATGTAGGACTGGAGTTCCAGGCCGAGCTTCGAGTGCTTCCGTCGTGGTATGAAATGTCGAGTTCTCTAGATGGCCGACGAAATGGCGACTATCCGGATTGGCTGAATGCACTGCCGCAGCGCATCGAAGATACTGGCTGGGCTCAGATTTCGTTTCAACTCCCGGAAATTCTTGACCGTCTTGAGGCGGAGCGTGGGGAGGCGTCGGCCACGTTCAGGCATCCAGAGTCTGCGCTGAGATCAAACGTTGAGCTAGAGGACTTTCTGATAAGCATATTCGACTTGGCATGGTTAGAGGTGCGGTTCGGGCTGACAGGGGATGGTGTTCCGTTGTCTCAGCTATCGCCTGGACAGCGCGGCCTTCTTCTCGCACTGTTTTATCTGGTTGTCGATCAAAGATCTACGCCTCTTTTGTTGGATCAGCCTGAAGAAAACCTCGATAACGCCACAATCGCGTCCAAGCTTGTACCGGCGATACATGAAGCCGCGGGCCGAAGGCAGACAATTGTAGTTACCCATAATGCAAACCTGGCGATAGTTGGAGATGCCGATCAAATTATTCTCTGCGAAGCGGAGAACGGAAAATTCACGATAAGCAGTGGGAGTATCGCCGAGCTAGATGTTGCCCGGTTTGCACTAGACGTCCTAGAGGGCACTAAGACCGCATTCGACAACCGTCGTCATAAGTATGAGGCTTTTCCTGAACTTGTTTAAATGTGAATCTGGCAGGTCCCCGATAGTCGGACCACCGTGTTCTAGAGCCACGGTGTGATTGATTTCAGTCGATCTCGCAACCCTC